>PLNU01000121.1:12986-41669 GCA_003142835.1 Syntrophaceae bacterium
AATAAAGGCGGCTCTACTTTTGGCACAGTTACTTCCGGGGGTTTAACTTCAGGTGGTTTTTCTTGCGGTGGCTGGATATCTTGTTGAGTTTTTGTTTCTACAGCAGGTGGAGGCTGCGCCGGTTTTTCGAGAGTGTCTGATATTCTTGCACAGCTCATAAATAAAATGACCAGAAGTAAAATGGATATACTGGTCAATATTCGGTTAATGTTCATTTTGCCTCCTTGATAATTGTCAGCATATAATCACGAGCGCGTTTGGCTAAATCAGGCCTCGAAAGCATTACAGAAATTTCATTATTGTACTTCAGGGCGGACTGTGTCAGATTATGACTGCCCAGAATAATCATCCGTTCATCGATTACAATCAGCTTTGTGTGAGTAGTGGTGCGCGGCGAATCGAAATAGACCTTCACGCCCTTCTCTTCCAAAAGTTTCCCGGTCTGTCTATTTTGAGCGTTCAGTTCATCATCAAGTCTGCCGGTGGTTTCTAAGATAACTTTAACATTAACGCCTCTTTTCACCGCTTTAGCCAAATGCCCCAAAATGCGATCGGGATAACTGTTTTTGTGCACACCGGCTTTAAAAGAAAAGACCGATATGAAGATTTCGCTTTGCGCTTCGTCAATGGCCTTTAACAACGCGGGAAAGTAATCTTCATTGGTCAGAAGAATCGCCGGGCATCCGTACTGATCAGAGGAAATTGCACTTAGCTTTTCTGCGGCAAATACTGACGATAATGACGCAATCACACAAATTAAGCCGCAGAGCGTGACAACAATATTTTTCTTGCATGAATCAAAGCTGCCCATAATTCCTCTTATACCATTCTAAATCAAAGCGCTATCTNNCCTCAACGTATGTACAATACGCATCGTCGCCTCCTCCTTGCCGCCTCGATATCATCTTTGATTTAGAATGGTATAACTTCTATTATTGTATCAATGTCATTGACTTAAGCACAACAGCTCCCCTCTTTTCTAAAGAGGGGTTGGGGGAGATTTTACTCAATGCCATAAAAATCCCCCTTGTATCCCCCTTTATACCCTAAAGGGCACAAGATAAAGGGGGACTTGAAAGGTAAAAATCCTTAAGTCAATGATATTGATTATTGTATAATATTTTTCTGCGCTGGTCGATACAAAAAAAGCCCGAAACCATAAAATACGGTTCCGGGCTTCAAAGTGAATGATTTATTTTTTTACTTCTTCAAAGTCGGCATCGACTACATCATCATCCTTTTTACCTGAAGCCTGCCCGGCACCGCCCGGTTGAGCTCCGGCATCCGGTCCACCGGGGCCACCCTGCCCGCCTTGGGTTCCAGCGGTCTTGGCGTACATAGCCTCTGCCAATTTATGCGAAATATTCATTAACTCTTCTTGAGCTTTCTTAATGGCTTCAATGTCGTCGCCTTCCAGAGCTTTTTTCACAAGGCCTATTGCTTCTTCAATTTTGACTTTCTCTGCCGCGTCGACTTTATCTCCAAATTCTTTGACATTCTTCTCCACGCCGTAAACCAGAGAATCGGCGGAATTTCTTGTTTCAATCAACTCTTTCCGGCGTTTATCTTCTTCCGCGTGTGCTTCGGCATCGCGTACCAATTTCTGAATTTCCGCTTCGGACAAGCCGCTGGAAGCTGTAATTTTAATACTCTGTTCCTTACCAGTGCCAAGATCTTTGGCGCCAACATGCACAATGCCGTTGGCATCAATATCAAAGGTAACTTCAATCTGCGGCACACCGCGCGACGCCGGCGGGATACCTACCAGCTCAAAGCGGCCTAAGGTTCTGTTATCGGCAGCCATCTGGCGCTCGCCCTGAAGAACATGAATGCTCACTGCCGGTTGATTATCGGCTGCCGTTGAGAAAATCTGGCTTTTCTTGCTGGGAATCGTTGTGTTTTTCTCAATGAGTCTCGTCATGACTCCGCCTAAAGTTTCTATTCCTAAAGACAGAGGCGTGACATCTAACAACAATACGTCTTTCACATCTCCCGCCAGAACACCACCCTGAATGGCAGCACCAACAGCGACAACTTCGTCCGGATTGACACCTTTATGCGGCTCTTTACCGAATATCTCTTTCACCTTCTGCTGGACGCGCGGCATTCTGGTCATACCGCCTACGAGAACGACTTCATCAATATCTTTGGTGGTTAAATTGGCATCTTTAATCGCGGTCTGGCAGGGTCCGACAACTTTGTTGATTAACTCTTCCACAAGAGATTCTAATTTGGCTCTGGAGAGTTTAATGTTCATATGCTTGGGACCGGAAGCGTCAGCGGTGATAAACGGCAGATTGATATCTGTTTCTAGTGTGGTGGAAAGCTCCATTTTCGCTTTTTCCGCCGCTTCTTTCAGTCGTTGCAGAGCCATTTTGTCGCTGCGCAGATCAATTCCCTGATCTTTCTTGAATTCAGCAACCAGATAATCCATTACGCGCTGATCAAAATCCTCTCCGCCCAAATGCGTATCACCATTGGTAGATTTCACCTCGAAGACACCTTCGCCTAATTCCAGAATCGATATATCAAATGTGCCGCCTCCCAAATCAAAGACGGCAATCTTTTCCTCCTTCTTCTTGTCCAAACCATAGGCCAGAGCCGCTGCTGTAGGTTCATTGATGATACGTAATACATTCAGTCCGGCAATCTTGCCTGCGTCTTTTGTTGCCTGCCTTTGCGAATCGTTAAAATATGCGGGAACAGTAATAACAGCATCTGTTACTTTTTCTCCCAAATAGTCTTCGGCCGTTTGTTTCATCTTGGTTAAAACCATCGCCGATATTTCCGCCGGCGAGTAATTCTTGCCCCGCACAGTGACCTGTGCATCGCTATTGGATGCTTCCGTTATTTTATAAGGAATAATTTTTATATCATTCTGAACTTCCTTAGAGTTGTATTTTCTACCGATCAGTCTTTTGACAGCATAAACTGTATTTTCCGAGTTTGTTATGGCTTGTCTTTTGGCAACCTGACCCACCAGCCTCTCACCACTTTCCGTGATGGCCACGATAGAAGGCGTAGTGCGATTGCCTTCTTGATTGGCTATAACGACAGGGTCGCCCCCCTCCATTATAGCTACACAAGAATTTGTTGTTCCTAAATCAATTCCAATAATCTTTCCCATTTTTTTCCTCCTTATTCTCCATTATCCGCAATTTGTTCACATACATCATTTTCTTTATTTATCTTTTTACAGACACAGACTTTTGACGGTCTCAAAAGCCTGCCGTTTAGTAAATAACCTTTTTGGACTTCGTTAACTACTTTGTTTTCCGCATGTTCTTCGCTTTCAACTTGCATCATTGCCTCGTGAAAGTTAGGATCAAAATCAAGACCGACGCTATCAATTTTCTCCACACCATGTTTTTTGAGGCAACTTAGAAGCTGTTCCTGAATCAATTTTATGCCTTCCTTAAAAGCTTGAACATCAGAGTTGTCAGCATGCGCAAGCGCCCTATCCAGGCTGTCCACAAAAGGCAAAATGTCTTTTATTACATCTTCCTTGCCATATTTGATTATGTCGGCTTTTTCTCTAATTGCTCGTTTTTTATAGTTATCCAAATCCGCAACAGCACGAAGATACTTATCGTAATTGTCTGTGACCTCTTTTTCCTTCCGTGCTAATTCTTCCTTCAGTTCTGCATTTTGGGCAGAAACTGCTTTATTGACATCTTCGTCTTCGTCTGAAGAGGAAACATCTGCTTGACCTTGCTCATCAATTTCTTCTTTATGCCCTTTATGTTCTTTCTTTGTTTTCACTATGTCCTCAGAAAAATTTATTATTTCAAATCCGGCTTCTGGAAAAGTTTGATATCGACCAGCTCACAGATGGCATGGCCTGCCGTAATATGCACTTCCTGAATGCGCGCCGTAACTGATGAAGAAACATTAATGGATAAATCAGCAATCTTCGCAATGTCCCCCCCATCCTTACCGGTAAAAGCGATTGTAACCAACCCCATCTTTTTGGCCACTTCCAGCCCTTTCAAAACATTGGCGGAATTACCACTGGTACTGATGCCCCAGGCAATATCGCCTGGCAGACCTATCGCCCGGATTTGTTTGCTGAATATTTCGGAAAAATCATAATCATTACCAATACTCGTAATAACTGATGTATCGGTAGTCAATGCTATGGCGGGAAGAGGCGGCCGTTCAATCACAAACCTATTAACAAATTCCGCAGCTATATGCTGCGCGTCGGCAGCCGAACCACCATTACCAAAAATCAAAATCTTGCTGCCTGCTTTCAGCGCGGAAGTTACCGCCTCGACAACATTAACAAGCTTACTCAGATTTTCATTAACGAAAGCTTCCTTAACACGGATACTTTCTTTAAATATTTTTATTATGTGATCTTCCATACTTACCCACCGATAATTCTTTCAGAATATCCTACCCAAAAGTGTGGCTAATATATTTACGGGTATATCCTCTGTCAAGGGCAGACGGCGGAATTTTCCCCGCTTTTTACAGATCGGTCTATTAAAATTGCCGGGCGGATTAAAGCTTCGGGTTGAATTATATTGTCATGTCATTTTTTCTTTTTCTGTTTATATTGCTTTTACTATATTTCATTGATAAGTCACAGACGCATTTATAATACCATTTCTAAATCAAAGATGATATCGAGGCGGCAAGAAGGAGGTGTGTAGGGAACGGTCGCGACCGTTCCCTACACATACGCTGAGGAAACCGACGACGCTGCCAACGAAGATAGCGCTTTGATTTAAAATTGGGATAATCAAATTCACAAAAAGGAAAAGTCACAAATGGAAAAATCCGCGGGTAATAAATATCCTCCTGTAAATACTATTACCGACAAAGAACGTATCGGCATGGTCAGAGAGATTTTCTCCACAATCACAGGTAAATATGATTTCTTGAACCATTTCTTGAGCCTGCGCCGCGATATTGCCTGGCGCCGTTTTGCCACAAAAAAAATGCGGTTTTTTAAAACCAACAGGTATCTTGATGTTGCTTGCGGAACAGGAGATTTATCCATTGCCGCCGTCTTGGAACATCCACAGATAAGTGTTGCGGGCATCGATTTTGTCAGCGAAATGGTACAAGCAGGGAAAAGTAAAATAGAAATGAAAAATATGACGGGAAAAGTAATGCTGATGCAGGGCGACGCCTTGCACATCCCCTTTGACGACAACACCTTTGATGTTACCGGAATCGCTTTTGGGATCAGAAATATTCCCGACAGAGAACAAGCGCTGAAAGAAATGCTGCGCGTAACGATACCAGGCGGACAAATTCTGATCCTGGAGATGACCTTTATCCAGAACCGGTTTTTTAAATATCTTTACTATGCTTATTTGAATTATTTACTTCCCTTGTTTGCGAAATTTTTTTCGGCAAACCCCGCCGCCTATCATTACCTTGCCGATTCCATCATTAACTTCCCCTCCCCGGATCAATTCGTCCGCATCATGGAAAAGACCGGTATGATCAACGTCGAAAAATATCCGCTTACTTTCGGCGTTACCTGGCTCCACATTGGTATAAAACCTGAACAAAACTAATCGTACCCTCTATTTTTTAATGCTTTAATTTCATTCTTTTGCATGCTATTATGCTATTGAGGAAAAAGAATTATCAAGGAGGGTTTTTATGCTGAAAAAATACGAGTTGCTGAGCGAGCAGGTCAACCTGACAAGGGCTTTAATGGCAAGATTAGTTATTTACAGGTACCTGAACAGGACAAACCTGATATGCTATTCAGAACTTTCCAGACTCGTCGGCTGCGAGGCATTCATCAAGCATGAAAACCACAATCCGACCGGATCATTCAAAATAAGAGGGGCACTTAATTTCGTTCATCATATGTCCAAGGAAGAGCTGGAAAGCGGTATCCTAGTTGCAACCAGAGGCAACCACGGCCTTGCTATGGCCTGGGCGGGACAATTGTTCCATGTGCCCTGCACGGTTGTCGTACCGGAAAACAACAATCCTGAAATCAACAGGACAATAGAAAGCTACGGCGCAGAACTTATTGTCCACGGGGAAGACTTCTACGACGCACAGTCATACTGCGATGAGCTTGCTGACAGTGCAGGTTATTACTATGTCCAGCAGGGCAACGAACCTGAAATCCTGAACGGCCTTGCAACCATGGGACTGGAGATCCTTGAGGACCTGCCGGAAGTTGATACAATCATTTGTCCTATCGGCGGCGGTGCAGGCTGCGCATCGCTTGTAAAAACCGCACGTGCATTCAAGCCCGATATCGAGATAATTGGCGTAGAGGCTCATAATGCCCCATCCTTCTATAATTCCTGGAAAAAGGGAGAAATTGTAATTCTCGATGATGCCCATACGGTCGCAGACGGCCTTGCCGCAAGAAGTGTATTCCATCTGCCGTATACCATTCTCAAGGACACCATCAATGATGTAGTGCTGCTGACCGAAGACGAGATCCTTGAAGGGATTAGAATGGCGCTGACAACCACACATAATCTGGCCTGCGGCGCTGGTGCCGCTTCTTTGATGGCAGCTTACAAAATAAGGGACCGTCTTGCAGGCAAGAAAGTGGTTATGATCATGTCCGGTGGCAACCTGAATATGGATATCCTAAAAACAGCACTGAGATGCTGATATACGCCCTGAATACATTACTCGTCTTTTTTGTAATAATTCGCCCACTTCGCATCTATCTGATTCTGGATAACTGCTATCTGCGCGTCTGTCAGAATCCTGAACCGTGACTGTGAGCGGAAATATTCACGGACCGGTATCAGCTTGCGTTTTTCAACAAGCTTTTCGGATGCTGCCGTAAGTTTGAATTCACCATTAACGATCTCGTAAAGGTCATAATATCCGGTTTCAACGGCAAGCCTGCCAATCTTTATCCCATATCTCGGGTCATATCCCCAGCCCGGCGGGCAAGGNNACATAGCTTAAGTTATGCGCCGCCATGATTGCCGGTACATCCTTTTTTTGCTGCAGCTTTCCCTTGAACGGCGTATTTGCGGTCACAGCACCGATAGGGGTAGTCCCCGAGCGCTGAGCACCAGTGTTCATGTACCCCTCGTTATCGTAGCAGAGGTAGATGAAGTTCTCGCCTCTTTCTGCGGCACCCGATAAAGCCTGTAGCCCTATGTCGCTTGTCCCGCCGTCGCCTGCCCATGCTGCCACTTTGATATTATCCTTTCCCTGTACCTTCAGGGTTGCCAGAATTCCGGAGGCTGCAGCTGCTGTGGATGCAAACGTCACATTCAGGCATGCAAGCTTTGTCGAGGCAATCGGGAAAAGCCCCTGAAGCACAGTAAGGCAGCTGGGAGGCACAACAAGGATTGTGTCTTTCCCAAGGGCCTTGAGACCAACTCTGTATGCGATTGCCAGGCCGCAGCCGGTGCATGCCCTTGTCCCTGGATGGACAAATTCCTCTGTCGGTAAACTTAAAATTGTTGTTTTGGCCTGCATGTGATTCTCCTATAGCTTAAGCCCTATCCATACGGGCTCCTTCGAAACTCTACTTTTTGTCGCAGCCCTGAGGGATTGTGTTAAATCATCTGTCCGAATGTCGCGGCCGCCAATTCCCGCAATAAAATTTTGGACAAATGGCAAGGTGCCTGTACCTGCAAGGTGTTCATAAAGTGCGGACTTTAAATCCGATGCCAGCGCACCCTCATAACCGTAGCTCAACGCCTTTTCGTAGACGATTACGCCTTTTTTTCCTTTCAGTGCATTGGCAACCGCAACGTCCGGGAAAGGCCTGTAAAAGCGAACACCCATGACGCCCACCCTGATGCCTTCTTTTCTCAAGGTATCAATGGCAACCCGCAGCTGGTATGTCAGTGACCCGAGCCCAACGGCAACATATTCCGCATCATCGCAAAGATAAGGTTCGACATATGGGTCGCCGCCCCTGCCAAATATATCGGCAAACCTTTTTTCCGCTTCAGCAGCCACCGTAAGCGCTGTCCTCATTTCTTCATGAAGCAGATATCTAATCTCCATATATCCGTGTGCAATCTCACCCTTGATATCCATACGCACGTCAGGGAGAGTTACGGTATTCAGATTGGCAGGTTCTTCAGTGTTCAGCGCATAGTCCGGCCGAAATGGCGGCAGAAATGCATCGACTTTTTCCTGATCCGGGACATCAAACGGCATGTAGGTGTGAGAAAGGATATACCCGTCATAGCAGACCATAATCGGGATGCTCACCTTCTCCGCTAGCCAGTATGCCTTGATGACCGAATCAATGATCTGCTGGTGGTCACAGCAATACATCTGTATCCAGCCGGTATCGCGCTGTGAAATCGAGTCCTGCTGGTCATTCCAGACATTCCATGGTGCCCCGACCGCTCTGTTTACAACGCACATAACAATGGGAAGCCTTGCACCGGCCGCCCAATGGACCTGTTCATGCATGTAAAGAAGCCCGTTGGCGCTTGTCGCGGTAAAAGACCTGGCGCCGGCCGATGATGCGGCAATGCATACGGCAAGAGCGGAATGTTCGCTCTCGACGGGTATGTACTCGGCCTTCATTTCACCTGCTTCAACATACTCGGAAAGTTTTTCTGTAAGAGGAGTCTGCGGTGTGATGGGGTAGGCTGCTATGACATTGGCATGACAAAGCTTGACGCCCAGAGCTGCCGCAACGTTCCCGTTTTCTATAATATGCATGGCGTCTACTCCTTGTCCTTGTCTTCTTCTGAGAACCCCGCCTCGTCCACCATGGTTATGGCCTTGGTAGGGCATTCTTCAGCGCAGATGCCGCATCCCTTGCAGTATTCCAGGTCTATCTTCGGCGGTATCGTCCTGGAGATGACAACATCCGGACAGAACAGCCAGCACATGAAGCAGGCCTCGGTATTCCTTTTGCAGGGGATGCAGAGGCTTTTATTCAATACCGGCCTTTCCACCCGCCATGAACCAGTCCTTCCGCCGTCACCCGGCCCGTGTTCGCTGTGAGAAGTTTTTCTCCTGTAATTTCTGGTACCCATTTTCAACCTCCTGCCACAGTTCTTTCAAAGGCAATCTTTGCAGCCAATGAGTTCTTTTCGGGCCTTCTTGTGCGAAATTCCTCTTCAATGCCTTTTATCAGGATATCCATTCCCAGAAGGTTCGTGGCCTTTGCAAGCGTTCCGATTATCCCTGTATTGACCATGCCGTGAGGAAGGCCTGCCTCAACTGATATTGCTGTAATGTCCGCGGTTGCCAGTCTGTAATCTTTAAAGTTGTAAGATTCAAAAGCCTTTGGTGTATTCAGGACGATTATCCCGCCGGGTTTGAGCCCTTGGGTGACATTCGCCTCATTGAGCAACAGGTGGTCAAGGACTACAACGATGTCGGGTGTCTCGATGGGTGATAAATCATATATTTTCTCCCTGGATATCTTCAGAGATGTCATGACCGGTGCGCCCCTGCGCTCCGTGCCAAAGGTTGGAGCCATGACAACTCCCAAATAACCGGAGACGAAGGCAGCTCCGGCAACAATCTTTGCCGCCGTTATTGCGCCCTGACCGCCCCGTCCATGCCAGCGGATTTCAATAAATTCCTTGTTCATGAATGCATCCTTTAAAAAATATAGGTTAATAGCCTGAAGGCTGAAGGTAAAGCTGTCGTTTCAGTCTTTCCTTAAAGCTTTATTATAGCGCAACGATACCGTTAGTTCTATAAACATACTTTGCATAATACGAGAAAAAAAACAATGTTTTGAAAATTTGTTAATATATCTTTGCCAGTTGCCAATATAAAAAGTCATTAGTAGTAGGTGTTTTCAGCAAGCACTTCTTCCTGAAATCCACGAATTAAAGGCGATGTAATTTATTCAAGATTTCTCTTGGCAATGCTCACTTTGCCACAATTGGACTGCACTCCATATTTTGTGGTAAAAATTCAATTGACTCACAAGACCGCTCATCATATACTCCCACCGTGAAAAAGCAATGCCTTCAATAGTGAAGGGGGTATTTATGAAAGAAAGTGAGGCCAAAAAAAGGTGGTGTCCATTGTTGCTGATGGGGCGGTGCTGATTCATATCGCTGAGCCTGAAAAGGAAAAGTCATGAGAAATAGAATATTTTCACACCTTGCTCTGTTTTTAGTTACCGCTTTATTATCAGGATGCGCTGTAGTCCCATTTTTACCATTTCTTCCAGTTTTGGGAACCGCCTACGATGGTTATGTTGTCTGGAAAAGTGGCAAAGCGACAAAATATTATGCCTTTGATCTCGACACGACCTACCGGGCAGTGATGCGAGCTTCCGACCAGCTGAAAATTAAATCAACGTTAATAAAATCGGCGCCGAAGGAAGGATATTCCCTGGAGATAAAGGAAAATGTTCCTATGCACATCGATATCTTACCACTCGAGAAGAATGTCAGTGTCACCACAGTCGTTATCAGTATCTCTATATTCGGAGATAAGCAATACGTCGAACTATTTTACAAACTTGTCGATGACAATCTCACCAAGAAGGCAGACGTCGGCAAAGAGAAAACCCAATGAAGGTTGTCATAAACGCGGGAAATACCATGATTTCAATTTTGAAATCCAGCGAGACGCCTTAATCTCTCCAAGAAACAGTTGCCCCCTATAAGAAAATCAGACCGTCCTGCAATTGAACGCCGGTTCTATGTGTCAAGAAGAATATGAACGGTACGCGTTGGGAAAGGACGGGGCCGCGATGTGTTCACATATTCCGAATAAGAGCGAGCAGATGGTGCGGCATTAAAGATTCTGTAACACTATAAGAGCCTTCAGTACAACTGGTAATCCTCACCTCAATTCCAAATCTAAAACCCTTGCTTAGTAGATGTAAACCGTTATTTAGTCCCCGTAAAGACTAGAATACTGTGGCGCTTCCCACATTTATCTTGGAATTTTGCATACGAGTGTCAAGTATAGAAGATGCTGGATTCCCGCCGGAGTAAAACCCGGCGCATGCAGGGCGGAAATATTTATATTTTCTCCGTTAAATACTTCTCGTTTACTTTTCTATTTCTTAGCTCGGCAAGTTTACCTTTGTTCCAACTGGAAATTTTGCTGAAGTATTTGGTGAGGCGCGCGATGCCTTCGACATCTGTTGATCCACAGTAAATACAGTTTTCATTCAGGCCTGGTGCGGTCTTACCACAGGAGACACAGGAGGTAAATTCCGGCGTAAAGCTAATCTGACGGTTGGCGGAATTGTAAAAGACATCATGAATAAACTTACTTAATGCTTCTTTGCCAGGATTTACGCCGCCCAGTTGTAGATGGGTAATAACTTCTCCTTCCAGATATTTATGAAAGAGACCTTCTCGAATTACTCTTTGCAGCGGTTCAATATCCGCAGAAACATTCAAATGCGTTGAATTTGTATAGTATATCGCTCCTTCGGCGATATCGCCTTTGACATAGCGGCCGGCTGCAGGCGAATAATATTTTAAATCGAGCCGGGCAAAACGATAGGCTGTTGTTTCCGCCGGTGACTGCTCCAGCATAATCTTCATGCCCAGTTCTTTACCCAGGCGCTCAACTTCATCTTGCAAGTATTCAACAACTCTCAGACCAAACTCAAGGGCTTCTCCGGATTGATGCAGCTGGCTGCCCTGATGAATTTGTGCAAGTTCATTTAAACCGATAATACCGACAATATAGTAAGCACGGTTCATTCTCAAGAAGGGGAACCCATCATTGTTCATAGCCAGCACCGCTAGCGGCCCCTGCTCCGCATAAGAAAGCAGCTTTTCGATAAAGTCCTTTTTCTGGATGTGAGCTTTTAGGGCCGCAGCGGCAATATCTTTCAACAAACTAAATAGTTTTGCCTCATCGCCATTGGCCTTGTAACCAAGGCGCGGTAAATTCAGCGTTACGCTTTGAATGGCGGCCGAACGCATCAGCCAGGGCTTGTCGAGTTCTCCGCTTACGGCGGCATCCTGTCGGAAAGCAGCATTGCCGCAGGCAAAGGATAGCGCATCTTCACCTCTGTCAAAAACAAAACAGGTATTTCCTTTGAGACTGGCCACGTCACAGGCATGTTGTAAAAAATCATTAGCACCTTCAGCTTTCCAAAATTCTTCTGTTATGTGCAACAGCGGACGAGGCAGGATAAAAGGTTTGCCGGTGGCATCGCCTTTTTTAAATACATCCAGTATCGCCCAGGCAAAGCGTTTTGTATCATGCGCATACTCGCCATAAGTTTTTCCTGTAGGTTTACCTTCCGGACCGATTGCGGGAAGATTGCCCCAGTGCGACGGGATTTCATAATACAGGTGAATATCGGTATAGAGAGCCTGTCCTCCGCGCGTAGCCGATAGTTGCGAAAACTCATAAATGAGCATTTGCGCAAACTGCAGCACTTCCTTATCGGTCATAGATCCAAGATAAGGCGCAAATGATATGTTTAGCGCATCCCAGCTGATGGTGCCGGTGAAATGTCCCTGCAGAATGGCACTGAAACGAACCATGTGCGCCAAAAGCACTTCGGCATGCTTGGCGGGCTTGGCGGAATTGATCGCCTGCGGCAGATTTAATCCATTGATCTTCAGATATTCCAGAGATTGGCAACAGCTGTAAGGGCGGTCGATATAACCCAGCCCGTGAATATGAATGTCACCTGCGGCATGCGCCTCGCCGACGTCGGCGGAAAAAACATCATGCAGAGAAAATTCTCTTTTGATACCTTCTGCAAAGATCAGATTAGTTCCCTCGGGCGAATGAGGAGTGTTGGCGTTTTCCTTGTTCTGGTGCAGGATCAATTGCCGCACATCATAAAGGGGAAATCCCAAACGCCCATGCAGCCTTCTTTCTTTCTCCATGCCTCTTTCAATCAGCCGGGCATTAACCAGTTCGCGAACCAGCGCTGTCGTCAAAAGGCCGATCCCCGAAGAAACAATCTGTTTTTCCACTTCTTTAGATATTTCCGCCGCAAGCTGATAATTGATGCCGGCTTCACGCATAAGAGCATCCACAATGCGCTGGCGGTTCCACGGGGCGGTTTCCTCCCCGGAAGTGCGGATAAAGAGAGTCAAATCTGTAGTTTCGGAATTGTCAAACATATCAAACATTCGTTAGTATTGACGCTTCAGTATTGCTCAATGCTTTTTCCGCCGCCGCAGAAAGATCTTCGTCACATTCATGGTTGAGCGCAAAAACCCTGAAATGCATGACCCTTGCGGGTATAAAGCGATAAATATCCAGCAGCGGTTCCGGCGATGTTATGCCGGTTGTCGGATTGAAAATATTAATTCTCTTACCGGACTCTGCCATAGGATTGAGCGGACGAGGATCCTGGGTTGCCAGATCCACCTTGAAAGGAATGTCTCTCAATTTAGCGGGTAACCTCTCTCTTATTTTTTCTTCATAATCTTTTGCACTGACAAAACCAGTGCCTCGATGAATTTGATCGATGGATATTTCTGCGGAAAAGGACATCTTCCACTTTACTTCGCGGGCATAAATCTTTTTCCATTCATTAGCGAGCTTGCGCTTTTTAGCGTCTTTGAGTGTAAGCCAACTCTGTACTTCATTAAATAGAGACCATTCATCGCAGTTCAGATAGGCATCTAAATTTCTTGCGGGATTATCCGGGAAAATAAGCTTTATCGTTTCATGAAATATCTCCTGCAAGTGCAAATCCAGCGCGCGTGTAGTCCGATGGAAATAAACGTTGCTGTATAAATTAAGACGGGCATTGAGAAAGCGTCCAAGAGCCGATATACCCGACTGATGCAATGTCAGACCTTCTTTGGTAAAAAAAGTGTAGTATCGCAGACGGGGAATATCGACCATGTCCAGAGAAAAACCAGTCATGTAGGCATCGCGCTGAACATAATCAAGATTATCCACAGTGTAAATGCCGGAAAACAACTGCCCGAGTAATTGCAGCCAGCGCGGCTGAGAATTTTCTTCGGAAGCCGCGGGCATGAGAATTAAATAGGCAATCTGGCGGGGGTCCATTGCTTCGCTGCGGGCAAAAGCCCCGGAAGGACTGCGCCTGACGCGGGAAATATCAGCTCCGAGTTTTTTAACGATAATTTGCTGCCCCATAATTTCATGGGTTAATGCCCAATAGCTCAAAAAGTGCTGATCAAAGAAATGTCCGTAAGGACCGTGACCCACATCATGCAGAAGTCCGGCAAGACGCAGTAATTCCTCCACATAATTGGCCGAAGGAACATCTTTACAGACATCATGCAGACTGGAGTAAATATGCTTGGCGAATTCGCCGGCAACATGCATTGTACCAAGAGAATGCTGAAAACGCGAATGTTCCGCCGCCGGATAGACCCAGCGGGCGCTCTGCAACTGATAAATCCTTCTCAGCCTTTGTACCCAGGCAGAATCAATCAGGTCTTTCTCTGTCTTTTCATCTCCTCCACCATTTTCCGGCACCGTAAATGATACGTACTGGTGGATCGGATCAGCCAGCAGTGCCATTCCCTGATAAATATTATGATTTGATGCAGCCGTTTTTTTCATAGTCGATTGTTTATAATATTTAGACCGAAAGATCAATTTTAATCATTGCTTTATACTCACAGCAACTTATGCCAGTTCTAAATCAAAGATGATATCGAGGCGGCAAGGAGGAGGCGTGTAGGGAACGGTCGCGACCGTTCCCTACAAATACGTCGAGGAAGCCGACGACGCTGCCAACAAAGNNAACAAAGATAGCGCTTTGATTTTAGAATTGGAATTATTTAGGCGGCATTCTGAGAGCCGCATCAAGCCTTATACAACATCCGTTGAACATTGTATTTTCGATGATATGAATAACCAGACTGGCAAATTCGGCAGGCTTTCCTAAACGGCGCGGAAATGGAATGGTCTTGACCATCTCTTCTTTTACAGCCGGCGGCAGACCGGCCATCAGCGGCGTTTCAAAAAGACCGGGGGCGATTGTGACTACTCTGATTCCATAATCGGCGCATTCGCGGGCAATGGGCAGCGTCATGCCGACGATGCCGCCTTTGGAAGCGCCGTAAGCCGCCTGACCAATCTGGCCGTCAAAAGCGGCAATTGATGCCGTATTGACGATTACACCCTTCTCGCCTTCCACATTAGGGGTATTATTAATCATTTGCTCAACCGCCAATCTGATCACGTTGAGCGTACCCACAAGATTAAGCTGCAACACCTTGTTGAATGAGTCCAGAGGCAGCGGCCCCTTCTTGCTCATGATCTTTCCCGGATTAGTTATTCCCGCACAATTGACGGCCACATTTATTTTTCCGAAAGTATCAATAATTTTTCTTAATGCCTTACTGATATCGGCTTCGCTGGTTACATCGGCGTTCACAAAGATTGCATCCGCCCCAACAGTACCCGCAAGTTTCTCGCCTTTGGCCGAATCAATATCTACTATGGCCACCTTCGCGCCTTTTTTCACCAGTTCAATGACCGTGGCCTCGCCCAAACCCGACGCGCCGCCGGTTACTAACGCAACAATATCCTTATTGTCCATATCACCCCTCCTTAATTCTATTTCATTTTAGCCAGCACTTTGCCAAAGGGCTTGATCATCTCTGCCTTCATGCGTCTTACAAACTCACGGCGCAGGAAAGGAATTTTTGTAAGCGACACAATAGCGCTGTTAATCAGCCGCCATTTGTATTTCTTTTGGGGAAAATCGTAAAATCCATGTTTTTTATAATATTTATGGTCGGCCTGGAAAACTACGCGCAGTCTGCCAAAGACCGCATCCCGGAATAATTTTGTTCCCGCCACCCCATAGAATTTTTGTGGTTGAAGATATCCTCTTTTGCTATACATAACGGCGCTCGCGGCCATGCTCTGCAGCGCATCATTAATTTCCGGTGAACCGCCCATATCGTCACTTACAAATCCAACCAGATTCGCGTGCTGCGTATCCACATATGCTTCCAGAATTTCCCGGAGATTGGAAAGTTGATTAAACGATCCTGCAATAACAAACCCTATTTGTTTGCCTTCCAGCACCGGTATATGTCCATTGAAAAAGCTGCGGTCAAAAAAACATTTCCACAGGGAAGAAAGAAACCGGTCATGAATGGAACCGGCAAAAAATAAAATATCCGCGGTTTTAATCTGCCCATTAAAAAAATCAATAAATCCATCTTTCCCCTGGTAAACGCAACTGTTATCGAGGCCACACTGCAAACACCCAAGGCAACCACCCTTGATATCAATATCTTTGAGTTGCACCAGCGCAGCAGCCGGCGAAAAGGCTTTTTGAAAACTTTCCACCATTGGGCGGAGTTTAGGACTATTTCTAAAATCGTCAACAACTATCAAGACTTTTTTGCTGTCCGTATCTATCTGTGGAAGTAATGCCGGTTCATAGACCATCCCCTGATTAGTCAACCGTTTATTGCTTTTTATTACCCCAGAACCATCTTTAATCGCCTGAATGTACAACTGGCCAAAAAGTGTGAGTCTGCGTCTTTCTTTAGATTTGAAAAGATCGTACATCTCTGCCGAATATGATCCGAAAAACTTCATTTCTAAGTCGCCGCAAATGTCACGCAGATAATTGTGGGCGGTATAGTCAAAAAATTTAATTGATGTTGTCAAAACAGCAACTGGTTTTCCCCGAAAAGCTGAAGTAGAATTTCTTTCGAAGATTAATTCAATGAATCGCTTATATTGCGAAGAAACGAGGAAAAAATAAAGAGGAAAAGCCCAAAGAACGGCATCCGCAGCCGCTATTTGACCGATTATATCCTGAAAGAGCTTATCATCTTCTTCCAGTTTCTTAATTTTCAGTGCAACGTCAAATATTTTGAATTCAATCTCCGGGAATTTACGCTGAAGAAAAGAAACATATTGCAGAGTAACACTAAGCTGGCCTTTAGGAGAACCATTCAAAACGGCGATTTTCATAATAAACCCACCATAATTATTTTTATTAAAACCATAATAATTATGTAGCATAAGATAAATAACTTGACAATAAAATAACTGGAACTGATATTTTTCTTCCGGCTACATTAATACCAATTCGCTTTCTTTGGCTAACTTTGTTGGCAGCGTCGTTATCCTTTGAAAGCGGAATGGTATAAGAAGTGTCTCTGAATTTTCTATTCTGATTGTTTCATGAAAGATGACCTCAGGAGATAAAAGTATAAGCAATGAACCTGCCGTCATGGCTTAAGCTGACGTCTATTGCAGCTCTCTTGCCACCAATATAAACGCTTGGAGGTTGAAGCACTGTCCCTTTTTTTATTCTCCTGATTTTAATATCGCTGGAGTTTAAGTGCAAGAAACCGGCAAGACTGCGGACAAGACACTGCCTGGCAAATGAAGATGGATTATCGTTTTGCCCATCCTCTCTCTGGGGTAAAATATCTATTCCCCAGCTTAAATAATCCAGTGTGGAAAGAGAGTCCGCACCAACACAATGAACATAGGATGGATGGGAAAAGAGGCCGACAGATACCGCCTCTCTTCCCGGAATAATAACCTGACCTTTTCTATAACTTGTTTGGGGCTGATTATGTTGCCCAATATTGTTTATCAGACGGTCATTACTTTCAGTGCCCGAAGATGCAGGGTGTTTCGTTGACTGCAACCTGATATTAACAGACCAGCGGCGGGGCACGAAAGAATCTTCATTGTGAGATTTTTTTATGACTTTATAAGCAGCTTCTTTACAAGCCCAAAACGACCATAGCGCTGTATCAGAGTTCTCCGCCAAATTAACAATTTCAATCTCATCATCTGTGAGAATTTTCTTCAGAAAGCGCGAATCCATGCTTTTTTTCGCGTTTCCCGGATGCTTTAAGTCCACGAGATCGTTCCCGATGTAAGGCAAAATACTTCTCCTCCATCTGTGCCAGCCGGTTGATGATTTGAGCTGCATACTCCCGCTGCGCGCGCAGACCCGTCTCTTCCACCGGCGCCGGTTTAAACACTTCCACCTGCGCGTAAAACTTATCCCCCCAAGCGGGAATAATACTGTAGCTGCGCTGCTTATCGCCGCGTAGATAGATGCACATGACTTTACAGTCTTCAACGTCTTTAATAAAGCGCCCCACTCCATAAGAAAAGTTATTCTTGTCAACTCTTCCGGTGCGCGATCGGCCGCCTTCGGGGAATATCATTACTGTGTGGCCATTGCGCAAAAGGTATATGCATTTGTCCAGAGTTTTTTTCATCTTTTCCCTGGGGCCCCCGCGGTCAATCGGAATGCACTTGGACAGATAACAAAGCACTGCGAGAATGATGTTGCTTTGAAAATTGCTTCTTTCAGGCAGATTCCAGGGCAGCTTCTTGTAAAGGGTTACATGCTCAGGCAGGCTGAATGTCGCATAGTCCAGGATGAAAGAGTCAATCATGGTTAAATGATTGGCGCAGATTATCCACGGCCCCTTATGCCTGGAGAATTCAATATCGCACTGGCGACGAATTTCCTGCAGATTTCTTACCCGATAAAATAGAATCCGGGCAATTAAAAAGTAGGAAGGCGCAATAAAAAAAATTGCCATTCGACCTAAAAATTCCTGCAAATGCAGAGCTGTTTTGGATTTTGTATCCATAATTTTTTACCCGAGTTTTTGTTTAACAACCTTTACCGCATCCCCAATGGTGCGAATTTTGTCCGCCTCGTCATCATCAATGCTGATGCCGTAAACATCTTCGCATTTAATGATCACATCGACCAGACGAGCGGAATTGACTTTTAAATCATTTAATATGTGCGTATCCAGCGTCGCCTTTTCCAAAAGTGTTACATCCTTAGTGTAAGCCTTTAAAATATTAACCATTTCGTCAAAAATCTTTTTGTCATCCATACTAAATAAGCTCCTTAATAATATAATTATTTTTCTTCCCATTTTTTAAATATGATACAGCTGTTCACGTCCCCGAAACCAAAACCGGCTTTGGCAACAATCTTTAAATCAGGGAATTCCATACACTGATGCGGAATCTTTGCGGCAAATTCTGCAATATCCGGGTGCACGTCTTCACAATTGATCGAGGGATGGAGAAATCCCTTATAAATCTGAAGCACCGTGGCTACACTTTCAATGGCTCCGGCAGCGCCAAGACAGTGGCCAATCAATGACTTTGTCGAGTTAATGTAAGGAAAATTCTCCGGAGTGCGCTCTAATGCCGCTGCCCAGTTTTTCACTTCGCCAGGGTCAGCATAGGTGGCCGTCAGGTGGCCATTGATGGCATCGACTTGTGCCGGATTAATGCCGGCATCAGCAACTGCAGCACGAATGCATTTTCTTACACCTTCGGGATTGGGAGCGGTCATTGAACCTCCCATCCTTTGACCACCGCTGTTCACAGCACCGCCGATTACCTCCGCATAAATTCTTGCCCCCCGGGCCAATGCGGTTTCCAGATCTTCGAGTAAAAGCATTGCGCCACCGGATCCCGGAACGAAGCCACAGGCACTGGCGCTAAGTGGTCTTGAACCAGCAGTCGGGTTGTCATTATATTTGCGGCAAATTACCCGCATGGCGTCAAAGCCTCCCCAGATGTAAGGGGTGGCGCCTTCTGAACCGCCGGCGATCATCCGCTTTGCCAGACCAATTCTAATCCGCCAGAGGGAATCAATAATGGCTTCGTTGCCGGTACTGCAAGCGGATGAATTCGATGTCACCTGATTTCCGGCACCCAGTATACCGCCAATGCGGGCGCTGGTACCACTGCTCATCACCTGCTCAACAATACGGCTGCCCAGTCTTCTCACTCGGCCTTCGTTAATCATCGGCACGACATTTTGAGCTATCGTGTCCATGCCACCGATGCCTGAACCGGCAATAACACCTGTATCCCAATCGACATTATCATCGCCACTTTCCGGCAGGTTGAATCCTGCATCCTTCCAGGCATCCACTGCTGAAACCGATGCGTAACCGATATTATCATTGATCGACATCAGCTTTTCATGATCAAAATAACTTTTACGGATAGCATCAAAATTTTCCGGCACTCCTGCAATTTGACAACCAAACTTCAGTTCTTCCAGCAGAGGCTGGAAACGAATGCCGGAACGGCCCGCTCTCAGCGCCTGCTCAAAATCTTCAATACCATGCGCATTGGGGGCGGCGACACCCATGCCTGTAACAACCACTCTTTTTCTCATTTTTCCACTCCCATTCCGGCTAATTTTCCCACACAAACCACTTCGCCATTCTCTCTTTCCATATTAACGTCCACTTTCAGCGCGCCTTTACGCAAATATATTTTTCTGCCTTTTACAATTACTCTTTCCCCCGGAGACACTATTCCTTTAAATTCAATGTTATCCGCTAGAGAAAATAAACTCAGCGGACCGTTCAACTGACTGGGCCTTACATTTTTCTGACAAGCCAGAAGATACATGCCAAAAGCAACAACGCCGATTTGCGCCATCGTTTCGATCAGAATTACTCCCGGTGTAATCGGACGTCCGGGAAAGTGTCCACGGTAAAAGAACTCATCTTCACGAAAACGGTATGTACCGATGATCTCCTCTTCATTCAGACTGATAATTTCATCAATGAAGCGAAACGGCGCCTGTTGCGGCACAAGCCCTAATACTTCTTGTTTGATTGCGGCATCAGCCACCATAAAGGCCTCCATTGACATGGATTACACTGCCTGTGATGTAGGTGCCTTTTTTAGCCAGAAAAGCCACGACCTCCGCAATCTCTTCCGGTTTACCAATACGGCCCAAAGTGATATTAGCCATGATCTTATCTTTTGCTTCTTGCGGCAATTTCTCAGTTATATCGGTAGCAACAAAACCGGGAGCGACGGAATTAACCAGGATATTACGCCCCTGTAATTCCTGTGCCAAAGACTTCGTGAATGCATCCAGCGCCGCCTTTTCCATCGTATAGGGAATTTGACCGGCGTTGCCGGTATGGCCGACAACACTGGAAATATTTATGATGCGGCCTGCGGAACTCCTCAGCATGAATTGTCTCAGGATTGTTTTCGTCAAATACCAGATGCCTCGTGTCAGCGCCCGCTGCTCATCAAATTGATCTATCTTCATTGAAAAAATGTCGGCATTAATCGAACGGCCGGCATTGTTGACTAAAACATCAACACGTCCGGTAATGTCCTTTAATTTTGAAACCATCGCTTCAATTTGTTCCATATTGGTAAGATCGGCTTGAATTAAAAAGCCTGCTTTTATTTCTGTCAGTAATTTCTGCGCCCGCTCGGCGCTTTTGCGGTAATGAATCCCGACTTGAAAGCCTTCTGCGGCCAAGGCGCGGCAACATGCCGCCCCAATGCCTGTAGCTCCTCCAGTTACCAATGCGACCGGTTTTTCCATCATTGCCCCCCCTCCACTTTCAGCATCATCTGCGCCCAGGAAAGCCCCGCTCCCACTATAGAAATGGCAATACGATCACCCTCTTTAATCTGATCCCAGCGCGCGCTTAAAACAGAAGGAGCGCTGCAACAACCTGTGTTACCGAACTGATCAACATTGTACCAGTGATGCGCAGGTAGAATACCTATTCGTTCGCATACCGTTTTGAGCATTAATAAATTAGCCTGATGGCCGATGAAGATAAACCTTTTCGCTTCCGGAGCAAATTTGTCTTGAAGCAGTTTTACGGCTTCCGATGTCTTGCGGATGGCAAACTTCTGCACGGCATTACCGTCCTGATAAAAACGCCATCCCCAAGTAATACCAACTTTCCCCCAGGCCGATGGCCGCGAATCGTAACTGCAATCAACAAATGATACGCGCGACGGAGCTTTTGTGGATACAATCGCCGCTGCGCTTCCATCACCGAATAAGACAGCGGTAGCGCGGTCGGAATAATCCACTGCTTTGGTCAGAGTTTCCGAATCGACGACCAGCACGTAAGGAGGAAGCGCTTCCGGCTGCATTTTGGAAAGAAAATTAATCTGCATACCGAAAGAACTGCACGCTGAATTCATATCGAAGCAGGGAACATCAATACCCAGCTCGGCCGCGATAGCCGACGACTCCGCGGGGGCAATGTTGTCCGGAGAAGAAGAACCGGCGATTATCATGCCGATGTCCTCCAGTTTCAACGAAGCGCGCGTAAGTGCCATTCGGGCTGCCGCCGCTCCCATCTGGGAATTTTTGTATTTTCTGGCTTCAAAGGCAGCCCGCGGATCAACATTTTTTGTTTTCTTAATATAGTCCAGCGGCAGAATTGTACGGCGATTCTGAATACCGACCCGCTCCAATATCCACTCGTTGCTGGTACCGATATCCAGATCTTCTAAAAACTTATTAGTAATAATGCTATCGGGATTAAAATGTCCCATCGAATGAAGATAAAGCATTTTTAAACTATCTCCCGTCCGATAATCATATTTTGCACTTCCCGCACACCCTCATAAATATCTATAATGTGGGCATCGCGAGAAAGTTTGGAAATTTCGTAGTCGGTCGTAAAACCATAGCCCCCATGCAAATGAAGACCTTCTGTTGAACAAAAAACAGCCGCTTCCGCCGCCGTGTTTTTCGCCAAAGAAGCATATATCCCGGCATCGGTTGCTTTTTCCTGAATTTTACAGGTGGCTCTCAAAAGTGCCATTTCCGCCAGTTCCACCTTCTTCCACATTGTGGTCAACATATCTCTGGCCACCGGCAAATCGCAAATTCTCTGGCCGAATTGTTTGCGTTCACGCGTGTAATTCAGTGTAAGGGCAAACGCTCTTTTAGCCAAACCAAGACCAATTGCAGCGACCATCGGCCGGGCAAAGTCCAAAACGTCAATAATATATTTGAAGCCGAAACGCCTGTCTCCAATAATCTGATTCGGATGAATAATGACATCTTCAAAAGTAACACTGGCAGTATTAGATAGCCTCTGCCCTAATTTATCTTCCGGTTTACCAATAACTATTTTGCCGCCTGTCGGAACTTGTATTTCTCTTGTTGAATTTCCAATATCCGGAATATCAGCAGCAGTGATATGTTCCACTGGAATAATTACACAAGCCATAAAATTGCTCGTCGGTTTTCCCACTTTGCAAAGGACCGTATACTGTGAAGCATATGAGGCATTGGTAATAAAGCACTTGGAGCCGTTTAAAACATAAGTTCCATCATCTTTCTTGGCAATGAAAGTCGTCATCATCGAATTATCTGAACCGGCACCAGGTTCAGTTAAACAAAAGGAAGCCAGAAGAGGTTTTTCCACGAAAGGCCTCAGAAATAATTCTTTTTGTTCTTCTGTCCCATGCTGGCTGATGACAATATTGGCCAGATCATTGCACATCGCCGAAGTGGAGATGCCCGTATCACCGTAAGAAATTTCCTCAATGATCAATGCTGAAGATATCGTATCAATCTCAAAACCTTTGACTGACTCGGGAATGCATAAATTAATTATGCCCATTTCCCAGGCTTTATTAATAATAGACCAGGGGAAACTGTGAGCTTTTTCCATCTCTAAAATATGCGGCGTGATTTCATTTTTCACGAATTTTCGCACCGTATCCAGATACATTAATTGATTCTCACTAAAGCTAAAATCCATATGGCAACCTTTCGTTTCTCAAAATTTTATATATAAGCTTATAGAACTCTTCCTGGATTTTTATAGGATTTGATGGAACCGTTTCTGTACTTTTCATAATTACCTTCTTAATACATTCTCGAGTATTTTTAATTGAAAATAATTGTAATTGGATTAATTCGCACCAGCAAAGACTTTTTCAGCTGCGGCCAGTCCGGTGATCGATTGACAGGTCACACCGATTGTTTTGAAAAATTCACGCAGAGGACGTCCCGGACCAATCTCGAATACTTCCTCGGACTTAGCGGCTAAACATAGCATGTTTTCGCGCCAATTTACAGTATTGCTAAGCTGGTTTACCAGATTCCCCCTTATTGATGCAACATCATTTTTGTGGAAACTACCGGTAAAATTTGATGTTACTTTAGGAGCGTTTTGTGGTTTTAGATCCCCTCCGACTTCCTTCAAAGTATGAAAAAATGGTTCTTCGATTTTTTTCATGATGCGGCTGTGAAAGGGAGCACTGACATTCAATTGAACAAATCTATACGGTTTACCGGTTTGGAAAACTTGTGCCATTTTTTTCTCTATTTCCGGGAGCGCTGTGGCTTCACCACTGATAACTACCTGATTGGCTGAATTGATATTGGCGATATCAACCGGTAAATTTTCCAATAACTTTTTAAGCATGTTAATGTCAATGTTCTCAGAGATAACCGCGGCCATTGAGCCTATACCTACAGGCACTGCTTCCTGCATTAGTTTGCCACGTGTTCTAACTATCTTTACGGTTTCGGCAAAAGGCATTACACCGGCGGCAATAAGCGCGGCAAACTCTCCTAAAGAATGGCCGCCAAACCACTGGGCGGAAAAATCAAAACGCTGGGACAAGCCCCGCAGCATGGCAATCTCTGTTGTAATGATACATGGTTGGGTATACTCGGTCAAATTCAGACGAGCATCCTCATTAAAACAAATTGAAGAAACATCCAGTCCCAAGGCATCGGAAGCCTCTTCATACGTCTGGCGGCAAACAGGAATCTGCTCATAGAAATCTTTCCCCATTCCCGTTCTTTGGGAACCCTGCCCGGGGAAAACAGCCACTATATTCTTACTTTCTATCATGGAAAAACCTTCCTGCAAAAAGCTATCTCAAAATATTTACCATATTGATAGATGCCCTGATAAAAGCACAAGTTATGCCATCTGACCACAACTCTAAACAAAGCTACAATCACCTGAATACATTTATTATTTTTACCAAGCAGAAATACCATCTTTAGCAAAAGCAACGCTTTTCCTGTGTAAAATAATATACACTGCGAATAATACTTCGCACAAGAAAATTATTGCTGATGTTTTATATACTAGAATTGACTTTATATCAATTCATGATAGTAAAAAATAATTGCTAACAAAAATATTAAAAAAGTGAATCACTACCGCTATCATGATTATATTGAATAAAACATTTTACGAGCCTGGCACTTTGAAAGTCGCTCGCGCGCTCATAGGAAAAAAGTTAGTACGGCAGATCGGCGGACTTGAACTGAGCGGAATGATCATAGAGACTGAAGCCTATTGCGGCAAGGAAGACAGCGCTTGCCATGCTCACAGGGGGAAGACAAAACGAAATAGTGTCATGTTCGGCCCGCCGGGCCATGCTTATGTTTATTTCACTTATGGTATGCACTATCTGCTAAACATGGTAACTGAAGCTGAGGACAAGCCTTGTGCGGTGCTTATACGAGCGATATTGCCTATTGCCGGATTAGAAGAGATGGAAGCCCGCCGTAAACGCAAAGGCCCCGAACTTACCAAAGGCCCCGCAAAACTCTGCCAGGCGCTGGGAATAGATAAATCTTTAAACGGCTGGAATTTAACCTCCGGCGATCAACTATGGGTCGAAGATTACAAGAACATTCCCGCAAAGCTGATTACAGCCACACCCAGAATAGGCATTGATTACGCCAAGGAACAGCACCGGAAGGCCCTCTGGCGCTTTGTAGTTAAAGCAGAATAATGCGGAGCTGAGTTGTTGTGAGACGTAGCCGAACAATCAGCTCCAGCGCATTGTTAAAAATTCTTATATTTCTTCAGATCTCTATAAAAGTTCTCATGCACACCTAATGCAATCAAGATACGTTTTTCACTATCCCACTGATATGCCAATAGATGTTCTTGTTTGACCATTCGAAATTTGTATACCCATATGTCGGCAAGATCCCCTATCTTTCTTTCTCCGATTTCGGGGTGTTTAACAATCGCTTGGACAGCCTCATCCAAATCTTTGATTTGGTTCTTTTTTAACTTTTTTTTCTGTTTGGCAAAAATGGAAGTTTGTACAATCTCAATTTCCAACTTATTTCCCTTTACCGAATTCGTAGGGAGTTAATTCCCCAGCCTCAGCCTGCTCACGCCCCACAAGAATTTCTTGGACAAATGAAAAAGAAAGATCTGGATTGTCTTCGAGTATCTCGCCCATTTTTGCCCAGTATTCAATTTGACCCGCTAGTGACCTATGCAAAGCCCGGGAGTGAGCTCTTGCTTTCCTAGCTAGAGGATCTGATATTCTTATTGCTATTGACATATGTCACCTCCAATCTTGAAACTACAAATATTTTTGCATAAATTGTCGCATATTGCAACATATTTTTCTTGAACGCGGAGCTGAGCCGTGACCCGTACAATGGTAATTACGAATACTACCTGGAAAAATCCGGCCGGGAGCATCGTGCGGCCTGAAAAGAAAAGGTTAAAGATGCGATCCAGCATAAAAGGTAGTTCTTGACATTTGTAACCACATGGGTTACAGTTTTTTCATGATTAAATCGTTTGTCCACAAAGGGTTGGAAGACTATTTTTACGAGGGGAAGAAAAAAGGTATACAGCCGAAACATGACAAAAAGCTTGCCGCCATTCTGGATCGGCTTGATGCGGCAAATGAAATTCGCGATATAAACTATCCGGGCTCATATTTGCATTTACTGGAGCCGAGGGCAAATAACAGATGGGCGGTAAAAGTTTCCGGGAACTGGCGGGTAACGTTTCGGTTTCTTGAAGGCGTCACCTATGAAATTAATTATGAAGATTATCATTGAGAGGTAAGGACCATGAGAGCAAAAAAAAGGCAGCCTGTTCATCCGGGCATCATTTTGAAGGAACATTATCTTGAGCCGCTGAACCTCAACATCTCGGCTCTATCCGGCATGTTGAATGTTTCCCGCAAGACCGTTTCCAAAATCATAAATGGGCGTGGAGCTGTTACGCCGGATATGGCGTTGCGCTTGTCGGTAACATTCGATACGACACCGGAACTGTGGCTGAATATGCAGAGCAATCATGATTTATGGAAGGTTTCTCATGAATCGGCGGATTGGAAAAAAGCAAAACGGATGATCATTACTGAAACACACGCCTGAAGAACCAGTATCATTTCTTCTTCACACCACTACAGTTGTCATGTCGATTGAGTTGATCATGGTGAGATGCGTATTTACAATGGTAATTACGAATACTACCTGGAAAAGTCCGGTCGGGAGCATCGTGCGGCCTGATTGAGCAATGGCTGCCGTTTTTGTTTTAAATAATAATTTTTGGGAAAGCTGACAGATACTTCCAGAAACCCCACAAAAGAAAACAAGTAAAGCGTCCCCAAATTAACAAAACCTGACTCTAGGCTTTGCGGGGCTTTTCATTAAGCAAGTATAACTAATATCTCCTTTAGATGTTTTTGGTATTTTCGCAATTCTTCTGTCTCAAACTCGATTTGCCTCAAAGCTTCCTGTTGAGGCTTCTGTTCTATTTTCCATTCATGTATGGTGCCGTTAATGTATTGTTCTATCCCGACATCACAATGCAGTAAGATATTGTTTAAATTTGAAATCTGTTCGTTGTTTAGCGAATTGTACATTAACCCAGAACGAAAAGCTTCTTGCATAAAGGTACGTTGAAAAAAGGTGTAACGAAAAATATTAAATACTTCATGATCATTGGCTGTGATCTTTCTTATAATCTTATCAAATTCTGCTATCCACTCCTGCAAGAGTGAAATATCATATTCAAATTCACGTTTGAGATGTTTGCGCAAGGTTTTTCTGTCAGCATAGCTTTTGATTGCCCATGTAATTAAAAAAAGTATTATCGAAAAAATAAAACCAAAAGTAGTACCCATAAAAGATGCGAGTACCTGCTGTTCGAATGTCATATACTGCTCCTTACTATTAAAATATTATTATTAAAGTTCAACAATTAATATGCGAATTTTGCCTTTTCTGTCATTTACATTTATCGAATTTAAGAGTTATTTTTGAACCGGTCAACTTGGCTGGATAGTCGCGGAGCAACCCTGATATTAAGCATTTTACTACCACGCTTAATGCACTGCTTCCCTCGCTAATAGCCTCACCTTGCCATAGGTAAGTTATCTTATCTATCTTATCGCCCGGTTTTTTGTTTAATACGTCAATAAAGTCAATCTTCATCCATCGTGTATTAACAGTATCTGAGTCACCGCCTTGGGTAACGTACTGCGTTTGCCAAGTTCCAACACCACCCTTACCTGGAGCTGGCGGTTGATAAACTTGCACCGGACGCGAACTTACACCCTCCTGTACCTCCCGCGAACTTTCACCGAGCCGTACTGCTATGAGAAATTGTGGCTCTTTATAATCATAAATATATCCATTTTTTTCCATTTCAATTTTGATGAATGAGAATAATTCTTTTTCCATAAGCGGCTTTTCACTGTTTGCCGGAAGGAAAGAGAATCTTTTATACTCTGAAATAATGAACCTCCCCGCAGCAAGCTGCGGGGTATCTCAAGGTTGGTAGCAGCTCTAAAAACGAAGCAAGCTTCGGGGAATATAACCCGGAGAGATTCAAGTCTGGATTGTTGTAACTGTCCACTTTCATCTGAATACGCGATCCGCAAGATATTAATAGACCGAAGTATGCGCAACACAACAACATCAATAATAACTTCCGTTTTTTCATAATGTCTCCATTGTTTTTATTTCTTTTCTTTCAGAAATCTTGAGCTGATAGTGCCACAGAATCACCTTTCATCTCAAAGGCTTCTCCTTAAGATCAATCGGTAGATGTTTAAAATCTTCTATTTACTCGAATTAATATATTCGGTAATTTTGGACGCGATGGTTTTGACGACATGTTCAAATTCATCGACGTCCTTATCCAACAGCGTCATGCGGAAACCAAGCAGCGGCGTGAAAAACGACGTCAGCGGAACCACGCAAATGCCGGTAGCCGCGAGCAGATAGTAAACAAATCGTTTGTCGTATTC
>PLNU01000129.1 GCA_003142835.1 Syntrophaceae bacterium
AAAAAGTCCCCAGCATTCGAGACTGTGTGATAATTCGCTTTTCATGTTATTGGAAAGGAAAAAATAGTAGCAGGTAGCAAGGAAAGAAAGAAGTTCAAAGTGAGGTCTCCCTTTTCCAAAGGGAGAGAAAGAGGGATTTTAATACGTTTGTCATTTCGAAGAACGCAGAGACGAGAAATTTTTTTCTTTAAAAAGCAAGATGTCTCCCTGCGGTTCGACATGACAAAAATCTCCCCTCACCCCTCTTTAAAAAAGAGGGGAAAAGAAGGACGTCCAATTCTCCGCGGTTTGCCGCGGAGAGCTTCAATAAAGGTTAAACAAAGCAGCCGTCAAAATTTCCGCAACTGTGTTCCTTATTATTTTTAAAATCATTCATCATAAAGAACAACGCAAACTTTCTGCACTTGAAATATTGTGCAAATTCTGATTAATCTATGCAATAGAGGCTTTGGATTATGACTGCGAAAACTGTTACCGATGAAAAAAGAGCCGGATGGGTTTCATCCGCTTTAAAGATGAATCTAGAAAGAACGGCTGTAGCCGTTGCAATACCCGAGCAATATGCCCCCCTGCTCAAGGTTGTAGAAATTCATTATGGTCTGCAGAAAAAGACACAAGATATGCTGACCGAACTAAACCACCCGTTCGTCAACTGGGAATATGTCATAAAAGAGTTGAAAGCCATTTCCATCGGCGATTTCTACATCTACAATCATCATCAGGATGGGTTGGCCGCTCTTACCGTAATTTTGAAGATATACTTAGATGTGATTAAATTACCGCCTGGTGAGGATATCAAAGACAGCGCCATTCATTATCTGTTCGATTACATCGACACTCTCCTTGCTCAGAGCAATGAATTGCTTTCCCGGAATTTAGTTTTGATTCCCGAGATCATCGGATCATTGCTGGCCATGTCGGAAGGGGAGGCGGCCATCTTTAAAAAGACCTCAGCCTATCTTAAAAGAACTATACGTTACATTGTGGAGAATAATATAAACATCGATATTACCATGTTCGATCAGTTACTCTACCGGATGTTCAAAATTACATATCGGCACTGGCTTGCTCAACCAGACCCTTCAGATTGGTTTGCCGCGGAAGAAGGAGAATCATCAGAAGCAATCAAAGCATACAGAAGCTTTATCAAACCTTTGAGCCATGAATATTTACGACTCCAGCTCTCAGAGTTGGAATCCCTGCGCTCAGAGGAGCAAAAAGCATGTTGTGCCCGGACAAAAAAATATCTGAATATGCCGGACTATTTCCAGATAGTTAACGGATATTCGCTGGTCGCCGGCCAGTTGGAGAAATCCGCAGATTTCCAGGGACGTCAGCATCTGGCGAAGCTGGACTTTCTGTTCAGTATCATGAGTGTTCCCGGTCTTAATGACATTCACGGCAGTGCTCTGAGAGAAATAAATTATTCCCTGAAAATGGTTTTTCAGGAGGGGCAAAAAGATAATTTAGACGATTTTGTGCGCAGAATATTCGGACTGCTGAAAAAGAGCAAATCCCGGCGTGAGTTTCGCGGTGCCATTATTGATTGCATCACAACGATGGCTAAGGAAGTGTTCGAGCAGAATAGTCACCCGCTTGTGGATACATTTATCGATGAACTGATTGCTTATGGTTTTCAATATCCGGAAATCAAGGGTGCGACAGCGGAATGGCAAATTCGGGTAAATCCTGCCCATATTGCCAACATAAGATCGTGGCTGGAAATTATTGCCCTGAAACCCAGATGGACAAAGAGGTTACTTTCGGCCTTAATCGTCAACTTAAGAATTGGCGGTATTTTTGTCCGGGATACCGACCTTATCCAGAAAGATATTTCGGCCCTGCTCAATGCCGAGATCGCGCCGGCATACAATCTGGTAAAACAACTCCTGCGGGTCTTTCCGGTATATTTCACCGAGATCGGTGCCGAAGGCGAATTAAGAGACATCTCCACTAATGTGGATGAACTATCGCAACGTAACGACAAGCTCGTCTACTTTCTGCGCAAACAGTCCCACGTCGAAAGCAACAGCCTGCTAGTGGATTTTGTAGAGGATATTTTTCAATACTGGTTTTCCGGTGAAAAGGAATTTGTGCGCAAACATCTGCCTACTGAAGTTTACGAACAGGTGATAAACTCCGGTGAATATTTTGATGGCATGCACACAGCCTTTAAATATTTGTTCGCGAAGGTTCAAAGTGATCCCCATAAATTTCTTGAATGGGACCGAGCCAGGGTGCAAAAAGAGTTCCACCATATTAAAGGAGTGAATTCCCGTGATCAGGAGCGCACCCAACTCATGATCCGCCTCTACCAGTTGCTGTATAAAAAATACTATCCCCAGTACTTAGATTTATTAAAAGATTTGGAAGCGGTCAACGCTTTCCCCAAATTAGAGATATTATCGCTGAAAATTGCTCTGGGCAAGAAGAATCATTACAAGAGCCTTACGGTCATTTTAAAATTCTTATCCATATTGAAGACCAGGATTCTTTCTCCCGAGAAGACCCAATTCTATGAGAACATCTATTACAAAAGGCACATTGCGGCGGGTATTCCATCGATGTACGGAACCTACCATGAGGAGAAATTTGAAGCAATCGGTCTGTCTTTGCGTCTGGAGAGTCTGGCCACTATGCTCTTTGAGGAATTGATTCAGTCGTTGAATCTGAAATTTATTACCAAGCGCACAATCACAAAGATCCATACATATTTGTGGCTCTACATCAATGCCCTGGAGCTGGAAGGTATTGCTACAGAGGGTCTGGTGGCTAAGGTCAAATACGTGACCAGCGCTTTGACTGTCAGGCAGTTTACCCTGGAACAATACATAGACATCTTTCGCTTCATTTCCAAAGGTATTCAGGATATTCTCCGTGATCATTACATCGACGCACACGGTGCCAACCTGCCTGTTATTATCAGACAGGTATTCCTGTATAATGCCGCGGACGATGCAAAATCAAGTCAGCAAAAGGAAGAAAAAGTCATCTATCAGCACTCGGAGAATTTTATCCGGGCGATGATGTCGCAGGCCTTCAGCGTACAGGTGTTGGATAACTTTGTCCATGCCGTCATTAAAGCTCTCAGCGAGGAGCAGGACAGGTTTAAGGACAACAAGCGGATTCTTAAACTCGTTATGTCCTATAACCCCGAGCTGTCCCTTTCCTCCATTTACAAGAAGAATAAACGGTTGGATAATCAAATTCTTCTGGGTAACAAGGGATATTTTCTCAAAGAGATGGTCTCCCTTGGTTTCCGAGTTCCTCCAGGGTTTATTTTCACCACAGAAGTATTTCGAGGTTTTGATGCGGTCTATGGCGATAAGTATATCTTTAATGATCTGGCCGTCAGAGTAAACAAAGAGATAGCCACGCTGGAGAAGATCACCGGCCGTAAATTCGGTGACCGCAACAATCCGCTGCTTTTATCTGTCAGGAGTGGCGCCACTGTCTCACTTCCTGGAATGATGCAGTCATTTTTGAATGTCGGNNGTGGCTAAAAAGATCCGCTTTCTTCCTGATCAGATGAAACAACTCGCCTTGGCCTATAAGCAGGGTATGGTGGAAAATGGCGTTAAGCTTACCGACGAGCCTATCGAACAGTTAAAGCATGCTGTGCAACAGGTCTTTGAATCGTGGAATTCTGAGCAGGCGAGAATTTATCGCCGTCAGATGCATCTTTCTGATGAATGGGGGACTGCCGTTGTCGTCCAGGCGATGGTTTTTGGAAACTTAAATGAGCACTCCGGGTCCGGCGTTATTTTTACCCGCGATCCTAAAGGTTCATCCTCCGATGTAACACTGTATGGAGATTTCATCTTTGGCGTTCAGGGACANNCCGGGATGAGGAAATATCGCTGGAGGCAAAATTCCCGGAAATCTACGCGGAACTGGTCAGACTTGCGGAAATCCTTATTTATGAGAAAGGCTTTAATCATCAGGAAATTGAATTTACTTTTGAAGGGCCTGGCAAAGATAAACTATATATACTGCAAACTCGGGAAATGGTTCAAATAAAATCAAAAAGATTGAAACGCTTTAAAAATATCGATGTCTTGCAATCATCAATACTGGGAATGGGAATAGGGGTGAGTGGCGGCGCTCTTTGCGGCAGGGCAGTCTACTCAGAAGCGGATATTAAATATTTCCGCAGCGCTGAACCGAAAACTCCCCTCATTCTGGTGCGTCCGGATACGGTTCCTGACGACGTCGGAGTGCTTCTGCAAGTTGAGGGACTGCTGACGGCAAAAGGAGGAGGAACTTCACACGCTGCAGTGACTATTCCGCAACTCAACAAGGTCGGCGTCGTTGGTTTCAGCAAACTTAAAGTATTTGAGTCTGACGGCTACGCAAAAATTGACGCATATACAATCAAGGCGGGAGATTTCATCGGAATAGACGGATGGAGTGGCATGGTCTATTTCGGGAAGCACGAAAGTGAGTCTGAAAAAACTCATCAAATAACTGTGTAATTCCAACGCACACACCTGACGAGCCTGAAATCAATAGTGATACCACTTCGCTTTCTTTGNNTTTGTTGGCTGCGTCGTCGGCTTCCTTAGCGTATGTAAAATACGCCTCGTCACCTCCTCCTAGCCGCCTCGTTATCCTTTGAAAGCGAAATGGTATAAACAACATATGCGCACTGTAAAAAACGACAGCTGAAGGGGCAGCCAATGCGCGACTATGCCCGAAACGTTGTGGCTCTGTGCGAAATGAAGCATAAGACAGCCGGACTGTTTGAACCCGAAGGGTGAGTTTTCGGCTATCGCGTAATGAGCGCTAGAGCCACAGTTGCGGGGATTCGGAGCGATTGGATGCCTCTTCAAGTGCCGCACCATAATTAATTGAAGTTAAGGATTTTTGGGCAACAACACCTTAGATATGACTGGATACCGGCCTGCGCTGGTATGACGATTATCGAGGCTTAGGATTTTTATTGCACAGTAGTAAAATCTCCCCCAACCCCTCTTTATAAAAGAGGGGAGTTGCTGTGCTTAAGTCAATGAAATTGTCTATAACTGCTTTTCTACAGAATATTTTTGTGCACGTAGACCGTCAGATCTCCCACTCTGTTTGTATAGCTTCCATATTCGTTATCATACCAGCCGAAAATCTTGGCATGGACAACAGGCACCTTCATTGTCTTTTCAGAAAAAATCTCCAGCAGGTTTTTGGGCAGGTTGGGAATATGTGAGAGGTCCACATCAATAAAAGCTGTTCTGACGTGGTTAAATTGCCCTTCAATAATCACAGCCGCATCTACTCCAATTAAATCGGTAGAAACATTTTGATCCATGGTGAATTTGACTAAATGTTCCGGATTACTTTCCGATGCTTTGCGGTAAATCTCATTAACCATTTTCGTATCGAGAGTCGTTGCCTTACCCGCTTTATTATGGCGCGTTTGAAAAGTAACATTCAGAACAATTAACGAAAGTGTATTTGTGGGTACTCTGATGGAGTCGGCCATAAAACCTATGTTTTTTACTTCCGGTATTACCTGTCCCAGGGCTTCGGCGGCGTTCGTTGAGGTCAGGATGATGTTATTGAGAATGCTCCTATTCTTTCTCAAATCCTTCTCGCCGGCTTTGGGAACGCTATCCAATACACTCTGGGTATTAGTAACGGCATGGATGGTCGACATTGAGGCCGTGAGAATAGTATTTGTTTCCTTATTTTCCAGCAGAGGTTTAATCATGTGAGCTAATCCCGTCGTCGTACAGGAGGCAGCGGAAATGATCTGGTGCTTCTTCTGGTCGTACACGGTATGGTTTATTCCGTAAATTAAGGTCACAGCATCATCAGGTACAGCCAGGGCTTTGTTTTTTATCTTGAAGGGAGCGGAGTTGATTACCACTCTGGCTCCACCCTGAAAGTGGCCGCGAAGCGAACCATTCTTTTCGTCAGCAGCTATAGTTGGATCTTTGAACTTTCCTGTGCAATCAATGACAATATCGGCGCCGTATTTTCGCCAGGGTATATCAGCAGGGTTTCTTGCTTCACGCAGGATCGTTACCGGCACACCATCAATCAGCATTTTGCCGTTCTTTTCATCTGTAATCTGAATAACGCGCTGGGATTTTATACCGTGGAGGAATCTGTGAAGAAGGCCGTAGGTTGCATCTTTCTCAATCACCTGCGCGATTGAATCCAGATTGGTTCCTACTTCTCTTCCCAGATTGACAACAATTTCCTTAAAGTATTTTCTTCCCACATGATGCCACAAAGTCAATTTGCCAATCCTGCCTAAACCATTGATTCCCAGAATTGGCGGGCGATTTTCAAATGCTTGAGTCTTTGTCATGATAAACTACCTCCTTTATTTCCGTTTCTGCGAGAAACGAATTGAAAAATGGAATTGCGATGGATTTAAATAAACGGCGCTATCGCCGAATATTATCTGTATGAAGTTGGATTGTGAAGGTGAAATGATACTGATTGAAATACTCATACATCCTATCCCTTGCGAAGACCGGAATGTTCATACAAGAAAAGCTTGCCAAAGTCAATACCGGAAAAGGGAAAGATTCGATCAACCAGCTTGACTTAAGCCTTATTTTAAGGCAATATTTTTCGCAAGTCCTATTAATTATTGAAGGTTATTAATTGTAAAGACAATAACAAGGTAATGAATAAGAATTACCATAATCATCAGGGGTTATTGTTATGATCGATTATATAAAAAGTCACGAGCGCTATATAAGAGAGATGCTCGAAAAGAATCTTGACAGAAAAGCTCTACTCAATCTCCTCCACTATCACGATAAACAAATTCAATGGCTGCAGCATGAAAGATTTGTTCATCTTATTACCATGCTCTTTGTTTGCCTCTTTATGCTGCTCACATTCGGATACACTATTTTAATGCCGTCTCTGCCTTGCATGATCCTATCCGCACTGCTGATGATCTTGTCGGTAGCATACATTATTCATTATTACCGTCTCGAAAACGGTGTGCAAAGATGGTATTCTTTATCAAATCAAATTAAATTAAATCATCTTTTGTAGCTTGGGTAGACTTTACAATAGTTTAGCCTTAATGAATTTGAGTGGGAAAAGCATTGATACCTTTTGTTGATATTCGCGGTAAACGTCACCAAATTCCAGGACAAGCTTGCGTTCCTCCAAAAGTGTTCCTATTATCAGGTAAACGCTCAATATGATATTGACAATAAAAAATGCAGTATCAAGATCCCTGGCCCAGATGAGCGGAAATAATCCTGCATAAAACGGGTGTCTGACAGCGCCTAAGATTCCACTTGAGGAAAGCTTTCCGGTTTTGTTGATCAGGTTATGATCGATGCCGTTCCTGACTTGTCTGATTCCGGCGAACTGAGAAAAGCTATAGCGCTGTGCTCCCATGATGAAGAAAATAATTCCGACAGCCATGAGAATGTATTTTATGGGGAGCAGATAACCATCCCAAACAAAAAATGGCTGCTGTTTTATTGATATTGTGTAAAGAACAACCGGAATCAGTGTCACTATAGAGAAAATATTGTAAAACAATCTATGAAAACGATAGGCATTACCTGTTTTCTGTTTGAGAATATTGGTGAAAGTTGTACTGATCAGAGCGCTGTGCATTGCACAAAACGTAATCCATAAAACAGCCAGTATGAAATATTCCATAGCCCATCCTTTGTTATAAGAGTATCAGGCTAAGCGTCTTTTTTAGCTTTGAAGCCGTAAGTTTGTGCAACCCGTAGAGACGTTGCATGCAACGTCTCTATAAAGACCTGATCGTTAGTGCATAACGATAGGTTTGATTTAGAATTGGTTTAAGATATCACCTCAGCAACAACAGCCACCTTTAGTATTAGCAGTTGTGCTGACGGTATCAGGGCCGCAACAACATTCGCCGCCATTGAGCCCCAACAGGGAATTGATAACCGCAGCGGCGCAACCGACACCTGATTGCACCCAAATAGCGCCAGCCGGGCAATTCAGACTGCAAGCGCCGCATTCCATACAGGCATCACGATTCTGAATTACTACATGCGAACTATTCATTTTAAACACTTCATGGGGACAAACATCCAAACACATTCCGCAGCCAGTGCATTTATCTTCGTCTAGTTTCAAAGTAACAACATCTTTAAGGTAAACTAAATTTTTCATTTTAAACTCCTACGAAATCAAAATTGCGCCTACCCATGTTACAAGACCGATAGCGCCGGCAGCGATCTGAAGAGGCAGCGCCCAACGCATTTCCCTTTTAACTCCGGACAGGGAAGTGTAGGTGGAGCATCCGGTAAAATTCATCGCCAGATATGCCGATATTGCCGGAATTATCAGCAGCCAGGACAGAGTCTCAATCCTGCCTGGCCATGCCTGTAAGTTGATGTCACGCAGATAAAGAAGAATCAGAGCAATGACAATGCCGATCGATAAACCCTTAACAGAAAACGCCCGTCCCGGCAGATACGGCAATAGCAGCGCATTGAACGCAGCTCCTCCGGCAATAGCGCTTAGTAATGCCAGGACAGCGAAAAATCCATAACTGCTCGCGTTTGCCCAGAATCCAGCCGGGCCCATGATACCGCTGAGGATAAATAAAATAGGAGCGATGATCAAAACCGGTTTTAGCGCTTCAATAAGTTCAAGGGGAATCAGCACAGCTCTTTCTTTTAATGGGAAGGTCATTATCCGCATTTGCGCGGTTGCCTTGTAACCGGCATCAAGATAAGCCGGTAAATCCTCCGCACGTATCGGGCCATATTGAACTTTAAATCCGGAGAGCTTCGCTACTTTGTGGGCGGCCACTCCCGGCGCGCACAGTTGGGGCAGGATTAATTTCCTGTGGCTAACGATGCTACTGAGGCCACTTGATTCTATTCTTCTGACGAGCTCATCCGTGCCAAAGGTGCCTTTGCCTGCCGCACACCACACATTGATGCCTTTCGTGTCCAGTACCAGAATCCAGACATCCCGGCCCGGCAGAGCTTCCCGCAAATAATCAAAGCTCATCTTGTAATTGGCGGTAACTAAAACAGGCGAGTTATCATCCGGATTGCCCAGAGCGTAGATGCCTGGGGCCACGCTATAATTCATTCTTAAGACACCGAAACGGGCTTTGATTGTTCCCCAGTGATCATGCCAGCGCAAAGCCGATGATACTTGTGGCAAGTGGCCGGCTGACGAGAGTATTGATCCGCTAACGAAAGATTGATTAAGCGCCAAGACTGTATTTTGGGCATACTTTGCTGTGCTGCCGCAACCGCAGTTAGATTCGGTCTGTACTATTGGAAATTCAAATTCATTTCCGGAGCCAGAACAATTATTCATTTTATTCATATGAGTATCCTTGCCGTGTTTTTTTGCTGCAACTGCACGCGCTGGATGAACTTTTTATGGCATTGATGAAGATTTTTACGCATTCCAATACCTCAGCTTTCTTTTCTTCAGGTATGTTATTCGTAACGTTCTTACAGAAGTCCATCAAGCACAACCATAATTTTTTGTGGGTCTCAATGCCTTCCTTGGTCAATGTAAGCTTTACAGCGCGGGAATCGTGATCTGCCTTATCACGGCGTAAGAGCCCTTTTTTAATCAGAGGATTAACCAGACGGGTTGTTGTGCTTTTCTGTACCGATAGAATTTGATGCAGATCTGCCATATTGAGCTCTTTTACTTTGGCTACTGTATCCAGAATCATAAACTGATGAAAAGTTACACCTTCGCAAAAAGCTTCATCACGGCAACAGCAACGCATCACCTGAGAAAGGCCACTAAACACATCCATTAACTCACAACAGTTATCATTTATTTTTATTAGCATGGTTGTATGATACAACTATATCTGCATTTGTCAATAGAAAACATCATTTTTGTCAAAAGAGATAAATTATCTGTTAGATTATTCTTTTATGGTTGGATAATATAATGATAATGCGAGTCAAAGCGTTCAAAGGCCGCTTTGTCAAGCGATTCCTGATGGGAAGGATGAGCTATACTGATAATCAGCCGGGCACGTTCCTGAAGTGATCGGCCATAAAGGTTAACAGATCCATATTCAGTCACAAGCCAGTGTATGTGTGCGCGCGTTGTAACAATTCCGGCGCCGGCCAGTAATACAGGAGCTATCTTGCTTGTGCCTTTGCCGGTAACGGATGGCATAGCAATAATTGCCTTACCACCTTTGGAACGGGACGCACCGTAAACAAAATCAACCTGTCCACCCACACCTGAATAAAATTTAGTTCCTAATGAATCGGCGCATATTTGACCGGTAAGATCAATTTGCAGAGCTGAATTGATGGCAGTAACCTTCGGGTTTTTGGCAATAAGGAAAGGATCATTAGTATAGCCGACATCCATCATGAGCACTTGCGGATTATTATGAACAAAATCATATAATTTTTGTGAACCCAGCAGAAAAGTAGCCACCATCTTTCCGCAATCGATCGCCTTGTCTACGCCGTTAATGACGCCGCTTTCCACAAGCGGTATCACCCCATTGGCGAACATCTCCGTGTGGATGCCCAGGTTTTTATGTCCACCCAACTGATGCAGCACAGCGTTGGGAATTGCTCCGATACCCAGTTGTAATGTGGCGCCATCTTCAATGAGATCAGCGCAATGCTTGCCGATTGCTGTCTCAATGTTATCCGGTATTAAAAATTGAGCCGATTGCAGAGGAGTATCATCTTCGACAAATATATCAATCATGCTGACAGGAATCATGGCATCGCCGAATGTGCGCGGGACATGGGGATTGATAACGGCAATTACCTTGTCAGCTATTTCAACAGCGGCCAGAGTAGCATCAACCGATGTTCCTAATGATACATATCCATATTCGTCCGGCGGGCAAACCTGAACCATAGCTACATTACAAGGCAGATAACCTTCGCGATAAAGACGTTGGGTTTCGCCAAGAAATACCGGAATGTAGTCCGCATAGCCCGCCTGGGTTTGATTGCGGACATTTGCACCGACAAAAAAAGAATCCAGCTGAAAAATACCTTCAAATTCAGCATTGGCGTAAGGGGCAGGTCCTTCAGTATGCAGATGATGAATGTGAACGTTTCGGAACTCACCCGCGCGTCCGCGATCGCACATGGCGTTAATCAAGCACTGAGGAGAGCTGGCCACACTGCTGAGATGAATATGATCGCCTGATCTGATTACTTGGACTGCTTCGTCAGACGACATTGTTTTGAGCTTTCCGATCACCATCTTTTATAATCCTCTTCATCCTTTTTTCACGATTTATTACCTATACTGTATCATCCGCAAGAAAGTAAAGGGGTTGGTTATATTTAATTTAAAAGGGTGGATAGTAGATTATAATTGCAATAATGAAATAAATTGGTTATTTTAATAGCCATAGTCAATAAGCAATGTCATTGACTTAAGGCTTTTTGCCTTTCAAGTCCCCCTTTGTCTTGTGCCCTTTAGGGTATAAAGAGACCCCCATGACCCACGAAATTTCCCTAATGGTTTCATTCCCCGAAGCTTACTTCGAGGTATGAAGTATCCTTTTACTTTTTTAGAACTTCGGGATTGACAAAATTGGGTGGTGTTCGGCCTTCCAGACCGGCAATTAAATTTTCAACGGCCAGCGTCCCTATTTTTATGCGCGTTTCCAGAGTGCCGCTCCCAACATGGGGAAGAAGGATAACATTGTCCAGCTCCGTCAGGCCGGGCGTAAGGGATGGTTCATTTTCATAAACGTCCAGACCGGCGCCGCCGATTTTCCTTGCTCTCAGGACTTCAACCAGCGCTTTTTCATCAATCACCTGGCCCCGGGATGTATTGATGAGAAAGGCTGTGGACTTCATAAGTGATAATTCATTTTTTCCGATAAGATGTTTGGTTTCTTCCGTAAGAGGCACATTAAGGGAAACAAAGTCAGATTCCTTCAACAGTGTTTTCAGATCGACGTATTCCACCCTCATGTTTTCTTCCTCCTTGGAGTTAATTCTTTTTCGGTTATGATACAGAATTCTCATATCAAATGCCCTGGCCCTTACGGCAATGGCTTTGCCAATTTTACCCATGCCGATAATCCCTAGAGTCTTACCCGTCACCTCGCGGCCTAAAAAAAGCATTGGCGCCCAGAATTTAAAACGGCCTTCTCTTACCATCCTGTCACCTTCGACAAGCCTTCGGGAAACGGAAAGCATCAGGGTGAAAGCAAGTTCGGCCGTCGCATCAGTCAATACCCCGGGTGTGTTGGAAACCATAATGCCCCGCGCTGTGGCTAACCGGACGTCTATGTTGTTGTAACCGACGCCGAAATTGGCAATCATTTTTAAATGCGGAGCGCAATTCAGCACTTCCTCATTGATAGAATCACTGAGCATCGGCAGAAGTCCTTGCTTGTCTTTGACCCTTAAAAGCAGTTCTTGACGATCCATAGGACGATCCTCTTGATTCATTTCCATTTCGTATTTTTCTTTAAGAGGTAAAATGACATTTTCAGGAAGATTTCCCGTTATCAGTATCCGCGTCTTCATAATCCTTACCGATCCTTTTTATGTTTTTTATACAATATTTATTGGTGAAACACCAATTCCGAAAGTGAAATCCGGCGAATACCAGGCGAAGCCTAGGGAGAAATCTTGATATCCTTCTTTCAGTCTTCAGTGTTCAATCTTCGGCCTTCGTTTCAATACCATAATTTCCAGTAATTCACAGATGACAAAATAAAGAATGTGTGCTATATGCTTACTTACCGAAAGTATTGCGGTACTTGGTACATAATGTGGAGATAAAATGAAAATAGTAGAGGAAAGCTATCAATCTATTAAAGATAGCAGTCGATCCTTCGATGTCCGGTTTTGGCAATCTCAAGGCGATCGCGCCATTTTTGAAGCGGTATCGGAGATGCTGCATGATTATTTCTTGATTCGAGGTATTGATGCTAACGAATTCCGAATTCAAAGAACTATTGAATCTTTTCGAAAAGCATAAAGTTCGCTATCTTATTGTAGGTGGTTATGCGGTAATGAAATACAGCGAACCACGATACACTAAAGATATTGATGTGTGGATAGCGACCGATGCCGAAAATGCCAAATTAATTTATATTGCTTTAAAGGAATTCGGCGCACCCCTGGCGAATTTAACCCCGGATGACTTCACTCAAAAAGATTACTTCTATCAAATGGGAAAACCACCCCTTCGGGTGGATATTATGATGTCCATTCCCGGAGTCGAATTTGAAAGAGCCTGGAAGAACCGTGTCATCGTTAAATTGGATGATTTTGATATATCTTTCATTTCCAGAGCGGACCTTATCGCGGCAAAGATAGCGAGCGGCCGCCCACAAGACAACATCGATGCCGCGAAGCTTAAAGAAGCCGAACAATTAGATTTAAAATAGCGGCGCTCAAATAAAGGCAAAGTGATTTTACCAAACTAAAAACAGCGATTGAAGAAATAATCAATCGCCGGTAATTCAGGATTGGCGTTGGTTAGCGGATGTTGTTAATTAAATAGAACCATCCCCAATATTTCCTTAAAATGCTTCATCTAAATTTTTTGCGTTTTTTAATCTATCCAATGATGCATAGCGAGAATTCTGTAACTGTTTCACTTTTCCACCTTGAACAAGCTTAATCGGTCCAATTTTTTGCGGTGCGTTTGTAAAATTTACTACATATTTATTTCCATCTTGCCAAGGTTCAATTGAAGCGACCTCAGCCACATAAGTAATTGCTGACACAGGAGCGATTGGATACACAGCCAAATACTTTATATGTGAAATCATACTTGCATTAATTCTAATCTGATACCATCGATTTTCACCAAGAAAAGTCTCTCTAAACCCATCTTCTTGAGCTGGTACAACAATTGTGTCTACAGATTCACTATCTAAAACTGTACCTATCTTACTGTCTGAATTATTTGTTGGAATAAAATCCTTTAAAAAAGGTTCAAAAACATAACAAAACTTACCATCGTCATTCTTATATCTTTCAAGAGTTAAAATCTCTATCGGAAATTTAAATTTTTCAAGCAAAGCTTTTTCTAAATCTTCATCAACTCGATCTATGACAACAATTACATTACTATCTGTGTTCCTTTGAATATCCAGAGTTTTATCTAGAATCTTACGCTCGTTTCAATCCACGCGCCCACGCGGGGCGCGACTCTGGCAATGGGTGATGGGCTTGCACATCGGCAAGTTTCAATCCACGCGCCCACGCGGGGCGCGACGCCATACATCTTACTGCTGAACAATAAGAAATAATAGTTTCAATCCACGCGCCCACGCGGGGCGCGACGGCACAACTGGTTATCGCAGATATACCATACAATGTCGGGTTTCAATCCACGCGCCCACGCGGGGCGCGACCACAACTGTTATCTGTTAATGTTTTAGGACATAAAGTTTCAATCCACGCGCCCACGCGGGGCGCGACCATAATTTTGTGAAGTAATTAAAACCTGAACATCGTTTCAATCCACGCGCCCACGCGGGGCGCGACGGGGTAAGCCTGTGCGGGTGAAAGATATACAAGGGTTTCAATCCACGCGCCCACGCGGGGCGCGACAATATTCCACCAACTGAAGCAAAGCGTAAGGCATGTTTCAATCCACGCGCCCACGCGGGGCGCGACGAAAGCCGGGGGAGTATTGCCTAGCGTATGACAAGTTTCAATCCACGCGCCCACGCGGGGCGCGACTGCGCAAATTGCTCTCATAGAGACGATGATTTTGTTTCAATCCACGCGCCCACGCGGGGCGCGACAAATTGCGAGGCTTGTAAGTAGGGCAAGTAGCAGTTTCAATCCACGCGCCCACGCGGGGCGCGACCTTTGTGACTCCGGCTTTTGCGGCTTTTGCTTTTGTTTCAATCCACGCGCCCACGCGGGGCGCGACAGGTTATGCTGCGATTACTTTGCAGATATTGTGGCGTTTCAATCCACGCGCCCACGCGGGGCGCGACATCAAGTATATCAATAAAAGGGGATGAACAAGCGTTTCAATCCACGCGCCCACGCGGGGCGCGACGACGAATAAGGAGGGAGTTAAATGAGTATAAAGGTTTCAATCCACGCGCCCACGCGGGGCGCGACAAAGAACAAAGACGAATATATTATTTAACGCACAGAGTTTCAATCCACGCGCCCACGCGGGGCGCGACTGTTTACATCTAATTATATGAATTATAATGTTTTCTTCCTATTTTTGCGCGAAGTACATTTTTTCAGTTAAAGCAATATTCAATTTTCAAAGAGCTGTTTCCAAAACATCCATTATTACAATGTGTTACATGCACCGCGAATCTCCCTGCTAATCATGTACAGCTTGAGGTTCGCGCTGAGCTTCTACACAATGAGCGGTCCCTCTTGATCAATTGACTTTTTTGCGCCGATATGTTCCACACGTCTGTGCCAATTAGATCCCAAGAAATAAAAGCGCAGGCTGTCTTCTTCGGAATTAATTTCCTTAATCAGACGTTCACGCAAGACCGTCCATTGCGCTGGATCAATAATACATTCAAAAACGGAATACTGAACACGTTGACCGTAATCCTGACAAGCTTTAGCCACACGGCGCAAACGGCGCGGGCCTTTTTCATCCTTCATAGCTACGTCATAGCTGACCAGAACAAGCATTTTCTGCTCTCCTTATTTCCAGATAAACGGCGGATAGCCATCCAAATCACCGCGCAGGTAGCGCGCAAGAAGCAATGCCTGCACATGAAACAGCAACCCAATTGTTACTTTTTCATCTAAAAAAGGATGATAAATTTCTTCCTGTTTTCTTTCCTGATAGGTTACAAGAAGCGTTTTTCTTGTTTCATCATTCATCATGACCGCGCCTGCTTCCGTTTTATTAAAACCTTTGTCCTGAACCTGCCGCAGATTGATCAAAGAAAGTGTCAGACGATCCGCAAGAAATGGCCGGAATTCTTCCATCATGTCCAATGCCAGGCTGGGTCTGCCGGGACGATCTCGATGCAGAAAACCAACTGCGGGATCAAGCCCGACCGTTTCCAGAGCAGAACGAATATCATGCATGAGCAGCGTGTAAATAAAAGATAGAAGGCAGTTTACGTTATCCAGCGGCGGGCGGCGGTTCCGCTCCTGAAAGCGGAATGATTCCTTTTGGCAGATGATAAGATGATCAAATACTTCAAAATAACAATGTGCAGCATCCCCTTCAATCCCACGGAGGGAGTCAACTGTTTTTTCTCTTTCCAGCGACGTAAGGCAGCGATTCAAATTTGTTGCCGTTTGTTGTAATTTACTTTCATCAACTTTTTCTGCATGGTCTCTCAATGTGCGTTGAATAACCGTCCGGCAGTTCGCTATTTTTCCTGTTAGAAAAAACCTGGCCATGTCCGCTGTAAATTCTTCATTATCAGCCTTTCTATACTGCTCGCGCCGCAGCAGAACATTGCCGGATACCGGCCCCTGCACACGCGCTAGAAAGCGCCCATGCTCGGATAAGAAACTTATGCCGACGCCATTTTCTGCGCAAAATCCCATCAGGAAAGGACTGCACGAGACAATGCCGAAACAGACAATGCCGCCAATCGTATGCACCGGAACACGCAGGCGGATTTCTTTTTCCACTTTGACCACAACAGTTTCACCCTCCTTGGAAAGGTATGCGCCCTGCGTTGTTACAAACAATGTGTTGAGGTGTTTTTTCATGTTTCATCCAACATTCGTTTCAGGTAACTTTCAACTGATCTTTTTTTCTGTATCGTTTTGGGCATACATTCGGCCATAAGCGAACAGCTTTCACAACGCTTGTTATAGACCGGCGCGGGCGTAAGGCCTATTTCAATCAAATCATGCGTAAGCTTTGCGACTTCTTGCGTTTCCAACCTTAGCGCTTCGTCAAAAGTGACATCAAGCCGCCGCCTGGTTTTGCCGTAAAAGAGCGCGCCGGCGGGAATAGAAGCATTGAGCATTTCTTCCAGGCAAAGCGCCTGAGCGCAGAGCTGAACTTTATCGCTATGGTCAGGCTTGGGTTTGCCCCGCTTATGCTCGACAGGGAAAGCCTGCCATGTTCCGTCAGTCTGACGATGATATTCCACAACATCCGCCTTGCCGATCAGCCCCAGCCGCAAAGATCGCAATGACGCGCCGCGTTCGATGCGCACATCCCCACGCGATTCATCGCCTTCATCATGCACATGCTCATGCATAATCCGGCCTTCGGCGGTCAGGCGATTTTCCGCCCAGACCTGCTCGACATGAATCAAAGCGCACTGCCTTGGACAAAAGGCGTAGTGCTGCAATGAAGAAAGCTGAATCAGGTCGTCGATGTTATACATATAACCAGTCATTACCTAATTTATTACCTAATTTAATTTGTTGTTACCTAATTACCAGTTCGCTGCCATTTGGCGTTTCGGCCACGTCCAAGACATTCAATGACATCTTGCTCTTGCAGGTCTTTAAGTACACGGCGGATCATATCAATACCAACGCCCGGACACTTCCGCTGTATATCAGCAACACTGAAATCACCGGGAAAGCTTGACACTGCTTCACCCACTATCGCTGTCTTCTCGCCTCTGGGTTGCGGCAATTGCCCCAATCTTTCTTCAAATTCCTTGTAAGCGCTCTTAATGATGAAACAAACAAAATTGATATAATGCCAGGGATTATGTTTCCCTTCGTGCCAGCCTTCTGAACTCAGTTTTAACGTTTCGTAGTACCTTTCTTTGTTCTGCTCGATAAGACGCTCCAGACTGATGTATCTGCCTACCTCGATTCCACTATGATAGCATTGTAGAAGCATCAGCAGGCGGGAGACTCTGCCGTTGCCGTCGCGGAATGGATGGATGCAAAGAAAATCAAGATTGAATGCCGCCAGTGCAACGATCTGATGCACCTTGGTTTCACTGATACATTCATGCCATGAGTTGATCAGTTCCTTCATAAACAAATCAGTTTTGTTGGCCGGAACGGTTTGAAACCTTATGCTGGATGTACCGTCCATCCGCTTTTCGATAATGTCGCTGTCCTTTTCTTTGTATTTCCCGGCATCCCAAATTTCGCCGCGCATGAGATTGTGCAACTTCTTGCAGGTCTCTTCCGTAACGGGTAACTTAGATCCCATCGCATGAATAAGGTTGAGCGCTTCCCGATAGCCACGCACTTCTTCCTCTGACCGGTCATGAAGAAGCGCTTTGCCAAAAATGATGGTGCCGATTCGCTTGTTATCGACCTCCACACCTTCGATACGGTTGGATGAGACAGCGCTCTCGATAAGGGCATGCTCTTTGAGCGACTTTAACCTCTGCGGCGACTGCTTTTTGTAAAGTTCCTGTTTGCCCTTGGATTCGCTGATATCGGCAACATACCACGACGTCGTTGCAGGGATTGTTTCGAGACCTGATATAAACTGTTTTAATGTTATCATATAAATCTTATCACTCCTTGATGCGCTGCTTGCACTATCCGGTAAGATTTCAGTGCCCGATACCCGCCATGTGGCGGGATCAAGGCAGGGGGGTGCTTTGGGAGATGGTCATTCTTTTACATCCGCTGTCACACCCGCCGGTACTTTTAAAGGGTCAAAATCTAATTTATAGTCGGAGAACGCGCGCGGCGGCTTATTGGAATCATCATTGTGGACAAGCCGAACAAGATCAAATAATTGATGTGCGTGTGCGTTGCCCAATGCCGTGTCATGTTTGAAAATGATCAGTTTGCGAGTTGCCATCAGTCCACGTGCGGCTGAACGATCATGCTCGAACATATCCGTCAGTGCCTTCCAAAAGATATCCAGATCATCTGTCGTAAATTTAGTCTGTGCAGCAAGATGCGGAGAAATGAAGCCGTGGGCAACATACACACCATAGGGAATGGTATGCTTACGGCCCATAGTGCGATTGTCCCCGGATTGTTTTTCTGCTTCTGCTTCAGTGGCTACGGCCATACGTGTTATGGAGTGTTCCAATGTTACAATAGGATCAACAGAACGCGCAAATGTCATCTGTACCGGACCACGGACTTGGCCGCAGTTTGGTGCTGATTTCAGCGCCATAACAGCGCCGAATGTACGGATATCATAATAATCTTCACACATTTTTGCCTTGCCCTGTTCGGTTTCTCCTGCTGTTGGTTTCCGTGGTTTAGCATCTTTCAGAGCATTTTTTATAAAGGATGTAACTTCTTTCGGCGGCTTCTCTTCTTTTAGCCACAGTTGGATAGCTTTTTTATCAGCATCGGCGTCAACAACCAACACCTGTCGATCATCTCCGCCGATTTCCTCAACTGAAAGGCCATCTGGTAGAGAAAGTTCTTCAAAAATATTTTGAAGAACTTCTGGTATTTCCTTTCGGGATATTTCGCCTGTGGATATGCCTAAATCATTAAATGCTTTGAACTGGGCGCGTCCTAAAACAGCTTTCTCTTTTATGTAAATGTCGTATCCTTTTGCTATTTTCCCATCATCACCTGTTTTTGTAAGTTGAACATAATTTCGTACCTTACGCTTAAGGCACACATCGGTAACCAATCCTCGACCAGTCTCCGGATCGACGCGCGGCAGGTTTCCTGCGTCTGGGTCTCCGTTGGGATTGCCATCCTGAACATCAAAGATGAGAACGAAATCGTAGCGATTCTTTATCGGGTTATTCATATCCATACTCCTTTCAATTGAGTTATTTAATATTATTTGTCTTTTTTGGTCCAAAGATCCTGGTTTTGATGATAATAACCAATGGCAAAGCGCCCCTGATCCTCCAATGCCAAATGTGGCGGAAAGTCTTTAACGTAACACATGATCTCTCCGATCATTTGTTTGCGCGTAACAAACAGTCCTGGCTTTTCTTTTTCTAGTTTTGAAATATGATGGCTAGAGAGGCGCATTAAATTAGCGAAGACCGTGACAGGAGTGCTGGATGCGGCGCCAAAAAAACGGTCGCGGATGGTGGCGTTGAGGCCGGGGTTTGCTTCGGTCTGAATCTTTTCCAGAACAGCGAAGAGTCTGCCGAGCCGATAGCCGATATTAGTGTTTTCTGGGTCAAGGCACATAGTGATCTCCTTTTCATTTTTTTGATTATTAAAACGCATGGCGCGATTCAAACAGGCTTTGATTAGAGCGGCACGCTCATACGTAACATTGGGTAATGATTTGCCAGTATTTTTATTCTTCTTTGCCTGCTCCGCGCGATTGCGTCTTACTGCAGCTTGAAGCAACGTGGCCGGATAGGGCAAGCCTTGAAGAATCGCTCTCATCACCTCGCCTGATAGATTGGGGGGGATGTTGTCGTCCTTTTCCTGCGCTGCGATTGAACGAAGGAGCCGCCGGATTGGTAGGGCATTATCTATCTTGGCTGCATGTGAGATGGCAAGATCGTCAATATGTTGTTTGAACCTCGTTCCCATTTCTTTAACCGTACCAACATGCCAAAAACGCACGGCGATGCGGGCCGCATTTGGAGAAAGGCCAAGGATATAAAAGCGATTGCTTTCGTTGGGAACAACGTAGGTACCATTCCAGATCGAAGCGTATAGGGCTCTGACCGCTTCTATGTTACGGTCAGGATCATCTTTGGGTGGTTCCGAAAAGAAGAAATATGCATCCTTTTCTAAAGCCGACGATTTTTCCGACCAGAAGACGGCATTGGCATCGCCGACACGGATTCTTTGTCCCCTTGACCTAAGAAGTGTATTCAGCCCTGTTGTGTAGGCGAATTCAGCCGATTTACACACAGGTGCATTAAAGCACTGTTCCTTGCCAAATGAATCGTAGCCGGAATTCTTTTGAAAGGCTACAAGACTTTTTGTATCTTTATCAATGGGTGTACGACCATGCGTTCTGGCAATTTCGCCGTAATTTCCTGTTATCAAACAATTTGCAAATACCTTGTCAACATTTTGCTCTTCCTCGTTCGATGTCATAGCCTGTAAAATTGTTGTACGGACATGATCTTGGATCGCCTTACGACAAGGGATCGGTACTGTATCGCCGACTAAGCTAAACGTCATATTGCACGAAGGTATTTTCAGGCATTCAGGCCATGATGCATGATTTTTAACCGCTGCTATACCGTCTTTTTCATAAAATAAGCGTATCGCTTTAACGCCTTCATCTTGCTGTAGATAATCAGGCAGTTTTTTAAGCGCATTCAGCCAGGTTTGATGTTGCTTGATTGATTTTGGATCAGAATCAGGATAACCAAACAAATACCCGATATGATCCCAGAGAAGAAAGGTGGTTTTAAAGCTTTTACCGCCAGTTCGTGTTTTTGACCTTGGTAGCAGAAATTGTTTGAAGACAATTCTTTCACCCAACTTCTCACGTGTAGGTTTCAAATTGACGAATTCCCCATCAGGTTTGATGACCACGAGAAATGGTATGTTTTTTAATTCAAAACCTTCCGGTGCAATATCGCTGTCTGGCTCAACAGCCTTACGATCGTAATACTCCTTGAGAGCTTGCAGAATCATCTTCGCACCTCCTCGCTGTCCGGTAGCGGAACAAAGATGACGCCGTTGTCAATCCTGCTCCGGAAGAACATCGGCTTGATGTTTTTAGGATCGGAATAATCAAGGTCATAAAGCATCCAGCCAAGATCACGGTTCTCAGCAATTGGCGCTATGGGTTCGGTGTCTGGATCGACCAGACGAAAATCAGCTGCAAACTCGCGGCAACCAAGATAGGGGTGATGGAAATACTGCCCCTTGCTGGCGCGACGTTCAAACATGGCAGCATACTTGGCTTCGGTTTCATCCTTGCGAACGTCAGGTTTTTTCAATTCAATCTTTTCCTCATCGTCAATAAGCCAATCGGGAACAGGATTATATACGTTACCGCGCTTTTCCGGCGGGATAAACACGAACTCAGCATAGAGACGATACTTCACGTCACGCAGGAAGAGACCGGCACGTTGTTGGCGGTCTTCTTCAATAAATATGCCCGTTGTACGCGGTGACGCAACCTTGCCGACTTCATTACGCCGGACAGATATCCATTTTATCGGGGCAAGCAATTCGATTTTTTTCACCTGCCAATAGATGGCCGGTTTCCAAAGAATAGCGTCAAAAACAGCGCGGGCTGCGGAGGGCGTTATAACGTCATAACTGACGCGCTCAACTTTCATCTCCGGTCGGGTGAAGCAAGCATAATCGCCGCTTACTTCGAGACAAAAACCTTTCATTTGTATCCTCCTTTCATGTTGGATTAAATGCACAAATCTTCCGGATTATAAGCATCACTGTATATATCCAGACCGATTTGAGTATTATAAAGATTAGTATCAGCCTGTACAAAAATACCGTCGTGGATTTCTTCAACACGGTTTTGAAATAATAGACGGCTTGCAACATCGGGCTTTATGTTGACAGTATAGCGCTGCAGCGCTCGCATCACTTCACGGCTTGGTCCGGCAAAGCGCAACTTATTTATAAGTGTCGTATTGTCACCAAAGCGAACAATGATTGGAACTGCCTGGTCTTTAATCAGTTGGAATTCCTTTCCTGCGGTGCGGAATTGCACATTTCCGTCGGGGTTAACGTTCTTGATAAGTCTTTCCCGCCACCAATTCTCACCATTATCGTTAATACTTGCATAATAATGTTCAGAATACCTATGAAAGGCGTCTGGCGTATCAGGCAAGAAGCCGGGTATTGCTATTAATTCTCTGGTGGTGTCTTCACCCTTGCGAAGAAGCCCTGGCGGTGCCGGTTTGGGAGCAATGAAAACTTTTACTTGTCCAAGTTCTGCGCGTGTGCCTTCGCGGTTACAGCGTCCTGCGGCCTGATTTATCGAATCAAGTCCTGCCAGCGCACGATAAACAACAGGGAAGTCCATATCTACACCTGCCTCGACCAATTGTGTACTGATTACGCGCAATGTTTTGCCCTGTGGCAACCGCTTCTTAATATCGGCAATAATTTGTGAACGGTGTTCGCCGCACATCAGCGCTGATAAATGGATTGTCCCTTCAGACATTGCTTTCCAGAGAGCGTAGCAGTCCGGGCGGGTGTTAACTATACATAATACTTGTTCATGTTGGGTAAGTTCTGCAGCAAGGGAAGGCCAATCGCGGGGCTGGTTCATGTCATTGGGAAAAACGATATTAGTGCGATTGAGTTGGTCGTAAAGCGAAGCTGTGTCAGGAATGATCTCCAGGGGTGCCTGACAGAGGTTCGGCAACGCTGGTTGGGTGGCGGTAGAAAGGACAATTGTTACCCTATAATCGGTAATCAGACGGTTAAGCGCCTCAACACATGGATAGAGAAGCTCCGGTGGAAGCAACTGCGCTTCGTCGAGGATCACGACACTATTGACGATGTTGTGCAGTTTGCGACAGCGCCCTGGCTTTGCAGCATAAAGAGATTCGAAAAATTGTACGCTCGTTGTGACAATAATAGGCGCATCCCAATTTTCTGCTGCTAAAGTGTGTTGTGGTATTTCCTTCTCTCTTTCCAGAGCAATGTTACTGTGATGCTCAATCACATTTTCCGGGCCGAAGTATTTTCGAAGTTCATCAGCGGTTTGTTCGATAATACTAGTGTATGGAATGACATAGATGATTCGACTTTTATTATGTTTGGGGTAGGTTGCATGATCCAAAGCAAAAGCTGTCCCCGAAAGCGTCTTGCCACCGCCAGTTGGGACGGTGAGGGAATATAAGCCTGGTGCTTGCATTGCCGCTGCACGGCATCTAGCAAGGATATCTGCCCGGATACGATTCACAGGTGTGTCTGGCGCATCCATCATCATTTTCTGCATTTTGCAATCAAACCGTGATTTCATTTCAATCAGTGTGGGGAAAGATGGGCGTTGGGCGTGCTTGTCAGCATCCATGAATGCTTCCGTATCGAGGAAATCGGCGTCAACAAGACAGGAATGGATCATCCGAACCCAAAGATGGTAAGCAATTGCATCATGGTTACGGCACTGCATTGCGAAAGCGGGAATCTGTAATTTGGCAGGGAGCGACGCAACAAATGATTCGGCATAATCGTGCACAGTATCTGCAACAATCTGCTCATTCTCAAGTCGATAGGGCAACGAATCTTTGCCGCCGAACCAGTCCGGCAACCCTGCATGATGTCCGGTGATGAGGTAGGCGATGGTTTTTCCGATGATGTTGTTCCACTTTTCGCAAGCTAAGATAGCGCCTGCACCTGAGTGGTTTGGATGGGTGCCGGTGCTCTGATCGTCGAATTCCGAGGCGTTGAGACCGCTTACGCTATGCAGGTAGGTCTGGAAGTCCGGATGTGCCTTGCCGAGGTCATGGAGTATTCCGGCAGCTCCCGCCCATACAGAGGAATTGAAAACTGAAGCAAAGGCCGAAGCCAATTCCGCCACATTTTTTAGATGCTGTTCTAACGGCTGCCAGTCGGCGGGTGGTTTTCCAGGCAAGGTATGGGCGAAATATTGGTCAATCATGAACGCGTTTCCTGTTCCCTGTAATTTAATGACCAAAATAACTTAAAATAAAAACTGGATTGTCGAATCGCGTTCGACAATGACAGCGGCACAATGAAAAAACAAATTACGCGGCGCTGCCGCTTCTCGAAATGACAAATTTTTGATAAGATATTGCTTCTACTAGTAAACTATAAGAAGTCCGGTATTGTATGTCAAGCAAATATTGCATGGGATGGATGCGGATGAACACGGTCGGGATGTATCCGAACCTTATCTTTTTGAGAGAGTAATTATTTCAATTTGTAATGTTGCATTTATTCCAAAGACATCAGACAACAAATAAGAATTGCTGAAATTATTTCTTCCCGGAGATTTGCTGGATTATACCGAGAAACGCATCCGGCTTTAAAGATGCTCCGCCGACGAGTGCTCCGTCGATATTTTCCATGCCGATTAACTCGCCGATATTGTCTTTGGTGACGCTGCCGCCATAAAGTATGCGGATGTCTTTGGAGACATCACCATAGAGTTCTTTCAGGATGCCACGAATAAACCTGTGTACTTCTTCGGCCTGAATCGATGTGGCGACTTTGCCTGTTCCAATAGCCCATACAGGTTCATAGGCAATCACGACTTTATCTATTTTGTCCACGCCACTTAGCGCCTTCTTTATTTGCCGATCAATAACAGACTGAGTTACGTCCTTTATTCTTTCATCTTCCGTCTCACCGACGCAGAGGATGGGTTTTAAACCAACAGCCAGCGCTTTTTTGACCTTTAAGTTTATGTCTTCATCACGTTCATGAAAATACTTTCTGCGTTCGGAATGGCCGATGATGACATAAGTGCAGCCAATATCCTTGAGCATACCAGGAGCAATTTCTCCGGTGAATGCTCCCTTATCTTCGTAATGCATATTTTGCGCAGCAAGAGTTACTTGGGAATCTTTAATTGTTTCGTAAGCGCTATACAAGGAGGTAAAAGGAGGAGCTATAACTACTTCACCATTTTTGATGTTCGTCGTGCCTTCTTTGATCGCCTGAGCCAGGGTAATCGATTCACCTATGGTGTTGTGCATTTTCCAATTGCCAGCTACAATCCAAGTTCTCATTATTTTCCTCCGCTTGATTCCAGGGCGGCAACGCCGGGCAAGGTCTTGCCTTCCAGTAATTCCAGAAAAGCACCGCCGCCGGTAGAGATAAAAGATATCTTTGAACTTTCTCCGGTTTGATGAACTGCCGTGTCCGTATCACCGCCGCCGACAATCGTGAGCGCACCGGAATTAGCAACAGCATGAACAAGTGAGAACGTTCCTTTGCTGAAAGGGGCAAGCTCAAACATACCCAGAGGGCCATTCCAGACAATGGTTTTTGCGTTCTTTACCGCATCTGAAAATAAAGTGATTGTTGCCGGGCCAATATCCAGACCCATCCAGTCTTCAGGGATATCTTTTATGTTACAAATTTTTATTTCAGCATCAGCCGCNNACATTTTTCTGTCTGGCTTTTTCCATAATTTTCCTTGCCAGATCAAGCATATTAGTTTCACACAAGGACTTGCCGATACCAAAGCCTGCGGCCTTCAGGAAAGTGTAAGCCATGCCGCCGCCGACGATAATTTTATCCACTTTATCAATTAAATTTTCCAGTACGCCAATCTTATCGGAAACCTTGGCGCCGCCGATGATGGCAATAAGTGGCCGCACCGGATTGCTCATGGCTTTGTTGAAGTATTCAATTTCATTTTTCAGCAGGAAACCGGCAGCGCAGACTTTTACAAACTGGGTTATGGCGGTATTTGATGCCGCCGCTCTGTGGGAAACAGCAAAAGCATCATCAATATATACGTCACAAAGCGCTGCTAACTGTTTGGCAAATCCTGCGTCATTTTTGTCTTCACCTGGATAAAATCTCAGGTTTTCAAGAAGAACAAGGTCTCCGGCTTTCATATTACTTACGGCCTGCGTGGCCTTTTCACCCACGCAATCATCCACAAATACTACATCCTTTTTCAATAGGCCGGAAAGAACCTTGACAACTGGCTTCAAGGAGAACTCCTCAACTCTTTTTCCTTTTGGTCTGCCCAGATGGGAAGCCACGATGACTTTAGCCCCTTTTACCAGGGCGTAGTTTATTGTCGGTAAACTTGCCCGCACGCGGGTGTCATCCGTAACACGGCCATCCTTATCCAGCGGGACATTGAAGTCCACCCTGACCAATACCCGCTTTCCTTTCAAATCAATCTGATCAATGTATTTCATACAGCGCCTCTTTTTTTGTTCTATTTCTATTTCATGATGAAAGAGAGTAGTTCAGTCATCCTGCTGGAAAATCCCCACTCGTTATCATACCAGGCGAGTATCTTCACCATCTTGCCACCGAGTACCGTTGTGTTCGGCATATCTACAATAGAGGAATGGGGGTTACCGGTGAAATCGCGGGAAACCAATTCTTCCTCCGAACATAAAAGAATTCCCTTCATGGGACCATTTGCGTACTCTTTGAATTTGGCATTTATCTCCTCTTTGGTTGTGCTCTTCGAAAGAGTGGCCACAAAATCGACCAGAGAGACATTGGGAACGGGAACGCGAATGGCCAGGCCATCGAGCTTTCCTTTCATTTCCGGTATGACTTCCGCGATCGCCCTGGCGGCACCGGTTGTGGTGGGGATCATGGAAAGCGCCGCCGCTCGCGCTCTTCTCAGGTCTTTATGCGGCTCATCCTGAACAACCTGATCATTTGTATAGGCATGGATTGTTGTCATCAGGCCGCACTCCAGACCAAACTCCTGGTGCAGAATCTTGACGATCGGCGCCAGACAATTAGTGGTGCATGATCCCATGGATATAATGTGATGTTTGGTTTTATCGTATACTTCCTGGTTAACCCCAAAAACAACTGTTACGTCCGGCCCCTTGGCGGGAGCGGAGATAACAACTTTAGTGGCTCCCGCTTTAAGATGTTTTTCAGCGCCGGCTCTATCAGTAAATTTCCCCGTGCTTTCCATAACTACGTCCACTCCCAGGTCTTTCCAGGGCAATGTTTCCGGTTCTCTTGCGGAAAAAGTCTTAATCTCTTTACCATCAACGATGATCGAGTTGTTTCCGGATTTAACTTCCGCATTCAATATTCCATGGATGGAATCATATTTTAGCAGATGCGCAAGTGTCTTGGCATCCGCGAGATCGTTTATAGCCACGAACTCTATATCTTTATTTTTATATCCGGCTCTGAAAACCAGCCGGCCGATTCTTCCAAAGCCATTAATGGCAATCTTTATAGCCATATCATCCTCCTTACATATTTTTTTAATATACTAGTCAACGTCATTGCCTTATGCGCTATGACTCCCCTCTTTTTAAAGAGGGGTTGGGGGAGATTTTTCAGATTACCAGTAAAATCCCCCTGTATCCCCCTTTTACCCTGAAGGGCACGCGAGAAAAGGGGGACTTAAATGAGAATAATCCATAAGTCAATGTCATTGATATACTAGTCAAAAGCCTTATGGTTGTCAATTCGTTTCTCTTTTCCCACTTTTAAATCAAAGCGCTATCTTTGTTGGTAGCGTCGTCGGCTTCCTCAACGTATGTACAATACGTCTCGTCGCCTCCTCCTTGCCGCCTCGATATCATCTTTGATTTAGAAATGGTATAATACTGTTGCGCGGGACAAGGCATACAGCTTAGTACAAAAACATCGGCTTTCCTTCTACATGGTGCACTTTAGGGCGGTATTGTTCGGTGTTATAGAGTTCGTCTACATCCACTCGTTTGATTCCCTGGTGAATTTCAGCAACGGGAACGCTGGTATAATTACCATCCCGCAGGGCTACCATGCGATTGTCCATCTTCTCAGCCCGGGATATTAACTTAACGGCCATGTTGGCAAAGTTTACGGCGACCATCAAATCCAGGCTATCCGGGGCACCGGAGCGCATTAGATAAGAGATTTGCTGGAAGAAGCAATCTTGGCCTGTGATTTTTTCCAGGGCTTCGCTGGTGATCAGCCCAATGCCGCCCAATTTCCGGTTGCCATAGGCATCAGCCTGACCGTAATCAACTATTTTTCCTCCGGTCATCTGGGCTCCCTCGCTTATGGCAATCATGGCGTAATTGCTGGGATTGGATCGCTTATCTTTTAAGATAAGATGAGCCAGTTTTTCCGGATCAAAGGGGACTTCGCTGATGATCGCGCGATCTACTCCGGAAAGGTAAGAAGCAAGGAGGGTTGTTTCGCCGCAATTGCGGCCGAATAGTTCGATTATGCCGATGCGTTCATGAGAGCCGGCCGATGTGCGAAGCTGGTGGATAAATTCCACGCTTCGCGATACGGCTGTGGAAAAACCAATGCAGTAATCCGTTCCAAAGACATCATTATCCATCGTTTTAGGAATGGCGATAATCGGCACACCCTCTTTATTCATGCGCTCGGTATAGGATAGAGTTCCGTCACCGCCAATGGCGATGAGGTGGTCAAGACCAAGTCTGGTGATATTTTTTAATATCCGCGATGTTAAATCAAAGATCGCATCCGGGGCAGGTGTCCCCGTTACTACCTGGCCAAGTAAGTGATCGCTCATGTCTCGAAGACGAACCTTGCTGGGAGTGATCCGGCTGGTATGCAGGAAAGTGCCGCCGGTACGATCAATAGCTCTGGTGTTATGTTTATCGAGTTTCAGAAAACAGCGATCAAAACTTTCCGGATCGTCAGGATTGTATTCGAGCAGGCCGGCCCAGCCTCGCCGGATGCCCAGTATTTCCATTCCTTCATCTATTGCACTGCTGACAATTGTTTTGATACAAGCATTCAGCCCCGGAACATCTCCGCCTCCCGTTAGAACTCCAATTCTCATGATTAATCCCCTTTATTACAGACAATGGTGATTTTTGTATAGTAGTCAATGTCATTGACTTAAGCACTATGGCTCCCCTCTTTTTTAAAGAGGGGTTGGGGGAGATTTTTTAGATTGCCAGTAAAATCCCTCTGTATTCCCCTTTATACCCTAAAGGGCACAAGATAAAGGGGGACTTGAAAGGTAATAATCCTTAAGTCAATGACATTGATATACTAGTGTCGTGTCAATCAAGAAATGTCATTTCGACCGCAGGGAGAAATCTAAGATTTCTCAGTCGTGAAGACTCCTTCGAAATGACAGAGTATCGTTGACATGACACTAGTCATGCTATCCAATTCTGACTGTTGGAAAATTTATAACAATTGCAAGAAGTTTAATCAAGGATAAATCTTATGCTTTTTGAGTGCGACCAGTGCCCGGCAAATTGATCGATTGAAGTTCAGTAATTTATTTGTTACTACTCTGGATAAATAATAAAATATAGTTACGGTCATGACCAAGTTATCAGGAAACATTAAAGGTGAATTATGCAAAAAACGAAGATTGTCTGCACTATAGGGCCGGCCTCGGAGAAAAAGGAAGTGCTGGAGGCGATGATTCGAAATGGAATGAATGTGGCCCGGCTGAATTTTTCACACGGATCACACAAGGGTCATTTGGAGAAGATTATCTTGCTTCGAAAATTATCGGCCAGGCTCGACAAACCGGTGGCAATTCTTCTTGATCTGGCCGGGCCGAAAATAAGAATCGGCACAATTCCCGATCCCGGCGTTTTGCTTGAACCCGGTCACAAATTTATTCTGACAAATCGTGACATAGATGGAAGTGTGGATGCCGTCTCGCTTACTTATAAAGATTTACCCCAGGAAGTAAAATCCGGAGACAGGCTGCTTCTGGCCGACGGTTTGATGGAGCTTCTTGTTGAGGAAACTGGAAAATCCGACATTATCTGCAAGGTTGTGACAGGCGGAATCCTTACATCGCACAAAGGAATTAATTTGCCGGACGGCACGATTCGCACATCATCCCTAACTGAGAAAGACCGCGCCGATCTTTTGTTCGGCCTGGAAAATGACGTTGATTTTATCGCTCTATCGTTTGTTAAAACGGCAGAAGATATTAAAATGGTCAAGGACATTATTGCCGCAAAGGGCAAAGACACTCCGGTCATTGCCAAAATTGAAAAACACGAAGCCCTTGATCATATTGATGCTATCATGGAAATATCGGATGGCATCATGGTTGCTCGCGGCGATCTGGGCGTGGAAATACCGCTGGAAGATGTGCCGCTGATTCAGAAACGCCTGATTCATAAAGCCAATATGTGCGGCAAACCGGTCATTACGGCAACGCAAATGCTTCGCTCGATGGTGACATCTCCAAGACCGACCCGTGCGGAAGCGACTGATGTCGCCAATGCCGTCCTTGATGGAACAGACGCCGTTATGCTTTCCGAAGAAACGGCATCCGGTAATTATCCGGCAGAAGCAGTGATGTATATGAGCCGTCTGGCTACGGTTGCCGAGTCCGGTTTTCCTTTTGAAAAGTTTCTTTCAATGATTCCGGAAAAGGACATTTCCGAATCGGTTGCTCACGCGTCATGTGTTCTGGCCAACCATCTTTCGGCCAAAGCTATTGTTGCCCATACCCAGTCTGGCAGAACGGCCCGCTACATATCGCGCTTTCGTCCCCGGCAGACGATTGTCGCGCTGTCACCCAATGAAAAAACGGTGCGGCGCCTCAGCTTAAGCTGGGGTTGCCATCCCCGTCTGGTCAACGATCCCCATGATACGGACGATATGATCGAAAAGGCCACCCAGGTTGTACTCGATGCAGGCGAGGTATCAGTTGGAGACCTCATAGTTATTACTGTGGGCCACCCTCTATGGGTATCAGGGACGACTAATATGCTGAGAGTAAAGAGAGTAAATTAGAGTATAAAATAGGAGGAATGGAATAACAAGGACAATTCGCCTGCTTGTAACGATAAGATTACAGCTGTTCAGGTCAATACTTAATAAAACCGGCCGGATCCAGCCGCATTGATTGTGCACGGCAACATAAAAACCCTATTTTGTTGTTTCCTTTAATTTATTTAATTCTTCTTTATATTTTTCCGCTTGAGCCTTTACCGCTTCTATTTCCTTCTGGGCTTTTTCGAGTTTTTCATCCTGCTTTAGCCTTTCTTCGCGGATTTTGTCCTGGATTTCATCAATTCCGACATAAACTGCGAGCGCTCCACCCAAAAATAAACTGATCGGAAATGATCCTCTGAGGATAGTCATAAAATCTGCCCACCAAAATATTAAGCTAACCAACCCTAAAACAGTGGCGATAAGCCCTCCAATTAGCAATGACATAATCGAACCTCCGGCAAAGATGCAAAGTTTGGTTAAAAATATCTACTTAACTTAAATAATTTTTTATCATGAAAGAAAAACTTAGGCAAGTTGGAAATAGATGATTCTAATAAAAATATTACTTGATTTAAAACTGTTCATCATTTAAATAATACAATTTACTGAAGATATAAGAATAAAATATGTGGTGAAGGTTAAAATGATTGGACTAAATTTTACCAAAGGTGATGGCTTGGTTCCCGCTATCGTTCAAGATGCCGAAACTAATGATGTTCTCATGCTGGCTTATATGAACAGCGAATCGTGGGAGGCAACACTTCAGACCGGTAAGGCAACTTACTGGAGCAGATCGCGGCAGGCTCTATGGATGAAGGGAGAAAGTTCGGGAAATGTCCAGTTAGTAAAAAACATTTTTATTGATTGTGATAATGATACGATTTTATTGCAAGTCGAGCAATTGGGAGGAGCGGCCTGCCACACAGGCCATAAATCCTGTTTTTACAGGAAGCTCGATGGCGGAGCTTTTATCATCGTGGGAGAAAAAATTTTTAATCCAGAGGAAGTATATAAATGAGTATCTTGAAATTAGGGATTCCTAAGGGGAGTCTGGAAAATAATACGGTCGATTTATTTAAAAAAGCCGGCTGGCGTATATCTTATGATAGCAGAAGCTATTTTCCCGATATTGATGATCCGGAAATTACCTGCACGCTGGTTCGGGCGCAGGAGATGTCACGCTATGTAGAAGACGGACACCTTGATTTAGGGTTGACCGGTATCGATTGGATTCTGGAGAATGAATCTGATGTCATTGCTGTGCAGGATTTGATTTACTCAAAGGTTTCGATCAGGCAGGCACGCTGGGTACTGGTTGTTCGCGAAGATTCACCGTATAAATCAATTGAGGATATGGAAGGGAAACACATATCGACGGAGCTGGTGAATTTTACAAAAAAATATTTTGCCGAGCGCAATATTAATGTTCATGTTGAATTTTCCTGGGGGGCTACTGAAGCCAAAGCGGTGGAAGGTTTGGTGGATGCTATTGTGGAAGTCACTGAAACCGGCTCCACAATTAAGGCCAATAAATTACGCGTAATTCACGATTTGATGAAAACAAACACGCAGTTGATTGCTAATCGTCTGGCCTTCCGTGATCCCTGGAAACGTAAAAAAATTGAGCAAATCAGAATCTTGCTTGTCGGTTCGCTGCAGGCAATGGGTAAAGTGGGGCTGAAACTTAATGTTTCCAAAGAAAATCTGGGAAAGGTAATGTCGCTGCTTCCCTCTCTCAAAGCTCCTACAATTTCGGGATTGTATTCTGAAGAATGGTTTGCTGTAGAATCGGTTATCGATACAGGCGTAGTGCGGGATTTGATCCCGGTGCTTTTAGAAGCCGGTGCCGAAGGTATAATTGAGTATCCTTTAAACAAAGTAATTTAACTTTAAGAAAGGACAGCTATGGCCAGAAAAGCAAAGATTATCCGTAAAACAACAGAAACGGACATTCAGTTGGAAATTGATTTGGATAAGTCTGCCGGCAGTAAAATAGCCACAACTATTCCTTTTTTTAACCATATGCTGGAGCTCTTTGCTAGACATGGTTTTTTCAAACTTGTCGTCAAGAGCAAAGGCGACACTCAAATTGACGATCATCATTTGGTCGAAGATTTAGGCATTTGTCTGGGTCAGTCCGTAGGCCAGGCCCTGGGTAAAAAAATAGGGATCAACCGTTATGGTTCGGCTTCTGTACCGATGGATGAATGCTTATGCCGCGTGGATTTAGATATTTCGGGCCGTCCATATCTAATTTACAAAGTTAAATACGAGCGCAGAAAAATCGGCGGGTTTGATCCGGCCTTGGTTAAAGAATTTTTTAAGGCTTTCACCGATCACAGCGGCATTACGCTGCACATTAATCTTTTATATGGCAATAACAGTCACCACATTATCGAGGCGGTGTTTAAAGCTTTTGCCCGCGCCTTGAGAGATGCCGTGAACTTGAATGCTAACATTGATGGAGTCCTCTCGACCAAGGGAAGTCTCTAAAGAAAGGTAAGGTGCGGAAATTTTGATTACTCTTTTCGGTAAAAAGACTAGTTGTCTTGCGGGATTTATATTGATTTTACTGTTGGTGCTGCCAGTTTCAGTGCAGTCCGCAGAAAAAGATGGGTTGGTGATCAAACGTATAGCTGTAATTGCTTTTCAGCCGCTACTGCCTGAAGAAGGGTCAACTATGGTAGTTTGCCCGCTTTGCAGCGGCGGTTACTCCAGCGGGAAAATTGAAAAGGGAGCGGAAAAGACTGTCCAGGAAGGTTTTATTGATAAATTGCGCGATTTAAAAGAAGTGCAAATTATTCCGCTGGAAAAAGTGACGGCTGTCTATAATCGTGTTGCTGCAGAAGCGCTGAAAAAACCTTTATTGGCTGTTTTGAAAAAAGTAGGTGCTGAATTGAAGGCGGATGTTATAGCTGTCGGTTATGTATACCGTTATACGGAGAGGGTGGGCTATGACTTCTCTGCAGAGCACCCTGCTTCCGTCGCTTTTGAGATTCACCTGCTGAACGTTAAGGACGGCAGCACAATTTGGCGTGGTGTCTTTGATAAAACTCAAAAATCATTAATGGAGAATGTCTTTCAAGCATCTTCGTTTTTTAAAGGCGGCGGTAAATGGCTTACCGCAAGTCAATTGGCGAAGCAGGGGATTGATGAGATTTTCAAGACATTTCCCGGTTTCGAACATTAAAACATTAATATTACTACTCAGACGACATTTGTTTCTTTTGTCCAGAATCTTGCTTGTGTGTGATTCCGAACTTTCTTATACCAGGGAGTGCTGATTTGTTTATTATTCCAGCGATTGATATTAAGAATGGTCAATGTGTGCGGCTGGCTCAGGGTGATTTTGATCGTGTTACGGTATATGCGGATAATCCAATTGATGTGGCTTTGGCCTGGGCTCAAAAAGGTGCCCAGCTGATTCATATAGTTGATCTTGACGGTTCTGTCGCCGGATTGCCCCGTAATGCCGGGATTATTCTGGATATTGTCAAAAAAGTGAATGTTCCTATTCAAGTTGGCGGCGGGATTAGAAATATGGAGACGATTGATTATTACCTGGAAAATGGTGTTGCCAGCGTTATCCTGGGTACGGCAGCCTTGCAGGATGAAGAACTTGTCCGCGCTGCCGGGAAAAAGCATGAGGGTAAAATTATATTGGGCATTGATGCTTTAGATGGTCAGGTTGCCATACAAGGCTGGACGCGAAAGACGCAGCAAAGTGCTGTGGAACTTGCCGTGCGTTATGAAAACTGCGGGATAAGAGCAATTGTGTATACCGATATTAAGCGCGATGGCATGGAAACAGGCGTCAACATTGAAGCTACAAAAGCATTGGCAATGGCTGTCAGCATTCCGGTTATTGCTTCCGGCGGAGTGGCTACAATCGCCGATGTGGAAAAGCTTCTGGCCGTAAAAGGTTGCGATATTAGCGGAGTCATTATCGGCCGTGCTCTTTATACGGGTGCTATTTCTCTGGAAGAAGCGATTGATAAATGTAGAAAAGCTTCTTGATGGAAAAAAAAGGTGGCAATTATGGCGGATTGTATTTTTTGTAAAATAGTTCAAGGGGAAATTCCTTGCAGCAAAGTTTATGAAGATGATAAAGTTTTAGCGTTTAATGATATTCAGCCGATGGCACCGGTGCATGTAATCATCGTTCCTAAAAAGCACATCGCCACACTTATGGATCTTGACGCCAAGGACATAGATGTTACCAGCGATTTGACGTCAGCCGCACAAAAAGTAGCCCGGATCAAAAATATAGGTGATAGAGGTTTCCGCACAGTGATTAATTGCAATGCCGAAGGTGGCCAGGTGGTATTCCATCTGCACATGCATCTTCTCGGTGGTAGAAAACTGCAAGACCCGTTGGGTTAAACAAAAGAGGTGAAGATGATGGATATAAATGCCAGATTAAATGCTGAAATGGTTGTTGCGGCTAAAGCCAAGGATAAAGTTCGGCTTTCGGCTATTCGCATGTTTAAAACCGCATTGCATAACAAGGAAATTGATTTGATGCGGCCGTTAAACGAAAGTGAAACACTGCAGATTCTTTCTGTGATTGTCAAGCAAAGAAAAGATTCCATTGAGCAGTTTGCCAAGGGTGGAAGGACTGACCTGGTGGAAAAAGAAGAGGCGGAACTGAAAGTTGTGCAGGAATTTATGCCGGCGCAAATGTCAGATGATGAGGTTGAAGGTGTAATCAAAAAGGCCATTGGGGAAGCCGGGGCTGTTTCGGTAAAAGATATGGGAAAGGTAATGAAAATATTGATGCCGCAACTGACCGGCAAGGCTGATGGTAAAATGGTGGGCGAAAAAGTTAAAGCGCTCTTGTCCCAATAGGGGGCTTTTTATCCGCCAGTGATTTGATTAGAATAGAAATTCAAATTTTAAAACAGGCAAGAATAGTCAGTGCGCTTTGATGACAGCAAGATTGAAGAAATTAAAAGCAGGATAGACATCATTGAACTTGCTTCCGAATACGTGACTTTAAAAAAGGCAGGACGGAATTTTACCGGGCTTTGCCCTTTTCATCAAGAAAAAACACCTTCGTTCACAGTCAACCGCGAAAAGCAAATATTTTATTGTTTTGGGTGCGGTGAAGGTGGTAATGCCATTACATTGTTGATGAAGATTGCCAACATGACTTTTCCCGAAGCGGTTAAGGCTCTGGCGGAAAAGACGGGGGTTGTTTTACCGCTAAGGTCGGTTAATAAAGATGGCAGTCAAAAGGATTCTTTACGTGAGGAAATAACCAATTTGAATTTGAAAGCGGCGCAACAGTTCAGCCGCAATCTTTTTTCTCCTGCGGGTAAGGTTGCCCGTGAATACTTACAAAGTAGAGGTATTTCGGACGAAAGCATCAAACAATTCCGGTTGGGTTTTGCGCCGGATACTTGGCGCTCTTTGACAGATTATATTGAGGGTAGTGGTTCATCCTTGAAATTAGCCGAACAGGCGGGCCTGATAGTTTCCGGCAAAGAGGGGAGTTTTTACGACCGGTTTCGTGGCCGCCTTATATTTCCTATAGAAAATGTCTTTGGAGAAATAGTGGCATTTGGCGGCAGGGTTATGGAAAAAGGCGAGCCGAAATATTTGAACTCGCCGGAATCGCCTGTTTATATCAAGGGGAAAAATTTATATGGCTTGAACAAGGCGAAAGAGGAAATACGCAAGAAGGGTTTTGCGCTTATTGTCGAAGGTTATTTCGATTTGATTTCTCTGTGGAACGCGGGTATCGGCAATGTAGTTGCCACTTTAGGTACTGCGCTGACCAGAGAGCATCTGGAGCTTTTACGCCGTTACACTCTGGATGTTGTTGCTCTTTTTGATCCGGATGAAGCAGGGAAAAAAGCTCTCGACCGCAGCCTGGAACTGTTTTTAAGTATGAACATGCATGCGCGGGCGTTAATCTTGCCGGAAGGCTGTGATCCTGATGATTATGTGAAAAAGCACGGCAAAGAGAAACTCGGTGAACTTATTGACCTTGCTCCGGCGATAAGCGATTACTATATTGAAAAAGTTTTGGGCAACGGTAAGACATTTGAGGAAAACCGGGATTTGGTTAAAACCGCAACGGAATTCATCAGCAAAATTGGCGATGAAATTGAAAAGAACCTTTTTATCAAGCGTGTAGCGGAAAAATTGGGTATCGCTCAGGAACTACTGAAGAAGGAGATCCATAAAAAAGATGTCCAGCTTAAACCTAAGGGTGGCANNGGCTATTGCTGGAGTATCCGCAGAAAACAACTTATGTGGAAAATGAAAAGGTGTTAGATTTTTTTCTGCATCCGGAGTTGAAGAATCTGGGAGAAAAAATTGTTGAAGCCTATAAACTGTTGGGTTTTGTAGATATCAACGTTATCTTATCCGCGGATGATGATAGATCCTTGCGCGAAAAGATATATAAATTAAGTATTGAGGCACCACCGACAGATGATACAATGGTGGAAAAAAACTTTACTGATACTATAAGAAGAATTAAAGAAAAATGGTATAAGGATCAGCATCGTCAACTAAAATTAAAGCTGGCGCGTGCTCAGGAAAGTGGCGACGAAGAGATTTTAAGTAGTCTTCTTCATGAGAAAAAAGAGCTAATAACAAAAGAACGAGAATTACGCTAGATAAACGGTGCAAATAAAATATTTAGGGAGATGCCAAATGGCGAAAGAAATACAATCCGATGAATTTAAGAAATTAATTTTATTGGGCAAAGAAAAAGGTTTTTTAACTTACGATGACGTCAACGATATGTTGCCGCCGGACGTAACTTCTTCCGATCAGATCGATGATATTATTATGCTCTTTGGAGAAAAGAATATTGATATCATTGATATTGAACAAGGTGAGAAACTTTTAGTGAAGAAAACCGCAGAAGACATAGTCCCTTCGAAATTTCCGGTGACGCTGTCGCTGGTACCCGGTGTGGGAAAAACCGGAGATCCGGTGAAAATGTATTTGCGGGAGATGGGGTTGGTCTCGCTTTTAAGTCGCGAAGGTGAAGTGGAAATAGCCAAAAAAATTGAAGAGGGTGCGCGCGAGACTATGTGGGCTATCTTTCGCTTATCTGTTTCGATTAAAGAGGTGTTCAATATCGGCGAAAAACTACTCACCGGGGAAATTCGGATCAAGAGTGTAGTGGACAATATTGAAGATCAAGAAGGCTTCATGGAGGAAGATGAACATAAAGAAAGAGTTTTAAAACTTATTGATAGAATTAGACTCTTTGACAACCGCAATGAAGTATTGCGCGAAAAACTCAAATCCAAAACTATGCGTCCCAAACAGCGCGAACTGTTAACGGCCGAGTTAGAAAAAAAAATTAAAAACACCATCACCCTTTGCCGAAAAATACGTTTCAGCAAAAAGCAGATGCATCGTTTCGTCGCTCGCTTGCGGTATTACACGGATGAAATTGAAAGAGCCGAAAGAATTATTAATCAATATAAGAAAGAAACAGGTTTAACTCTTGCGCAATTGGAGAAAGCCTGGGTAAAAATGAAGAAATCAAAACAAGACGAAAAGCGTGCGGCCAAGAAAGCGCACGTTTCTGTCGATGTTCTGCAGAAGAGTCAAGTTGCCATTGCTGAAGCGCAAAAAAAGATAAAACATATCGCGAAGGAAGTGCAAATACCAACGGCAACTTTGAAAACTGTTGTTGAGTCTATTGAAGAAGGTGAAGTTAAAGCGGAAATAGCAAAAAGAAAGCTGGTGGAAGCAAATCTGCGGTTGGTTGTGAGTATTGCCAAAAAATACACTAATCGTGGTTTGCAGTTTCTCGATTTGATTCAAGAAGGCAATATCGGTTTGATGAAGGCTGTGGATAAATTTGAGTATCAGCGTGGTTATAAATTTTCTACTTATGCCACATGGTGGATCAGGCAGGCCATCACGCGGGCTATAGCCGATCAGGCGCGGACAATCAGAATTCCCGTTCACATGATTGAGACAATCAATAAACTGATTCGTACTTCGCGTTACCTTGTGCAGGAGTTAGGGCGAGAGCCAACTCCCGAAGAAATTGCCAATAAAATGGAATATCCGTTGGAGAAAGTCAGAAAAGTTCTAAAAATAGCTAAGGAACCGATCTCTCTGGAAACGCCTATTGGTGAAGAAGAAGATAGCCATCTGGGCGANNTTGTCGACACTTACCCCGCGCGAAGAGAAAGTGTTACGGATGCGTTTTGGCATTAGTGACCGCCCGGGGACTCTTGGAGAAGAAGAAAGCGCTCCGTTGGATTTAATTGAAACATTTATTAATGAACCGGAAATAATCGAAGCTCCGGCGCCGGAAAAGATGAAAAGTCTTTCCAAAAAGCGTGCAGCAAAATAGTATTGACAAGCGGTATGATTGGGTATATCAAAGCGAACCCTGATGCCTATTTGCCAATATTTGGAGGGGTTTTTGTGGGCAGCAAGATCTGATTGCCCGGTTTTTTAATAGAAGATTTAGAAGCTGTTGCTCTATATTAAGTAAAGTCATATGTATTTAAAAAATGGCGGGCCCATAGCTCAATTGGTAGAGCCACCGGCTCATAACCGGTAGGTCCCTGGTTCGATCCCAGGTGGGCCCACCAAATTATGAAAGAATGGCAATGATGAATAAAATGATTTTTTTTACACGAAGGAGTGGATATACTGTATCCATTGTTTTGACTGCCGTGAAAGGAATCAGAATTTTATCATCCGACGGCACAGAGAATAAGGCTATAAAACAGTCTATATAAAAATGCACCCCTAAAAGGTGCTTTTTTTTATCCAAAAAAGAAGGAGAAGATCAGTGAAAAAGAATTTATTGTTATTAATCAAGCTTCAGGAATGTGATTCGCAGTTAGTTGGTCTTTCGACCAAGAAGATAAAACTGCCGGAAAAGATAGCAAAACTGGATGATGAGTTTAATTTATTTAAAAATGGAATCGAACAAAATAAACGTAAGCATGATGAACTCAAAGCCCGCCACATTGAAAGTGAAAATAAGATCAAAAAAATTAATGAGGGCATGGTAAAAACCAAGGAGAGACTTCTGGAGGTTAAGAACAATAAGGAATATCAGGCAATGCTCAAGGAAATTGAAATTGCCGAGTCGTCACGCGGTGATATTGAAACCGAAATAATTTCTATATTGGAGGAGTTGGATAAGTTTTCCATTCTGGTAAAAAAAGATGAGGAAATACTTAGTCAACGGAGAAAAGAATTTGAAGCCGAAAAGAAGATAATCGAAGCTGATCTAAATGCAATTGATGCTGACGCGGCGAGTTGGGAGCAGAAGCGCGCTGATTTGAGAAAAGATGTTTCTGCCGATATCTTGGCTCGTTACGAAAAGGTCAAAAACAGAAATAATGGTGTTGGTGTCATTTCAGTTTGGAAAGAGGTATGCAACGGCTGCCACATGAATATTCCGCCGCAACTTTATAATGAATTGCAGAAAACGACAGAATTGCTCAGTTGTCCCAATTGCAACCGGATAATGTATTTTCAAAATATGGAAAAGCAGGCCTAAGTATTATGGAAAAAAAGTTAAGCAGACTCTACAGTGATGGAGCCTGCCGTGGCAATCCCGGCGTTGGTGGCGCTGGAGCTGTCATTACCGACGCGGAAGGAAGTGTCATTTGGGAAGGTAAAGAATATCTGGGGCATTGCACCAATAATATCGCTGAATATAAAGCACTGATTTTGGGATTGAAGGGAGCGTTGGCTGAAGGTTATAATAATCTTGAAGTTTATCTGGATTCCGAGCTTCTGGCCAATCAGATCAACGGTTCCTATCGTGTTAAGAACGAAAACTTAAAAGTATTGATGAATGAAGTACGTAGCCTGCTTACTTCTTTTGACTCCATCCAGGTTAAACACGTTCTGCGTTCCCACAACAGCCATGCCGATAGATTAGCCAATCTCGCCATTGATACTCATATATAGTTGTGCTTTACAACTGCCTCATCCTGTAAGTGTTGAATTCACCTATCAAACAATTAAACTTATTGTCTCGGGTTTAACGATGTAATTAACTTTACAAGCTTATTGCCTTGTGTTATTACGAAAATAAGATTTGCTTTAAAAAATTTACAGGAGAAAGATCATGTCCGGCCATTCTAAATGGAGCACTATAAAGAGAAAAAAAGGAGCCATTGACGCCAAGCGTGGCAAAGCATTTACGAAGATAATCAAGGAAATAACCCTGGCGGCGAGGCTTGGTGGCGGCGATGTTGAAGGAAATTCACGGCTCAGGCAAGCCGTTATGGCTGCCAAAGAGGAAAATATGCCCAAGGATAATATCGAAAGGGCAATTAAAAAAGGACTGGGTAGTGGTGAAGGTGCTGCCAATTATGAAGAAGTGACCTATGAAGGTTATGGCCCGGGTGGTGTGGCTGTTCTTGTTGAAATCATGACCGACAACAAAAACAGAACTGTCGCGGAAATTAGACATATACTTTCCAAGCACGGAGGAAACCTTGGTGAAAATGGTTGCGTAGCATGGATTTTTAATAAAAAGGGCAGTATTGTTATTGATAAGAAAAACATTGATGAAGACGCCCTTATGGAACTGGCCCTGGAAGCCGGAGCGGAAGATGTTACGAGTGAAGGAAACGAATTCGAAGTGATTACTGATCCGTCATCATTTGAAAAAGTGAAAAAAGCAATTGATGCAAAAGGGATAAAACATTTGGAAGCCCGTATCGGGATGATACCGTCCAATACCGTGAAATTGGAGATGAACAAAGCGGAACAAATGTTGAAGATGATGGAAAAGCTCGAAGATAATGACGATGTGCAAAACGTATATGCCAATTTTGATATAGATGACGATGTGATGGAAAAATTAAGTTAACGAAGCTCAATTGATTATTACGGGAAAAAAATTGCTAATTTTAGGAATTGATCCGGGCAGCCACATTACCGGCTATGGCGTAATTGATAAAAAAGGCAATTATTTGCGGCATATCATCCATGGCGAAATCAAACCAAGAAAAGATTCACTTTTATCCACAGTGTTAAGTTCCATCTATCAGCATCTGTCCGAGGTGATCGTTGAGAATAGTCCGCAGGCGATTGCGCTGGAAAATATTTTTTACGGGAAAAATGTTCGCAGCCTTATTAAACAGGCTCATGTTCGGGGCGTTATTATTTTTGCCGGTGCCGGCAAAGGCATACCTGTTTTTGAATATTCTCCTCTGGAAGTGAAAAAAGCTGTAGTTGGCTATGGACGGGCGGAAAAAAGACAGGTACAAATCATGGTTAAAGCTATCTTAAAACTGCCTGCCCTGCCGCCAGCGGATGCCGCTGATGCACTGGCTGTCGCAATTTGCCACGCTAATTTTTTAAAGGAGCAATCTGTCTGATGATTGCCTTAATCAAAGGTAAGATCGTTTATAAAGGTATTTCTAACGTTGTTGTAGATACGCAAGGCGTCGGCTATCGCATCTTCATTCCGCTGACGACCTTTTATGAACTTCCAGAGTCAGGGCAGATGGTAACATTGCACATCCATACAAATGTTAAACAGGATGCCATAAATTTATTTGGTTTTTACACATTGCAGGAAAGGGATCTTTTTCAGTTGATGATTTCGGTAAGTGGTATCGGGCCGAAAATCGCCATGAATATTCTCTCCGGTATTTCGGCAAATGATTTACTGCAGGCAATATCCAGCGGGAATTTGGGAAAACTGGTCAGCATTCCGGGTGTCGGTAAAAAAATGGCCGAGCGTTTGATCCTCGAACTCAAGGAAAAAGTCATTAAAAAAATGATAGCGGAGAATATTCCGGCGGCGGATACAGAGCATAAAGCCTCTGAGATCGTCAAAGAAGATGCGCTTTCGGCGCTGGTTAATCTAGGTTATAAAAGCAATGCCGCCAAGGATGCTTTAGACAAGGTATTGCAGGCAGCCGAACAAAAACTGGCGGTGGATCAGCTCTTGAAGAAGACATTGAAAATTCTTGCCGGTTAAATTGGGCCAATAGGGAATCTATAGATGGAAACACAAATAAAAAACCCCTTAATCAATCCGGTTTGCGCGGAAGAAGAATTTAGCGTGGACGGTAGTCTGAGGCCGTCGAAGTTTAGCGACTATGTGGGGCAAGAGAAGGTAAAAAGCAATTTAGCAATATTTATTGAAGCAGCGAAAAAACGCCGCGGGGTGCTGGATCATGTTCTTCTTTATGGTCCGCCGGGACTGGGAAAAACTACTTTAGCCTACATTATTGCCAAAGAGATGGGGGTAGACATCAAAGTTACTTCCGGCCCGGTGATTGAGAGACCGGGAGATTTGGCGGCGATTTTAACGAATATGCAGGAACATGAGATTCTTTTTATCGACGAAATTCATAGACTTTCTCATGTCGTTGAAGAAATATTATATCCGGCGATGGAGGATTTCCACATTGATATTTTAATCGGTCAGGGGCCGTCGGCGCGCTCCATGAAACTGGATATCCCCAAATTTACTCTGGTTGGCGCAACAACACGCGCCGGTTCACTTACTTCGCCATTGCGCGATCGTTTTGGTATGCACTTCCGCTTGGAATTTTATACGCCGCAAGAACTTATGATAATTATCAAGAGATCTGCTGCTATTTTAGGAGTAAAACTGGCCGATGTAGGTGCTGAGGAACTGGCGAGGCGCGCACGTGGTACTCCACGTATCGCCAACCGGTTGCTGAAACGCGTCCGTGATTATGCCGAAGTTAAGGCAGATGGAACTATTGACGGGAAAATAGCACGGGCAGCATTGGATGCGTTTGAGGTTGATCAAAAAGGCTTTGATCAAATGGACAGGAAACTGCTCTTAACCCTGATCGATAAATTTAATGGCGGACCAGTCGGCGTGGAGAGTCTTGCAGCAGCCATCGGCGAAGAAAAAATAACTATTGAAGATGTCTATGAACCTTATTTGATCCAGGAAGGTTATCTGCAGAGAACTGCCCGGGGAAGGATTGCCTGCGCCAAGGCTTATGAACATTTTGGTCTTAAGGCCGCAATCGGTCAAAAAGAACTTTTTTAACATCAAGTTGCTCAAGACAACTTTTATTTAATGAAACTATTAATGCACATTTGCTGCGGACCTTGTACGATTTTTCCGCTAAAAGAATTGAGAACT
>PLNU01000017.1 GCA_003142835.1 Syntrophaceae bacterium
GGTTTCATTGTAGGATTGGAGAAGAGGCTTTGCCGAAAGTTATTGCCCGGCAAGGCTGGGCGCCCAAAAAAGCTGAAAGATATTTAATATGGGAAGTGTCCCTGGTTTTACTCTGGTTTTACCTAGTTTTACCCTACAGGGCATGCAGACGGGAATCCAGTTATTTTGCTGTCATTCCTTCAGCCTCTTGTGCCCCGCTAGGGGTATCAACCTTTGGTCTTCGTTTAAAAGAAGAATTGAAATAAAGAAAATTGCGAGTATATTTAAGCGCATGTTTTTGAGAATGCGTTATCAGAAACAAGGCATTTTCAAAAAAGGTCCCGAATTATTTATTATTTATCAGGTTTGATGAAAAGGTAATAAAGCTGCCCTTCGCGGTATGTTCCGCCGGCAAGTTCACCGGCACGGTCGCCAACTCCCATATAAACATCACATCTGCCCGCGGCCCGGATAGCGCCTCCTGTATCCTGATCCAAAGCAAACCCTATGGGCCTGTCAAGATCAACCAAGACAAAGGCAAACATCGCCCTGGGGTAAATAGTCTTATCCGTTGCAATCGTTCTAAATGGAGTTACCGGCTCATTGAGCGAACCTCTGGGCTCGCCTTCTTCAGACCTGAAGAAAACAAATCGGGGATTTTTATTAACGTACATATCGACTTCATCAGGATGGGCCTTAAAATAATCAATCATGGCTTTGATACTCATGTTTTTCCCGGAAAGCTTTCCATCCGCTATCATTTTTTGCATGACACTCTGATAATCCCAGCCGTTATGAGCATCGTAGCCGACTGCTTTGATCTGTCCGTTTGGCATACGGATTTTGGCTGAACCTTGCACGTGCACTATATAAACCTCAAACGGATCGCCAAGCCATACAAACTCATTGCCGGCAAGGATATTGGAATTTTGTATATCCACCCTGCTTGGGTATTGCCGGATATTGCCATCCGGCCCCTTTTGGCCTAGAATCGTTCCGTCAGGGTCTTTCATCAGATCGGCAGGCGACCTGTATAAAGGATACTTGAAACGGTCCGTGCGTGTAAGCGAACCGTCAAAAATCGGCGTATAATATCCTGTAAACAATACGGTCCCCTGATTATCACAGCCGACCGAAATATACGTATCGAATTTTTCCCGCAAAACGGTGTTCATCTGCTGGGGCGACAATCCAGAAGCCACAAGTTTTTTGAGTTCCTGCAGGCTTTTTACCGCCTGTTCATGCGTGATGTCGCCATAAGGATAGAACGCTTTGCTGGATGGTTTTGCCATATAGTTTAGACTACGCTCAATTGCTTCCGCCAGACCGTCCGTATCAGAAAAAGCCCGTGTGTAGTCGGGAATCTGGTTGGGATCGGTGATTTTTCTCAATGCCAGTTCGCCCGGCGGCAATTGACGGGTATAATCTTTTTGAAGGGTGGGGTAGTCCGTAACAACAAAAGAAGTACGTCTTTGACAGCCCGCAAGAACTAAAAAAGCAATTACCAATAACAAGCCGAGAAGAATAATTTTGATTTTCATGGCGGAAGCATAGGACAAGAGGACCATGGATGTCAAAGGAAATTTGGCGGTAGAACGACGAATACTGAACGGAAAGTTGCGGGAAGGATGCAGATTAAACAGGGCATTTCCTGCCATTCGCCCTCGGGATTCGGTGAAAACAAGATAATGTCCTGCGCCGACGCGGTGGCCAGAGCCATTCAATCCCACATGTGCGCCAATGGTGGCGGACCTGCTAACGAGAAGCGTGCCTTTTTCAAAGGCGCCTGCCCGGATTGCGGCGGAATTGTGGAACATGAAGGCGGCTGCGCCGTCTGCCGCATCTGCGGCTACAGCGAGTGCGCTTAAGCGTTGATGCTGATTTAAGTGCTTCAAAACGAAATATTTCAACGGATGTAGAAGGAATCCAGCCCACCCCTGTCATTCCCGTGCAGACGGGAATCCAGTTATTTTGCTGTCATTCCTTCAGCCTCTTGTGCCCCGCTAGGGGTATCAACCTTTGGTCTTCGTTTAAAATAGGGCGCTGTTGTACCTCAATACCAGCATTACTTTTTAAATAAGTCTGAATGTGTTCCGGTTCGGATTAAGAATAAAGCATCTTCATCATATTTATAAATTAGTAGCCAATCTGATTCTATATGACAATCTCTGCAACCATAATAATTTCCTGTCAATTTATGATCCCGATATATTTGATCCAGCTTTTCTCCACGCGCAAGAGAACGTATTACGGATTTAAGCTTTTCCATATCCTTATTTCTTCTAATCAGTCTTTCAATATCTTTTTCAAAAGCAGTACTGCTATGGACTCGTTTCATCATCAAATACCTAGATGCTGAAATAATTCATCCGCGTTTTCGAATTTTTTGCCGCCGCCATTTTCTATTTCTTTCATAGCAGTTATAGTTTCGGCATTCGGGATATTTATTTCAAAAGGCAAGCCGTGATGAAGTTCGACTTGTTTGAAAAATAGCGTAATTGCTTGCGTAGTTGATAGGCCTAGAATATCAAAATATTTTTCTGCTTTTGTTTTTAATCCTGGTTCAATACGGGCGCGAACCATAGCGCTTTTTATTTTAGTCGTTGTTTTAGTCATGATTTTATCCCTCCATATAATATAATGTAGCACATACGGGGTACATTGTCAAATACTTCAAAATTATCCATGTAAGCAATGACCTTGAGGCGCATAGCCTGGCGAAGAACCAAGCCTGCATAGTTTCATTGAAAGAAGTGACCGCCCCTGTCATTCCCGCTTGTGCCCTCGTGTGACCTTTAGGTTATCAGGGTATGAAAACAGCCTGCCCGGCAGGGAACCCCGGCGCATGCCTGGGAATGCCTGGAGAGACATCTTGACGACATTCCTTCAGTCTTCGGTCTTCAGCCTTCGTTCAAAAAAAGCATTGAAATAAAGAACATTGCAAGTATAATGAACCTCCCCGCAGCAAGCTGCGGGGTATCTCAAGGTTGGTAGCAGCTCTAAAAACGAAGCAAGCTTCGGGGAATATAACCCGGAAAGATTTAAAAAAAAGAATTGAAATAAAGAAAATTGCGAGTATATTTAAACACATGGTTTTATAATGTATTATTTCTTAAAGTGCATTTAAAAAATGAGACGCTTTTCTTAATATTCACTAATTAGCCGCATTCTAAAATTTATTGCCTTTATTGAATAATAACATTTTAAATGGAGGTTTATAAATGTCTCAAACCAATTCAAATGCAGCTAAAATATCAGAAGCATTTATTAATTATTGTGGTGAAAAAAAATACCAAGTCAATCCATCGGAAGATGCTAACGGTGATTGGCGTTTAGAAATATCTAATGTTCGGGAAAAGACTATAGTGATCATATATCACACAGGAGCCATCGTACCAGGTGGTCAAAATAATAGCTTGAAGGATGAGTTCAAAAATCTAATACAGGAATTCAAAAAAAATCCGCAATCTTTTTTGGAAACTGAAAAGCTGGAAATAAAAGCATGCATACAAAAATATAATATTCTGCTATCTAAACTCAGAATAAAAATCAAAGAATCTTTAAGTAGTATCGAAAGAGCTAAAATAGAAATTATTGAAAGTCCAAGCAATACTGTTGAATATAGAGCAAGGGTCACCAGAAATGAATTTTCTTTAACCGCAACGCAGTATAACAATGGCACTCTATTACTTCAGGGCAAAACCGATAAGCTTTTTGATGAAAGCTGTGACCTGATCGAGAGAATTGCTAATCCGTCAGATAAGGAGGTAATAGCCAGATTCATATCGTGTGATGAAGAGAACTTAAAAATTTTTGCTGCCAAATATACACCTGAAATTATAACTATGGCTGAAAACAATGTGAAGCAGAAAATCGGGGATGTCTTCAACTATCTCGAACCTTATGACCAAAAATGGTTTGTGGCGTCCGAATGTCTTTGCTTGACTGCCATTCCCTTACCTGAATTTTCCCCTTTTGTAATGCCCGCGTCGAAGGCATTTGAAGGCTTTGCAAAGAAACTTGTTGTTGGAATTGGACTTGTCGATCCAGACCATTTCAAAACCCAACAGGGCAATTTTTCGCCTCTGAGCGATGAGAAAAATCCTAAGAGGGTGACGATTTGTAAAAAAGACAACCACGCACATTCGATGCTTAAAAAGGTTAGTTTATGTCTCGATATGAGCAGAAACTTTATGATGCACAGCGACGATAGCAAAATTACTAAAGTTGATTCTCAAGAAAAAGCAGAAGAAAAAGTTAATAGCATCTTTAAAGAGACAAAAGAAATATTTGATTATTTTAATGACCTTTTCAATTTGCTTCCAAATTAAGGAATCAATGACATGCAGCAGGGCGACAGACTTTTAGAAGTGTATGATTATATAAAATCCACCCTAACAGGTGATAATGTCAATGTCTCAGATTATCAATTGATCGACTATGGTTTGCAGTTCAGTGTATCGATCCTTAACTGGTCAGGAACAATTCGGATCTATCAGAATAAAAAGGGTGTTTTGAAAATTGATTATTCGCAACTTAAGGGGGGCGAAAATGCTGCAAATGTGCAATCTCTGATTGAAGGCAAAAGACTATCACCTGAATCAATGATGCCAGATAATAAAGGTTCTGAATTAGGCTTTCCCATAATTGGTACAGATGAATCTGGCAAAGGCGATTATTTTGGGCCATTAGTTAGTGCGGGAGTATATGTAGATGAAGCAACGGCAAAAGATTTAATTGCGCATGGCGTCAGAGACAGTAAGACAATTGCTGATTCTAAGATTTTGGAGCTTGCCCGAGAAATAATTAAAAAATCGCACGGTTTTTTTTCGATTATAGAAGTATCTCCAGAAAGATATAACGCCCTGTATGACCAATTTATAAAAGAGAACAAAAATTTAAACACATTACTTGCTTGGGGTCATGCGAAAGCTTTAGAAGAAATACTTTCTAAAGTGGATTGCAAGGTCGCAATTGCAGATAAATTTGCAGATGAAAAATTTATCCTTAGCAAACTTCAGGAAAAAGGTAAAAAGCTCAAACTTATTCAGATGCACAAGGCTGAGCAGAATATCGCTGTGGCGGCAGCATCAGTTCTCGCCCGTGCGCGTTTTCTGGAAAAACTACATCGACTATCAGATGAATATAAAACTGACTTATCTAAAGGTGTCTCGCGAAAAGTTATAGATAATGCAAAAAAATTTGTTGAAATGTATGGGAAAGATGCTCTTCAAAAAGTAGCAAAAATTCACTTTAAAACAACAGCTGAGGTTTTTAATAAATAATCGATATATGGTTAATTTAGCAGAGCAGAAACAAAAGGCAAACCAACTTAGAAAAGCAGGAGAGTTTGAGGACTCTCTTCAACTTTACAGAAGTTTATGGGAGGGCGAAGGAGATAAATTTGACGGTGCTGGACTCTTGCACTGTCTCAGAAAACTTGGATTATTTGACGAAGCTGTTGTATTCGCCAACGAATTAATTGATAAATATCCTGATTTCGATTGGTGTCGCAGAGAAGTTATCTGGACTTTAATTTCTGGACAGCTCAATAAACTTGAGGAAACTGAACCTTTTGAAAAAGTGCTGCAAACAGCCCAAAAAATAATGGATCTTAAGCCTGATGACTTAGCAAAGAAAAAAGTGGTTTTTAAGATACTGAAATCAGCCAAGTCTTCTAATCATTGGAAGATTGTTAATGAATGGGTGGTTAACATTGATCCGGCTTCTCTTAGCACAGAACCTATGACGGATAGTTCAGGCAGGGAGGGATGGTGTGATCAATCGCTATGGTATAACTACCGTATAAATGGTCTTATTCAACAGGGAGATCCAAAAGAGGCAATAGTTTTAGTAGATGAAATTTTAGAACATTTTCCCAAACAACGAAAATTCTTCCTGCGACTTAAGGCCTTAGCAAACCATAGCCTTGGCAACTTTCCTGAATCAGAAAAGATTTATCAAGACTTATGTAGTCGATACAAGCCTGACTGGTGGTTGCTTCATGAGTATGCAAAAGTAGTTAGAGATATAGGCCGAAAAGAAGATGCTTTAAAATTAATGTATCGAGCTGCCAGTAGTAATCAAAAATTGGAATCTATGGTCGCACTATTTGTGGATATTGGAATGCTCTGCAAGACATTAGAGCTGTATGACGATGCCAAAGCTCATCTTATCCTATGCAAATACATAAGAAATGAAAAAGGCTGGAGTGTGCCTGAATCTATTACGGATACTATTAATGAGTTAGATAAGATTATTGGTAATAAGGACAAGCCTTCTTCATTAAAAGAGGCATTAAGTCTTTGTCGAACTACTTGGAACCACTTATTAGATAAAGATAATTTCAAAGAGTTATCAATTAAAAGACAAAAGATAAAGAAAGGACTTGTCGGTAAGGTAAGTTTCGGCCAGCAAGACCGTCCATACTGCTTTATTAATTCAGAAGGAACGCAATCTTTCTTCTGTCATAAGTCAGATTTGCCACCTGACACAAAAGATGGAAACGAAGTTGTATTTGACGCTATTCCGTCTTTTGATAAAAAGAAAAATAAAGAGTCATGGAAAGCTTCAAATGTGCAGGTTAAATAGATTCAAGGGAATATTAGAATAACTAGGGACAGCCGCCCCCAATATACAATGAACCTCCCCGCAGCAAG
>PLNU01000083.1 GCA_003142835.1 Syntrophaceae bacterium
GCCAGGGAATTGGCAACCGCCAGCCCCAGATCATCATGGCAATGGGCGGAGATAATCGTGTCGCCCATATTTTTGACATTGGCAAAGAGATAAGCGATCAGGCTGCCGAATTCTTCCGGGATGGCGTAGCCGACAGTATCGGGGATATTGACGGTGCAGGCTCCGGCATCGATGACCGCCGATACCATTTCCACCAGATAATCTTTATCAGAACGGGTGGCGTCCATCGGCGAGAACTCAACATTTTCCGTGTATGAGCGGGCAAGCCTGACTGCGGCCACCGCTTCTTTGAGCACCTGTTCCCTGCTTTTTTTGAGCTGATATTTCAAATGAATATCCGAGGAGGAGATGAATGTGTGAATACGGGGATAGGCGGCCTGTTTGATGGCCTGCCAGGCGCGGTTAATATCAACTTTATTGGCGCGGGCGAGCCCTGCCACCTGCGATTTCTTGATCTCTCTGGCGATTTGTCGAACCGCATCGAAATCTCCGTCGGAAGCGATGGGAAATCCCGCCTCGATAATATCGACACCGAGTTTTTCCAGTTGCCGGGCGAGAATCAATTTCTCTTCCGTGTTCATGCTGGAACCGGGCGATTGCTCGCCGTCTCTCAAAGTTGTATCGAAAATATATACTCGATTTTTCTCCTTCTTCATATAATCATCTCCTAAATTAGTTTTTTAAAAATAAAAAAGGCCGTGGGTTTTATTGCCCACGGCCTTTCAGGTAATCAGTTATTATACAAGTTCAGTGACGACCTAAAAACGATGGGCTGAAGGCCTCAAGTAATAGGCGCAACAGGGCGAGACCCAGAAGCAGGGGCAGAATGCTGATTGCTAAATTTTGAATTCTCGCTATGTTCGACATCGTTTTTATCACCTTCACAAAAAATATATTACTTATATTAATGCAAATCTTGATTATTGTCAAAATATTTTTTTAATCTCTCCGGGTCATATTCTTCGAAGCTTGCTTTGTTCCTTGCCGTCTTGGATACCCCGCAGCTTGCTGCGGGGTAGTTGTATGTCAATGAAGAAATGACGTGATAATAACAGACGAATTCATCGCTTCAGGGGAATAATCTCTATCCAATAATCATCAGGATCATTGATAAAGTAAATACCCATCACTTTGTTTTCAAAACAAATACAGCCCATTTTTTCATGCAGGGCATGGGCGGCGGCAAAGTCGTCCACCTTGAGGGCCAGATGAAATTCATTGTCACCCAGATTGTAAGGCTCTTTGCGATCTTTGAGCCAGGTTAACTCCAGTTGATGCGGCATCTGTCCGTCACTTAAGAAGACGATGATGAAACTCCCGTCCGGAGGTGAATATCTGCGCACTTCAGTCAGTTGTAGCACTTCCTTATAGAAGGCCAGACTTTTTTCCAGATTCAGTACATTGAAATTGTTATGGGCGAATGTAAACTGCATATGGTTTATCCTTTCAAATGTATTATTTGTTTTCGTGTAAAGCAGTAAGTTTAGCCACCATTTGACGGGTTGGAGCGGCATATTCTTTGGCAAATTGTCTGAGGCGTTCCATATTCAGAATATCCATCTCCAGTTCATCCTGAAAAGGAATTGCCTTGCGCAGATGGATGGTATCGAGCAGCGCCTTTTCCGGCACAGCAAGGTTGTAGCCTTCGCGTGTTTCAAATCCACAAAACAGACGGGCAGCGATATGGGAAAATTCAATCGTCACACCTCCGAACATAATATTTCTTCTTGCACCCACCGCTGTATCCAGAGTTAGAACCGTGCAGACAAGCGGCGCTTGCAAAAGAACTCCGTGACGATTCAACGCCCATTCACAGGAGACATAAGAAGGTGTCCGCAGAAAACAGGCGACCTCTTCCACGCTTGGCCGCCCGTCACGCAGACTGTTCATATAGACTCCGCGAACGATCCGCTCCACTAGTCCCCGGGCAAGCGCCCTCGTCAGAAACACATTGGCATTGCCGGTGAATTTTTCAACATCGGCATAGCGGAACAACAGCGGTAATTGCTTCAGAATCGTCAGGGCTGTCATGGAAGACGCATTCCCTTCTCTTTCAATTCGGCAAACAGCAACAGGGTTGCTTGTAAAAAAACGGCAAAACCATCCGCCTGATGAACAGCCAAAACCTCCGGCGGTAAAAAGCGTGACAGGTCCTGCTCAATCGCCTCCCGCATCTCTTTTTCGCCTTTTTTCGAAGCTGATGCAAAAAAATCAATATTCCGCCGGGCAACAAACACCTCCCGGTACATGCTGAATTTTCGTTCAACAAGTTCCACATCCACGACAGTCTTAAGATTGTTTCGAAGATGCCAGACATCGAACAAGTCACGGCCTTTGAGATACTTTCGTTCCAGAAGAGATCGCACCTTGTCCGAAAGAATCTCGGCAGGAGTTTCCGTTACAATGACGGTATTCGGACGAGGTACACGGAAATCGCCTGCGGTAATCAGATACGCGACAGTAGGCAGGGAGGATAAAACATGGTTTTCCCGCTGGGGCAGAATTTTTTCAATGAGCCCCTCAAATTTCAATTTTACGGATAACTTCTCTCTGGATGTTTCTGGCCGGAAATCAACAAAGCATTTGAGCGCATCCGCCCGGGACTTCTTCTCGACCAGCGTGAAAGCCCCAACACCGAAATGAGGAATCAAGACTTTTTCGACACCCCGAAGCGCTCCGGTTAAAATCTTTTTAATAGATTCAGGAGCCAGCGGGGTCACAAAATCCAAGTCCTCTGAAAAACGGGCGCCCCCGTAGCACCAGCGGAGAGCCGTGCCGCCCCGAAAGATCAGATCATGACTGCCCTTCTGCATGTAGAGCTGATGCAGAATGATCAACTGTGCTATTTCCGCCCGGCGGATGTATGTTTCACGATATGTCTTCATAATTGTTTACTATATAATACATATTTGTATTGCTTTGTAAACAAATATTATTACAGGTCAATTAATACAGTCGCTACTTTTTTAATTTATCCAACCCGAAAGTCTTGCTCATCATATTATCGAGCATATCCACCGGCAGCTTTTTCAAAAGAGGCAGCCGCGTGGATTGCTTACCGATACGAATGATTTTGGGAATCTTCGTCTGGAAAAGTTTATCAATCAGCACTTTAGAAAATTCTTCCGCTAAAGTCGGATCTTTTTGTGAGGAGACTGCCCGCGCCTTGACGTAACCGGCCAGCGGCGCGTAAACGGAATTTTCACATTGCCCGATATTTTTCGTGGCGACATCCCCGAAACTGGATTTGATCGCGCCGGGCTGAACAGTCACTACCGAAATACCAAACGGCGCAAGCTCCACCCGGAGAGAATCCGAAAGCAGATTGACCGCGGCTTTCGTCGCACAGTAGGCTCCGGCAAAAGGTGTGGCGCAAATACCCGACACGCTGCTGATGTTGACTATCAGACCTGAGCGCTGTTTGATCATGTGCGGAGCAACAGCCTTGGTCAGAGCGGCAAGCCCGATGACGTTGGTTTCAAACTGCCGCCTCAGATCGTCCATGGACAAATCAATCACCGGCCCGATCAGCGCGTAACCGGCGTTGTTGACCAGCACGTCAATCTTACCAGCTTTGGCAATGACTTCCGCAACACAGGCGTCAATGGATTTCTGGTCAGTCACATCGAGGGCGGCAATTTCCATACCTTCTTTTTTGAGGTGTTCAACCACCTTCGGCTTTCTAGCCGTGGCAAACACCTTGCACCCGCGGGAAACAAATTCTCTGCAAAGCGCCAGCCCAATACCCGATGAACAGCCGGAAATCAATACAACTGATTTTTTGTCCATGATTCTTCTCCATAGTTTGTCATTGCGGATAGCCTACCGCCTGAACCAGAATAATTTTCTGTTTGTCGCGAAGCTTCATGTCTTTGGAAAGAGTGTCTCTGTCGACCATGCCGCGGATAACCGTGGCCAGTCCTTCGGAAGCACAATACAGATAAACGTTCTGGGCAATGAAACCGGTATCAGCAGACGAGTAGACCTTTTTATCCTCATCGTTCGTGACAAAGCTCATTTTCGAATAGTCCACCACATAGATCAATTGCAGCGGCGCGTTCGCTACCGAGCTTCTTGATGGTTGAAGGAAGACGGTCGTGTTCTTGCGCAGATCACTTTTCAACACAGGCTCGAGCACATGAGCTTTTGCGTTATAGAGATAAAGACCTTCTTCCATAGCGACATAGACGTCGATTTCCTGCCAGTTGAGTGCGGACGGCGCCGTGCGTTTGCCACTGTCCGGTCGGTTGATTCCGCAGGCGGCCCACATCAGACTGGAAAGCACTTCGATTGGCAGTTTTTTAGTACTGAATGACCGGGATGTTTTTCGCTCCTGCAACGATTGCATCAGGGATTTCCCGCCTTTCATATCCGGCGGCAAAAGTTTAATCGGACTCAGCTCGGCAGCAATTGAGGAAGAAGCAAAATAAAATATAATGGCGACACACAGAAATACTTTTTTCAACATAATACCCTCCATTGATTATCTTTAACACATTTTTTACAAAACAACTAGGGCGCTTCCTCGTAACCATTGGCTTTAATACTGGCAAAACTCATAAAAAATTGTTAAATCTTCCAGCATGGCAGAAAAAATAATTATTGTTAAGAACGTAAGCAAGACTTTTCCTAAAGTTGTGGCAGTGAACAACCTTAGTTTTGAGGTTGAGGCGCAAACGTGTTTTGGATGTCTCGGGCCCAATGGGGCGGGCAAGTCAACGATGATGAAGATCATTTACGGCAAGTGCACCAGAGACGAAAAACCGATGAGCCAGATGAGCATCTTCGGTTATGACCCGAAAGACCAAGAGCTTAAGATAAAGTACCAATCCGGTGTGGTACCCCAGGATAATAACCTCGATGATGAGTTGAACGTCATCCAGAACCTGATGATCTATTCGAAGTTCTATAACATACCGGCCAGGCTCGCTCGCGAGCGGATCGCGTATCTGCTGGATTTTCTGGAGCTGTCGGAAAAGGCAAATTCGAGAATAACGGAGCTCTCCGGCGGAATGAAGCGCAGGCTGGTAATAGCGCGGGCGCTATTGAATAATCCGCGGCTGCTGATACTCGATGAGCCGACAACGGGGCTGGATCCGCAGGTGAGGCACCTGATCTGGGATAAACTGCGGCTGTTGAAAAAAGAAGGGACGACAATACTGCTGACGACGCATTACATGGAAGAGGCTTTCCAGATATGCGATACGGTGATGATAATGCACAAGGGGCAGCGGATAATCGAAGGACCGCCGAGGGATCTATTGGCAAAGAATATCGAGAAATATGTGCTGGAATTGTTGGATGCCGGTGCGCTGCAAGATAAGTTCAATGATAGTATGCGGGAGCAAGTGCGGATTGATAGGTCGCAGCAGGGGACGCGGCTATTTTCCAATAACTATGATTATCTCAAGACACTGGCCGGCTCGATGGAGAGTGAAAATTATTATCTGCGGCAGACTAATTTGGAAGATGTCTTTTTGAAGGCAACTGGAAGGGGTTTAAGTGAAACGCAATAGCAATAATACCCTTTCGCTTTCAAAGGATAACGCGGCGGCAAGGAGGATGCACCGCAGGCGTATTATTAATACGTTGAGGAAGCTGACGACGCAGACAACAAAGTTAGCCAAAGAAAGCAAAAGGGTATTTCCACCTCTATATTGGCGGTTATATAGCGTATGGTATCGGCATATGCGCGTTTATACGAAGAACATCTTCAGCAATGGATTGCCGCCATTTTTAGAACCGCTGCTGTTTCTGGCGGGAGTTGGACTTGGCCTGGGCACATATATAACGCAATCAATGGAGGGGCTTAGCTATTTAGAATTTTTGGGGACCGGGCTATTGGTTACAGCGGCGATGTTCACGGCGGCGTTCGAGTGCAGTTTCGGCACATTTATCCGGCTGGAATTCGATAAGGTATATGATGGGATGCTGGCATCGCCATTGACTGTTAACGACCTGATTGTCGGCGAGATCATCTGGGCGGGAACAAAAGGATTATTTTTCTCATTTGCGGTACTTTGCATCCTGGCGATTTTTGGTGTGATCCATCTGCCATACAGCTTGCTGGCTCCTCTGGTTGGATTTCTGACCGGCACAATGTTTGCGGTGATATCGCTATTAATAACATCGTTTGTCCGGACGATCAATCAACTCAATTTCTTTTTCACCGGCTTCATATCGCCGATGTTCTTCTTTTCAGGCGTCGTATTTCCGACCAGCAATCTGCCAAGCTATATTCAACCACTGGTCGAAATTGTGCCACTGACGCATTCAGTGCGACTTGTACGAGCGGTCTGCGCAAATCATTACCAAATGATTCATCTGTGGGACTTGTTTTATATTGTAGCGTTTATCCTTGTTGTTGGATTCTTTGCAGTAAAGAGATTGCGCAGAAGAATGGTGAACTAATCATGCTGTCTGTTAATTAAATAGATCCTCCTATATTTTCCAAGCCTAAAAGTCGACTGTTGATTTGAAAGGTACCCTAATCTGCATGCTCTTCGATAATTTCTAAAATGTCTTCCAAAAATTGCATCTGCCTTCCATCAGTATTTTCACGAAGTGTTAAAGGAATAGCATTGTAAAATTCTTTCTTTACCGTAGGCATCTTCTTAATAAAATGTTCCATCATTTCTTTTCTCAGTATACTATTTGAATCATCTGGAAATCTGGGAGTTATATTAGATTGCTTGTATTGCATTAACTTCTCTTCTAACGTTCTTGGTTGTTTGGCAGCTAGTTGACGAGTGGGAAGTGGTTTTATTTTTTCATATTCATCCGCTGCCATACTTGTTTTTTGTTTTGGCATAACAACATGGGTTGTGGCTTTTTCACTTGATATAATATTGTTTATTCTGTCGCATAATCGTTTAACTTCAATATCACGATTTTTATACCAGTCTGTCGACCATATTCTATGAAGCCGCCAGCCTTTTTTCTCTAGAATTTCTTGCCGTAATCTATCTCTGTCACGAATGCTTTTTGCAGAATGATAAGTTTTGCCATCACATTCCACACCCAAAATGAATTCATCCCTTTCCGGATGCTTGACTCCAATATCAATGAAAAATCCAGCCACACCAACTTGGATTTCCGTTCTGTATCCATAGTTATTTAAAATTTTAGTTACACTCACCTCAAAATCGCTATCCGGTTCACGATTTGTTGTTTTTCCCTCATCACTTAATCTTCCCGTAGCTGCATATTCAAGATACGCTTTTAAGGCGTGCACACCTTGCGAAGAGCCGAGTGACGGCAAAATATCAGATGGTCTCATCGAAGTAAAAAGATCTACCCGCTTCTTTGCGCGGGTAAAGATAACATTCAGGCGCCGCCATCCCTTATCGCCAGTTATTGGTCCAAATCGTTGATATACACGTCCGGTTTCAGCATCAGGCCCATAAGTCGTGGAAATAAAAATAACATCTCTCTCATCGCCTTGAACATTTTCTAAGTTTTTAATGAAAAATGGCTCTGTACTTTCTTCAGTGTCTTTAATTTTAGATTCAAGCCAAGGATTAATTTTTAAGTTTTTTTCTAAAATATCTTCGATTAGATCACTTTGTTCACGGTTAATAGTTGCTATACCTAGACTAAGGTTCGGATTTGTTTTAAAGTGTTCTGCTATTGCTGCAACAACAGCCTCTGCTTCCTTGCGATTTCGACGTTTTGAATATGTGGCGCCAGCAATGAAATGACTATAAATGCCAGAGATACCTTGTGGTGTAGCTGTAGGAAAAAGGAGCAGTTCATTATCATAGAAGTGATAATTTGAAAACGCGATAAGCTTTTCATTGTCTGATCGATAATGCCATAGCAATCTTCGCGTTTGAAAATTATCAATACAAACATCAAGTATTGACTCAGTATCTTGAATTACAGTTCTTTCATCATCATCATCATTAGCATCATCACCAATTCTATCAAAAAAAGAAGTAGGTGGTAGCTGCTTGGGATCCCCAACGACAATTAATTGTTGCGCCCGAATAACACTCCCCAATGCGTCTTCAGGCTTGATTTGTGATGCCTCGTCCATAATCAAAATATCAAATGAAAGTTTCCCTGCTTCCAGATATTGCGCCACAGACATAGGGCTCATCATGAAGCACGGTTTTAGTGCTTGTAGTGCGCTTCCTGCTCTCTTTACTAATTGACGTATTGGTATGTGCCTACGTATTTTATGACATTCGCGATTCAACAAGCTCAATTCAGTATAATCTTTAGCATAACCTGATCCGATACCACGCGGCACATTTTTCTTAGATACAACATTGCCAATACGTGCACTCGAACACTTTAAAAATTCTTTATCAAGATGCATATAACGACTAATCAAATTATCATGCTGTGCTTGATTAAACATTGCAAACTTAGGATGCTTTCTAATAATATCTCTGGCCATGCTGTCATAGATAGTAAATGTGTAAAGCGGCACACAATCTTCGAGACTTATTTGTTCCGTTGCGATTAAATCCACCACACTCTTCATTCCTATGTTTTCGGACTCACTTGTCATACGACAATAGTCGCTCAATTTCGGCAAATAATTAATTTGTTCCATGCATGCTTTTGCTGTATTAATTATTGAAGCTGACAAGCTAGTTTCTGATCGGCTAAAAAAAGTTGTAGCATCAAAAGATCCGTTTTGTTCTAGATCATCACAGCATTTGTTAAAATTCGAAAAGAATTGCTTTGTTTCATCAATAAGACTACTTAATAATTTCCTTTTTTCTTCTAATTGTGAATCGAAAAGCCAAGTGAGGTCAGTATTCTCAAAATTTCCATTATTCTTAAGATCATCAACCCATTGAGAAATAGTAATGAGTTTCATTGTATCTGTTCGCTCGGCATTATAATAATGGCCGCATACTCCCTGAAATTCAGTATTTTCTCTAATTCGCCGTAGCGTTTTGTCGGCCATTAAAAATGCAACAGCACTTTCATGAAGTTGTTTTATATTAATATTATCCATCGTAAAAAACTTTACAAACAATCTCGAATTTTCTTGAATATTTTTTTCTAGGTCGATTAATTTTTCGTTAAATATTTCGCACAAATTTTCGAGTTTACCAGTTGCGCTATAATTTATTTTTACTTTTAACAGTACTTCATTAATATTCTTTAAATTTTGTGCTATTTTCTCACAAGTCATCAAAATATCATCGCGCAGACTCCCATAATTTTTTAAAAAAGGCTTTGTGACTGATTCTGATCCTATTATGTCACGTAATTCCTGACTCCATTCTATAACTTTTGATAAATCTGCCCACTTAGTATAAATACCAACGTAAACTGACCCGAACATAAATTTGAATTTTTGATTGTTTTGAAAGGCTTCTGTGTCTTTAACAACGATGGCAAGTTGGGATAGGCAAATCCACAGGTCACCTTTCTTTGGTGATTTTTGCGGTATTAAAAATTTCTTTATTTCACGCTTTATAGCCCTATATTTTGATGAGAAAATACGAAAAAAGCGCGTTTCATAATTGCTCAATTCTAGTGATAATCTTTGTATTTCATTATAATCCGGTAACAACTGAAAATTGAAAATATCACTGAGTTGAGTCCTAATTTTTAATATTTCTAAGCATTCGCCTTGGGCCTTTTGAAAAAGGTTTGACGCCGCTAGGTCAGCATGTTCAGAATGTGCATAAAACGCTAAATCCTGTGGTGCATTTTTTACGTGCTTACCAATTCTTATAATTTTTTCAAAATCATCTATACTTTTTGGTGGCTCGATAACTAATGCCTGCTTTGATGCCAAAGAAATGGTGTTTTTTGTTTCTTCGATCACTTCCGCAATATTTTCCATGAGATTGCTGATGTCTTTAGATGTTTTATCCTCATATCCTAATTTAATTAGTGAAAAAGTAGCGTCTTTAAATGACGCTACTTCTGCGAGTGTAGGGTTTAAATTATTAATAATTTCTGCGTCATAAAATTGCTTATTATAATTTTCGATTGTTTCATGTAATTGTTTCAGAATATTAACATTTGCTGGATCGATAAATTTCGCTACATACTGAATTTCTATCGCTGCAGGGTAATGGTCAAGCAAGTCAAGTTTAATATCGGCAATACGTCGAAATGTATTTAGATTATTTTCAATAGGCGGAAAGCTATCTTTTCCCTCAAGCATATTATCTATGCCTATCGCGGCCAAAGATAAACACTGGAGTACTTCTCCTATTTTTTCCTCATCACCAGGCAGAATATCTTTTGGGGAAAATCCTTTCCACGCATCTATTGCCGCATTTGGTAGCTCAGACCTTAATTTTACAATATCTTCCAAAATTTGTATCCTGTCATTAATTTGTTCCTGGTCTAAGGTTAACACATTATCAACAGCAAGACGTATAGGTCGATCCTTTAGTTGCGAGCGGTAAAGTTCCACCTTCCAGAATATCTCATAAATTGAATTATCAGAGCTCCCAGCCTTTTGATTAGCTATGTTTGTGTAAGAAATAAGGCTGTCGCGTTTCGCAGTTAATTCTTTATATAATTTATCGATCTGAACTTCACTTTGATATTTACTTTCTATACGCTTCTTAATATCTGCATGTAATTTACCCTTCTGTGTTTTATGACTATGCAGTTCAAGGCAAAAATTACCCAACTTGGCGTGATCGAGCCTAGCTCTTACCACCTCTAATGCCGCCTTTTTTTCAGCAACAAACAAAACTGTTTTACCATTTGCCAAAGATGCAGAAATAATATTGGCAATTGTCTGTGATTTACCTGTTCCTGGGGGGCCCTCGATTACTAAATTTTGCGCTTTCCAGGCGGCATCTAATATTGCGGCTAATTGTGATGAGTCAGCATCAAGGATGAGTGCCGTTTCTTTTATTTTTGGATGTAGCTCGATGATGTTTTCTTCTCCGTAAATTGTTTCTTCTCCGCTAGATGAAGAATTGCCCCTTAGAATTTTGAGCAAATTTTCATAATCATCTATTTTCTTTGGCCATGAAGATGGATCGAGATCTTTATACATCAGAAGTTTCGAAAAGCTAAAAAGGCCAATAATAGCTTCCCGTGCTATTCGCCAGCGCTTTTTGCCAGCAACTATTTTGCTGATCTTGTTAAAGAATGCCTCTGGCATGTCATGTTCATTATCGAAGTGAGGTAGTATTAAATTAAAATCTCCATCAAGCTTCAATGCAAGTGATAGATTAGTTTCAATGTCTTCACCATTATATGAAAGAACGTATTTATAGCAGTTAGTCTCTTTATCTAGCCGCGTTCTCTCAATAGCTACAGGAATAAGTATAAGGGGAGCCTTTCTTTGTTCCTGTGAATTTTCATCCTCGTACCATTCAAGAAACCCGATCGCTAGATAAAGCAAGTTTGATCCAGTTTCTTCAATTGCTAACCTTGCTTCCGAGTGTAATTTTTTACATCGCTTTTCAAGATACTGCGGCGAAAATAATGTTTGAAGGCGGGAATCAATATGTTTATTTAACTTTTCCTTGGTTGAAGCAGGTAGTTCGGGGCATTGATCAACTGATGGTAAAGATTTTTTTTGAGATGTTGCAACTTTTTGGGAAAGCATAAGCGGCAATTCTTCCTGATCTTCATCATCTTCACGCTCAGGTAAAGGCAGCAATTCCATGCTTTTGCCTTCAAGAACAAGTATTCGGTATATTTCATCAGGAAGTTCATCAATAATCCGAATGGTTCGAGCTGTCTCTTTATAGTTCAATAATCTATTGCGGGATGTAAGATCCAACAATTTAAGCCGAATTTTTTCTAATGCTTGTAAGGCTATCTTTGGCATAAGTATTCTTCTTTATCGGATAATGGATAATGAGCGACAGCGCCCCATTTCTTTAAATATTACAAGACAATAATACATTCTAAGAACATGCGCTTAAATATACTCGCAATTTTCTTTATTTCAATTCTTTTTTTGTGAGGAAGGCTGAAGGCTAAAGACTGAAGACTGAAGGAATGACGAAGGCTACTGGATACCGGCCTGCGCCGGTATGACATACGGGGCTGGATTCAGGCTTCCGCCGGTATGACGAAGGACTCTTGGATCTCCCAGGCATCCCCGAGCACACGCCAACACCGCCTCAAGAGTATAGTTGTAAGTTTCGTTTCTATCCAAAGAATTAACCACCGGCTAGTAATTCAGGATAATTCCTATGTAGCCAATTTTCAACTTTTTCACGGATATTTTTCGCAAGAGAAAACATTTCATCCGCTTCCTGATCGGATGTCATTCCGGCTCTTTCATAACCGCCGATATTTCTCTTTTTTCGAAATGCATCAAATTGAGTAACAACGGAGGGTGACAAGTCGATCGTGTAAACAAGAGATTGAATCACACGATAATGATGCGCTTCCCGAACGGCACGATAACCGCAAGCTGCAAGCGCTGCTGTTGCCGCCTGCAAGGCAGCGTTGTATGCAATATTCAGACGCCAGTCCGCGCTTAATCCTGAAGCCTTACAATCATTCAGATCGCGATCGGCAACGGCAAGCAAATCGGCGATTTCTTGCGGGCTTGTCTTGTGAGCGATCAACCATCCGTTAAGCTGCCAGTCTTTTAAGCTCATCATCGTCTCCAATCAGATATATTTTATCATCTGCCATAACAGACTTAATAAAATGATTATTTTTAGTCAGTTTGGCTCTGAATTCATCAGGCGGATAAACCGTTGGATTAATTTCTCTACCGATGGTTTGTTGCGTCGGACTCAGCACGGCAACAATGTCCGAAAAAGTAACGTTGCCAACGACCAGCACATCGACATCACTTCCTTCTTTTTCAGTCCCGTGCGCTATAGAACCATAAATGAAAGCACAATGAATATGTTGGGCCAACGGCGCCAGCGCCGTTTTTAAAATATCACCGATTCCGGCCGTCTTAATAATGATGCTCTTTAATTCGGTAAATACCGGAGAATGAAAATTGGCCTGATAATAAATCTGTTTGCCTTTCATGATCCGCAAGACGATTCCGGCATCAACGAGAGCATTGACTTGCCGTTGCACTGCACCCATACCCCCGCCGACCACACGAACAATCTGCCTCAGATAGAACGATTCATCGGCATGGCCATAAAGCAGAGACAACACAGCCTGCCTTGTTTTACCGAAGAGTATTTCTGAGAGTTTATTGTTAATTGACTTTTTGTCCATTATTCATCGCACCATTTTCGGGTGCAATCGTACCCGTTATGGGGGCACATGTCAATTATTTTTTTTATAGTCTTTTTTCCCATTATTTTTCTTGTGCTGGTAATTTTTACGCCGTCTCGCGATTACCAACCCTTATACTGGATTCCGGCGTCCGCCGGAATGACGAAGTTGAATTGCACCCTCCCTCAATCCCTCCCCTCAATGCCCGTGCATTCGCCGGGCTCTGCGCATCAAAGTCGGGGTGGCAATTACCGGCGTCGTAAATAACTTCGCCGGTTCTGGCATAGTCGGACAATAAAGATTTATCGTCTGCAAATTCTTCCGGCGTCATAGTAACTATGTCGAGCGGAATCATGAACTTCCTGATGGTCATGATTTCTGCATCTTTTGTCAGTCTTGCCCGTTTAAAAATATCTTTATTTTTAAAATCATTGGAAATGACAATAATATCTATATCACTGTCGGCGTTATATTTGCCATTCGCCTGAGATCCGAAAACAATAATTTTCTGAACGTTCAAACCCGTTTGCTGAAGACGGTCTTTCATGAATGCAATAACTTTTAAAGTTGATTTTTTAACCATTTCAAAACCTCTTTGCTGTTATTGATAATTTCTAATGTATTCTTTTTCTTATACTCGCTTATCATTTTGGTCAAATCATCAGGATAGCGTGTCGGAATGCTTACCCTGTTCAACTCAAAAATTGCATTATATAATTTTTCAGACGGGCTTAAACCAATTTTTTCCACCAGATAAATTAAGTTGTGCACCTTTGGAGGAACTTCGTTTAGTCTAAATTGATAAAGGCCCCTTAAGAGCTTTTTCAATAGCAAGGTGACACATAAACACAGCATATATGAAACGTTTATTCTCCAGCATTACTTCGGCTGTCTTTAAATCATAAGCCGCCTGTTTAAACCATTCTTCTGGTTTTTTAGTCATAATTAATCATTCCTATAAGGTCAGTTTTTTTATTATATAATATAATTTGGCAGATGGATATAAAAATATAAGGGAATAGTCCGAGACAGTTCAATTTGATTTTCAGATATCGGAAATGCCTTGTCAGATTAAGCTTTCTTGCCAACGGATACATTAAGCCTTCTCTCATGAGGAGGAGTTCCAGCATATATGGAAACGTTCCATCTGCGGGTTTTGTGAAACGATAGAATTGTTTTATAAATGAGAATATGGCGATTGATATAGTCCCGAAAATGATTTCGAAAAACATCCAGTCCTTTTACCATGGCATTTCTTTCATCATTTGTTCAAGCGCTGCTTCCACGCGCTCGTCTTTTTCATCCCGCAGCGAAAGAAACAAAGAGAGACGGTCAACCACACCCGCAACCGCAAATAGTTTCGGATCATAGCTCCAAACTTGAATTTCATTGCAATGCAGATCATTTACAGACAGTTCACCAGCCCGATATTTTTGGGTCCATGATCTTCCTTCGGCGCTGCTTATGGCCCAAACCGTGTTTCCCGATTCCGCAAGTGCCGAATACCTGGCAAGAGCGCTGAGACCCGCATAAATTCCATCAGAAACAGAGACAGATTGATCCAGATATAAACGCTGCCTAACCGGATTGCGTAAAAATTCCAGTGATTTCTCCCAGACTTCTTGCTTTGTGCCTTTCAAAATCATTTCCCGTTTGCGTCCCTGAATGGTAACTTCGGCAAGGCCAAGTGATGCAATTTCGCTGAAAGCTCTCGACATGGTCATCACAGAATAACCATATTGCGAGGCCAAATCATTGAGCCGCAAAATATCTTGCTTAACTTTGAGCAGTGCGTGAAGAATTATCACTTGGGCAGAAGGGCTTAATGTTTCCGGCTTTGACTGCATCTTTCTAAAGTGTTCTCGAAAATCCATTCCCAGAAGAGGTAGATACATCTGATTGCCGGGGATGATAAAGCAAACCTTCTGCCCAACCAGCCTTTTGCGGTTAAAGGAACTTAACTGTTTGCGGATGTAAATGATTTCCGCCTTGCCTGTCCTCGGCCTGAGAAGGTCAATATTTTTTCTGATCACAGCAGGTGTTGTTTCCTGTTTGCTATTAGCAACCATCAAGATGCAAGGTAATGTCATGATCTTTGTCTGGTAGAAGGCATATTGATCTCTGAGAGAAAAAGGCAGATCAGCACGTCCATTCCATGGCTGAATAACCAGTGTAATATCTAATGTATCCTTGACGTACTTTATAAGTTCTTTGATTAATTGAGCATCCATATTTTTATTAACCTTTGATATGCACGATAACATATTCAATGTTAATGTGTAATATAAAAGATAACAGCTTGTTATATATGTGGTTAATCCGGGGACACCAGATCAGTTATTTTTTGACAGAGAATTCTGATGCCTCAGAAAGTTGTTAATAACTAGTATGGCCCCGGATTCAGATGTTTTCAGGTTATTTGGCATCCCGTTTCTAACAGGGGAATTTTATAACCGGCGAAGCAGTTCAAAATTGCAGATTCGCACCTCGGGCAGATTATCTTCGGTAGTTACTATATTGTCTTTACTGTCCAGCGAAAGAATGAGATCGTTGGTTTCAAGCAGGGTACCATCAATGCCGGCGTTTATAAGACGCTCAATCATTGTTTCCCGCATAGCAGCCATATTTCCGTTGGATATTATTCCCGCCGATTCGGCTTGCGTAAGACTCATTGGTTTTAAAAGTTCATGCGAGCCGGCCACCCAACTGTCGGTTCCGTTAAAGAAACCGCGTATAGTTATATAATTCCGGTCTTCGCGCAGCAGCGGTTCTCCTCGTTCGTTCACAAGATGGCTGTGCGATTCATATTTTCTTCTATCGGTGGATTGCTCTGTTTTGGCGCTGCCGGTCATATAAATTGCGCGCACATACACTGCGGGAATGCCCTTGTCGTTCAGGTATTGGGCAATTGAAAACTCCTCAAAAGGGCTGTTGAACCCGTATGCCACGGCTTTTTCACTTTGTATGTAATCGTTGTGCGGAACAACCATTTCGCCCACGGGGGAAATTTTCCACACAAAATGAATATGGTCCTTGGTAAAAGTGTAATAGGTCTCGCTTTTCTCGGAAAGTTTCCACGAATGTGTTTTGCGCCAGCGCTCAGGTAAAAAATAATCGAAAAGGCGACCGTTTCGGCCAACCACCCACAAACGTCCTCCCGTGCTTTCGACAGGACCGTGGATATAAGGTACACCCAGTATTTCAATGGTGCCAAGGTGGCTGGGCAGTTCAGTGGGGTGCCAGCGGTCGCGCTGGTCATCGTGATAGGTGTGACGCTTATGGCTTGTCACCTCTTCTTCGTGCTTGGGCGTTCGCACTAAGAGCTCGTAATCAACAACTGAATAATGTCCTGTTTCAATTATGCCGGTAATAAGTTCGCATTGCGCATTCTGTCTATCGGTGTTGTCCGCTGGAATGCTCTCAAAAAGTTTTACCTGCTGTTCTTCCAGAATAATGTGTACGGGTTTCATGTCCGCTACAAAAAAACCTTTTTTTGCCATATCTGATATTACCTTTAGGGTAATAGGCCTGATAACCGAGTTGGCGGCATCGCCCGTTATGCCTGAGTCTTGGAGCGTTTCTACAACATCTTTGCCGCGTATCCACTGGTATATGAGCTTATATTGCTTCAGTATGTCTATATCAATTCCCGGATGTTTCGCATGGATACGGTTAAGTTTATCCGTCGAACGTCCGCTCTGCCACAGTTGCATGGTTTCGGGTGGTACATATATAGCGAGCGGCAACTGTGTCGAAATGGTAATTTTCTGGAGGCCGTATTTTCCTTCGCGCAGTTCTAAAACGAGCGAGAATTCCTCCCACGGGCTGTTGAACTCGGTATTCATGAATTCCATAAGAGTGTGTGTATCCAGCGGAACGTCTTCTCCCACCCGGCAGTTTTTTACCACAAGATCCAGTGCAACTCCGTCCACCATTTTAGTTGGTACCCGGTACACGGCACTGGTACCTTCCAGGCGTTGGCGCTTGCTGGAAAACCAGGGGTTTTCGTACCAGTTAGACGGTTCTAATAGTCCGGCTACGGGAAGGCCGAATTGTGTTAAGTAAATATCTCCACCGTCGCTTGTTTTACGGTGAACATAAACCACTCCCAGCACTGTGACCAGCGTTTCTGACGCGGCATGACTTATATATGATGGTACAGGCGTTACAAGGGAAGACATTTGTTTCAAATACCTTATCGTTAAATCTCTCCGGGTTATATTCCC
>PLNU01000173.1 GCA_003142835.1 Syntrophaceae bacterium
TGGATTTAAAATACCAGCAGCACCAGATTGCCAAAAACGGTGGCCACGGCTCAGGTAACCATCGCACCGGTAGAAGCGCTGAGAATCTGGAAGTGATCGTACCGGTGGGAACGATTATTAAAGATTTTGAAACCGGTGAAATCCTCGCGGATTTATCGGAAATCAACCAAACTTTTATTGCCGCGCGCGGTGGCATCGGCGGCAAGGGCAATGCTCATTTCACCACATCCACCCATCAGACGCCTCGTTTTGCTCAGGACGGCATGGAAGGAGACGAGCTCTGCCTTAAGCTTGAGCTCAAGCTGCTGGCCGATGTAGGCATTGTCGGCTTTCCCAATGCCGGAAAATCAACTTTTATTTCCCGTGTATCCGCGGCCAAACCTAAAATTGCCGATTATCCTTTTACCACATTGACGCCGCACCTGGGTGTTGTAAAATACGCTGACAGCAAAAGCTTTGTTCTGGCCGATATACCCGGGCTTATCTCCGGCGCGCATGAAGGTTTGGGTATGGGCATCAAATTTTTGAAGCATGTGGAAAGAACATCCGTGCTGCTCCACCTTATCGATATTTCCGAAGAACCCAATACCAGTGCCTGGTCTAATTTTACCGCGATCAATAAAGAGCTGGCTCATTACAATCCTCAAATGCTGGAAAAGAAGCAAATCGTGGCTTTAAACAAGATTGATCTTCCCTTTGTTAAGGAGCGGGCAAAAAAAGAAGTTGCGCTATTCAAAAAAAAGGGGATAATGCTGCATCCTTTTTCCGCGGTAACCGGCGAAGGAACAAAGGAAATATTAAATAAAATCATCACCATACTAAATCAGGCGGAAAACGAATCAAGCAATGAATGATATTCGTCAAGAAACCATTGCACACGTAAAAAAAATCCTTGTCAAAATAGGTTCGGCAGTGCTCACCGGCGCTGAAGGCCTCGATCTGAAAATCATTGATGCCCTTGTGCGGGAAATGTCTGATCTGTCTGGCCAAGGCTATTCAATTGTGCTCGTTACTTCCGGCGCCATTGCTTCGGGTAAACATCGCCTGAACATTAAAGGCTCGCTCAAAAGCATCCCTGAAAAGCAGGCTGCGGCAGCTATCGGTCAGGGAAGGTTGATGCGCGTTTACTCCAAAGCGTTCGAAAAAAAAGGGCTTTACGTTGCCCAGATACTTCTAACTCTCTCCGATCTGACCGATCGGCAAAGATATTTGAATATCCGTAACACTCTTTCCACTCTGATGGAGTGGGGCGTTACACCTATTATCAATGAAAATGACAGTGTGGCGGTAGATGAGATCAAGTTCGGCGATAATGACAATCTCGCTGCGATGATCGCCAATATCGTGGAAGCTGATATATTCATCAATCTGACCAGTACTGCCGGGCTTTACGACTGCAATCCCTCAGAATCAAAAAAAGCCGAGCTCATCGGGCTGGTGCGCGAGATTACCAGCGAGATTGAAGCCATGGCATCGGCAGAAACTTCCTCGGTTGGAACAGGAGGCATGAAAAGCAAAATACTTGCCGCCAAAAAAGTTACTGCCATGGGCATCCCCTGCGTTATCGCTCCGGGAAAAAGAAAACATGTCCTGACAGATATTCTGGCAGGCAAAGAAATCGGAACCCTTTTCCTGCCGATGACCGATCGTTTAAACAGTAAGAAATACTGGATTGCCTTTACCCTGCGTTCCCGGGGCAGATTGATAATCGACGATGGAGCGAAAAAAGCTTTGCTGGATAAAGGCAAAAGTCTGCTGCCTTCGGGGATCATTGACGTGGAAGGAGACTTTGACCTGGGTGATCCGGTTAGCTGCGTCGACCGTGAAGGCACACCACTGGCTAAAGGCCTGGTCAATTTCAGTTCCGCGGAGATCCGCAAGATTATGGGTTTAAAGACATCCCAAATTTACCAGGTTTTGGGGCATAAAGATTACGACGAAATCATCCACCGCGACAATCTGGTCATAACTATACACAATCCTAAAAACAGGACATAATAATACAAACCACTTAAAGTAATCGGCAGCCCATGCTAAAAGATTATCAAAAAGAATTGTAAATATCCTCCGGCAGAGCCGGAGGCTTTACGATTGCTGGCCCTTCAAAGTGGCCTGATCACAATCGGAAAACCCAAACACTCTTGTTGAGGTTCCCTTGAAACTTTAAATATTGTCGTTCCCGCAGTGGTTCTAAGCGGGAATCCAGATCATCATAGTTCAAAATGCTGGATACCCGATAAAGGCATTCGGGTATGACAAAACATCTTGTATGATGATTGGTTCTTCATTTCATGCTCCCGGAATTGTCAAACTCGGGGAGTCCCCCGGCAGAGCCGGGGGTTTACTCAGGAGAATATAAAGAAATCTTATCTTCTTCCCTCACGGCCACCACCACTACCGCGTTCATTTCCCCTGTCGCTCTCTCCCCTTCCCTCACGGGGCGCATTGCGAGTGTCATCAAGGCGTTCTCGTTTTTCGACTTTGCCTCTTTCAATAACACCCTTTCTTTCCGGCTGGGGTTTAACTTGAGCGGGCGGTTTAACTTCTACATTTCTGCTTCTCGGCTCTATCTTTCTATCCGGTTGTTCCCGTTTTTGGCCTTTGTCTTTCTCAATAACACCCTTTCTTTCCGGACGTGGTTTAACTTGACCGGGGGGCGACTTAACTTCTACATTTCTGTTTCTCGGCTCTATCTTTCTATCCGGTTGTTCCCGTTTTTCGACTTTGTCTTTCTCAATAACACCCTTTCTTTCCCTGCCTGGATCACTTTTAGGCGGTGCTACAATTTTACCTCCAGGCCTTCTTGCGGGAACCGGCGCTAAAGGCCTTACCACAGGCCGATACTGAGGAATTTCTCTTGCGCGCTGTTCGCGTACAAATCTTCTTTCACGGTCAGGGCGCCAAGGAGAATGCTCCACACCCCTGTATACATTTACGTTCCTGTTGAATCTTTTTGTTCTGTCAATATTTACGATCACCATGTTGCGGGCACGCCAATTAAAAACGCTCCAGCCGAAGACTCCAAAGCCGACATAGACTCGAGGAGAAAAAACAATTCTTGGGCCAATAACCGCCACTCCGGGATAAAATATTGGGAAAGGCAGGTACGCCGGATACCACCACGGCCCATAAATCACATAAGGATCATAGACCGGCACATACAGATAATCGGGACTAGCCGTTTCAATGCGAATAATACGTTCCTCCACTATCACCTTCTGCTCTTCAGTTGTCGTAATATTTCCCTGGGCGTATGCTTTGGCGCGCAACTCTTGAACTGTATCCATGACCTCCTGCTGCTGATTAACGAAAGCATCACCCAGCCTCGCCGTCCAGTTAAGGTTTTCGGTCATCATGGAAAGAACTTTAGGGTAATAGCAAAGCGAAAGAACACTGACATCCCAATCTTTTTCTTTTAAAGCATTGTCCAGTGCATCACCATTAAGACCCGGGTTTTTTGCCAGCCACCGGTCAGACTCAACCACCTCGAAAGGATAGGATGCAGCCATCAATACTTGTGACAAAAGAGCATCGGGATAAAGGGCGATAGGCGCAAGCATCTGCGCTAATTCTTCTTTGTTGAAATTTTGGGCTGAGGAAGATTCGCTATTGTCCTGGGATTGTGCCCAAACCGGCGCTAAAATTACTATCACCATTACCACTAATGCTATAATTCTATTAATATATTTATCATCCATGCTTGAATCTCCTTAATACTAGAATTTTCTTCATCTTTAATCTCTTTACTAGTCATTTTTTCTTAGTTTCACACAACTGGTTAGAAAGCAAGGCCTGTGCCATTACAGTTATTGTTTTCTAACATATTGTAATGATATGATTAATTTCAAAGATGAAAAAATATNNGCTTTGATATTTCCATACATATTTTAAACACAAATAATTTTATTCTTATAGTATGTTTGCCTGGAACTGTTTGCTTGATAAGCATTATAGTAATTAGAACCAGGAAAATCAATGATTATTGACGGAAAGATTCCGCATTCACTCGGTCTTGATCATTAAGTGCGACACCTTCTCTATCAAGTAATTCTCCCTTCATCTTAAGGCCTCCGCCGAAACCGCCCAGCGATCCGTCGGCACGAACCACGCGATGGCAGGGAATAATGATAGGAAAAGGATTATTAGCCAGCGCTGTGCCCACTGCTCTCGCTGCGCCCGGACGACCCAATTTGGCCGCCAATCCTGAATAAGTGACTACTTTGCCGCGGGGAATTTTACATGCTTGTTTTAATACTTTTGCTGAGAAATCTGTGAGCTTGGATAAATTCAAAAGAGAAAGATCGATATTTTCTTTTTTACCAAAATATAATTTTGCAATTCGATCATCAATACCGCCCGAAATCTTGCGTGGGATTTTATTGATTTCAGGAAAATCTTTTATAATTCGCTCTTTCAATTTCTCTTTTGGATTGGGTAAATAAATATATTCCAATTGCGGCTTGCCGTGAACAAATTGCCACACTAACCCGATCTCTTCCTTTTTAACTTTGATAATTTGATAGAACATATTTCAGACTCCATTGCTTCTCGTAGTTTGGAACAAGCAAAGCGGTTCCACACTAAACACAATAATCTGTGGATGCGGATCTTATCCAGCTACAGTTTCTCCCCCGCTGGCGGGGGTGGCGCGAAACGACGGGGGTGGATTTTTCCGTTATCGTATAGCACTAAGTTCCTCCCCCTGCCCCCTCCAAAGTGGGATAGTTTACGGTGTGTCTCTTTTCTCTTACTCATTACCCATCACTATTTACTATTTACCTATATTTTACATATGCTCAATCAATATCTTTATACCAATTCCGATCAGGACTACGCCGCCGAAGATTGATACTTTTTTACCGAAGATTCTTGCCAGTACCTTGCCGAAAATCACTCCGACGGCCGTCATGAGAAAACAAACGATACCGATAATAACTGAGGGAAATAATATCTGCTCTTTTAATACGGAAAAGCTGAAACCCACAGCCAACGCGTCAATACTCGTGGCAATGGAGAGCAATAACAGCGGCAACCCTTTGGTCTGATCATCTGTTTCCTTTTCTTCTTCCTTCTTCAATGCTTCCCAAATCATTTTACTGCCGACATAAGCCAGGAGAGCGAAAGCTATCCAGTGATCGTAATTCGCAATAACATTAACTATTGTTAATCCGGCCAGCCAACCTGCAATCGGCATAGCAAACTGAAATAGTCCAAAGGCCGCTGCCAGTCGCAGCACCGGAGCCCACGATCTTTTTGTGTTTGCTGCTCCAATGCCTATCGCCACAGAAAAACCATCAACACTAAGTCCGATAGCCACAAGAATAATTGTTATCAAATCCATATTCAGTGAACTCCACTAACAGTAGAGAACGGTCAGCCTGCCCGGCGTATGCCTGGGCGACCGTTCTCTACTTCAATGACAAGACAGTATAAATTTTTTCAGCAAGTTCCTTACCAATTCCCGGCACCTTTTGCAATTCTTCAATCGTGGCATTTTTAACTTGGAGGGCCGAACCGAAATGCACAAGCAACATTTTCTTACGCGCCTCACCGATATCGGGAATTTCATCAAGCATAGAGTGCAGATCATTATTTTGCTTCAATTGATGATGATAGCTCAATGCAAAGCGGTGGGCTTCATCCCGCACTTGCTGGAGCATCCGCAGTGCAGGCGGCCAGGCGGATAGATATATGGCATCTTTGCGCCGCGGCAGATACACTCGATCCTCCGATTTGCGGTCTTTCTTTTTGATGATGCCACTGCCAGAAATAATCGTGCGCTCTTCTTTGGCCAAACCAACGACATCCAGTTTGACCTTTAAATCCTTCAACACAGAAAGCGCGACATTGAGCTGGCCTTTGCCGCCATCAACCACAACTAAATCCGGCAAATTTTCACTATAAGCAAACCGGCGTGAAAGCACTTCATACATCATGGCATAATCATCTGATTCGGATACTGTCTTGATGCGGAAACGGCGATAGCTGGACTTATCCGGCTCACCATCTTGTAATACCACCATGGAGCCCACGGCATGCTTGCCACTGATATTAGAAATGTCATAACACTCAATTCTGCGCGGCAACTTCGCAAGAGATAATTTTTCCTGAAGAATTTTCATTGCGGCTGTCTTTTGTTCTTCCTTCTTCTGCCCTGATTCCCAGAGGTTGCGGGCATTAGCAACGGCCATATCCAGCAGGGCATTTTTTGTGCCCCGAGCAGGAATCGTCAGCACAACCTTCTTCTCTTTCTTATCTGTCAACCATTCGGCAATAACAGCCTCATCCGGCAAAGGACAGGGAATAATAATTTCATCCGGAATATTCGCGCCGCCATCATAATACTGCGTAAGACAGGATGATATGATTTCAGGCAGCTCCATTTTCATTTTAACCGGCACGAAAGATTTGCTGCCTAGAAGCTTTCCCGCGCGTACAAACAAAACACAAAGCTGATAAACATCCTCATGGGCATAAACGCCCAAAACATCCTG
>PLNU01000115.1 GCA_003142835.1 Syntrophaceae bacterium
GGCATCAGGGCCGTGGCTAAAAAGAAGATTAAGAGCATTGATATAACAACGCTCCCCTATCCGGGATTTCCCACGGACTTGCAGGCCCAGATGATGGCCTTGATGTCTGTAGCAAACGGGCTCTCCGTCATAACAGAAACGGTTTTTGAAAACAGATTTATGCATGTGAGTGAATTGATGAGGATGGGGGCCGATATCCTGATTCATGGAAACAGTGCCATGGTGAAGGGAATACCGAAGCTCAAAGGGGCTCCGGTCATGGCGACAGACCTCCGGGCCTCCGCTTCGCTGATCCTCGCGGGATTGGCGGCGGAAGGAAAGACGGAGCTCTCCCGGGTTTACCATATAGACAGGGGATACCAGGAGATCGAAAAGAAATTTTCCGCCATTGGCGCCAATATAAAAAGGGTCTCAAGCTAAGATGAGAATTATCCGCACCGACCAGGCCGGCTTCGAGAACATATTCCAGCAGATTAAGAATCGCGGCTGGTTCAATGAGGACATCTGGAAACAGGTAAAGATAATTGTGGAAGACGTCCGCAAGGGAAAGGACAAGGCCCTTTTTACATATACCAAGAAGTTCGACAAGTGGATTCCCACTGAGGATACGATAGAAGTAACATCCGCAGAAATAAAAAAGGCTGTAGCCGTGGTCAAGGCGGAAGAGATAGCTATCCTCAAGCTTTCGGCGAAGCGCTTGAAAAGGTTCCATGAGAGACAGATAATTAAGAGCTGGTCCGTTTCTGATGAAGCGGGTATTGAACTTGGACAGCAGATATCACCCCTCGATCGCGTGGGCATTTATGCCCCCGGCGGTCTTGCCTCGTATCCCTCTACCGTAATCATGGCGGCTGTTCCGGCAAAGATCGCGGGCGTTCCTGAAATCATCCTGGTTACACCCGCAAGAGGCGGAAAAATAAATCCTCTGATAATTGCCGCAGCGAAGCTCGCCGGCGTCACGCGTATATTCAAGGTAGGAGGCGCACAGGCCGTAGCCGCTCTTGCAAACGGCACGGACCTGATACCGAGAGTGGATAAGATCGTTGGTCCCGGCAACGCCTATGTAACTGCAGCCAAGATGATGGTTTACCAGTGGTGCTGGTGCGGAATCGATATGGCCGCCGGCCCCAGCGAGATTCTGATCATAGCGGACGCAACGGCAGATGCCTCTTATATCGCCGCTGATCTCCTTGCCCAGGCGGAACATGATGAAATGGCGAGCGCCGTTCTTCTCACCCCACATGAAGCCTTGGCCAAGAAAGTGGCCGCGGAAGTTGCTCTGCAGTTAAATGGCCTGAAAAGAAAGGCGATTGCCTCACGCGCTCTCACAGACTACGGCGCCATTATCGTAACCAGAAATATTCATGAGGCAACAAGCATCGCCAACCGGTTTGCGCCGGAGCANNCACGCGGGCGCCATTTTTCTCGGGCACAATACGCCGGAGACCCTCGGAGATTATATGGCCGGGCCCAATCACATCCTTCCCACAGGGGGAACGGCAAGATTTTCATCTCCCTTAGGTGTGTACGATTTCGTGAAGCGAAGCAGCGTACTTTTCTTCACGAAAGAGTCCCTGCAGAAATACGGAAGGCGGGCGGCGAGATTCGCTGACATGGAGGGGTTTGAGGCGCACGGAAAGTCAGTTACCATAAGGATGCGGCCAAAAAAGCCTTGACAAAAAATCTCAGCTGGCTAAGATGACCAGCGTCGTTCTGGTTTGTATTTGTTTTCTTTTACTGTCTTTTGTTCTCTTCTGAGNNAAGCTGGACGTCGTGGGTTCGACTCCCATCGCCCGCTCCATTTTACTCATGTAATTACATATGCTTACCAAAAATTAATACCCCGTTTTTTAGAGTCAGAACACAGTCAAATTTTTCACTATTATTTACTAAAATTTTCTTAAATGATGTTCTATTTTAGACTGACCACATGTACTACAATATCCATCTAATGTTGTTTGCACCATCGGCAAACCATCAAGATCCTTTCCCTCAAAGATTTCAAAATGTTTATTAATAACATCTAAAACACGCTCTGCAAACCTAACGTGATTAAGCCAGAAATCACCATTCTCACCAATTTCGACATCTTCTCTCTCCTTTGCTACTCAACAATCCAGCCTTCACCCTTACTCCTTCCCTTTCCTGTTTCGGCAACGTAGCCTGATGCAAAATCGCATTTCTAAATACATTCCAAAATCGCCTCGCAACTGTATCGTTCTCCAGCACCGGAAATAATTTTCTTAATGATCTAAAAAAAGGACTTTTAAAATCCCCCGCATTAGTACCACTTTCTGAACGTAAATATCTCTCCAATAGTGGAAATGTAATCATTAACAAAGTAAAACCCGCATTTCCGTTTTTATAAAGAGGTTTAACGATTTCACAAAACCAAAGTTCAAAATTCTCTTTGTGTGTGTTCATAACGATTTCCTCAATCAAACCACTCCTCTAATTCTCTTCCAGCTTCAGTTTATCAATCTTAATTACTTTCGCTCACGACTGTCCGGTTAAAGT
>PLNU01000155.1 GCA_003142835.1 Syntrophaceae bacterium
ACCGGCGAAAGCCGGTATCCAGTGATTATAAATAGTTATAAAAATCCTAGACCCCAGCATTCGCCGGGGTGACGACTTTTTACGAGGTCGTCAAAGCTACCACTGGCGCTGATCAACAATCAGCTTCTCTTCAGGCTTAATAACCCCCGCGCTCAGATATTCCAATTGATCAATTTTTACTGTACAAATCTCGCGAAATATTTTCTTAAAATTATCTTCCCAGGCAGGAGAGCCAATCTCCGGAGAAATCTTTTCAACTCTTAATTTCAGGACATCCTCATGACCAATGCGGCTGACATTTGCCTGCAGCGGCAGATTGTTGAATTTTGCCTGAATCATTTTAAGTTGACTGGGCGCTATAAATAGCCCCCTAACCTTTACAGCATCGCCTATCCTTCCGGAAATTCCGGCAATCCGGCTGGAGGTTCTTCCACAAGGACACGCATCTGTAATTATGCGCGATAAATCCCCCGTACCAAAACGCAACAAAAAGAATATTTCATTGAGTCTCGTAACTACAATTTCACCTAATTCTCCCGGAGCAACATTTTTCCCCGTTGCCGGATCGACAATTTCTACGATAGTTTCTTCGCAAATGTGCCAGCCATTCTTTTGTGAACATTCATAAGCCACATCTCCAACTTCAGTAGCCCCATACATCTGATAAGTATCGATGCCATATTCATTTTCAAAAGAGCGGCGCATGTCAGGCAGCAAAGGTTCCGCCGCGAAGCAGGCTTTTTTCAAGCGAAAGTCCTTCTTGAAATCAAAACCCATCTCCCCTGCTTTGGAAATGATGGACGATAAAAAGCTGGGAGTGCCGACATAGGCGGTAACTTTGAGATCCTTGATTAATTGCACTTGAATTTGTGAAGAAGAAGTTCCGGAGGGAACAACCGTCGCGCCTACTTTTTGCAGTCCGCTATGGAAAGTTAATCCTGCCGCCACCAGGTGATAAGAAAATGCGTTAAGAGCTATGTCTCCTGCGCCGATTCCCGCGGCAAAAAAAGCGCGCGCCCATAAATTATCATCTTCGGATAGATGCGGTTCATAGACCGGTCCGGGTGAAGTAAATATTCGATCAATTGGTATCGCTTGGTTTTCCAGTCCGGCATAAGGAGGCTCCTGCATTTCCATATCCACCAATTTTTCCCGCGATGTAACCGGCAGTTTTTCCAAATCCTCTCTTGTTTTAATGTTTTGTGGATTGATCTTGTTTTTGTCCAATATTGATTTCAGGCGGGCTGACTTTTCATAGCCCAGCTTTACCATGCCGGACAGACTTTCATCTTGTCTTGTTTTTCTTTCTTCATTAGTCCACGATTCTTTTTTATCAAATAGACGATTCATGTATTTCCTTCTAAGTTATAATAAATAATTTTTATGTCTACAAAATATCCTCTAACGGCATGCATCACCGACGGTGTGCCGTCCAGTAAAGCGCCTTATTATATTTCCCCTTTGTATTCCTTAAAACCCTCCAGCAATTGGCGGAATGAGGTCGGCTTGTATTTTTCAAAACTTTCTTCGTCCACGTAAACAAAGTCGTACTCTACGTCTGTTTGCACTCGATTGACGTCCTCGCACCATTGCCGCAACCGTGCCATCTTCAGCGGCACATCTAAGTCCTCCCGCCCCTTCGTTTCGACAATGACAATCCGCTTAGCGGACAGCTTGACCATAAAATCCGGGTAGTAGTTGGAAATGTCGCCATCGGCGTTCACGTAGTCCAGCTTGAAATGCACGGCCATGTAGTTCTTCGCGTAAGAGACCACTTCGCTGCAATCCTCAAGGAATGCGGCAAACCGAAGCTCCAGTTGGTTGTCACCAATGATGCGGTTGAAGACGCTTTTCTTCGGGACAAGGTAGCCTTGATCCTTAGCCACAAAAGGCCGGGTCTGGCGCAACTTGATCGTGTCCCGGATTTCGGCGTCGCCTTTGTCCCGGACGGTTAGCGCGTTGATAGCCTTTTTGAAGGTCTCAATCAGTGTCTTGGTGGCAGCCAGTTCTGACAGATTGCGTAATGTGTTGGGATCTTCCAGCCCTACCGGGCAGTCAAACAACTCCTCTTGCACAAACGCCTTGACCTTGCCATACAGCACGTCATAGCCGCTGACCAGGCGCAGATCCTTCATGATGGTCTGCGCGAAGTAGCCGATCACGCTGCGATAGTCGGCAACGCCGGCCGTGTCGAGGATCGTGGTATGCGTAATCTCGCCGGTCGTGATGTCCTTGAATACAATCTCCCTCTGTTGCTCTTCGCTGAACTGCAAATACAACAATCGCTGATGCCCCAGCGTACCCACATCCAGATCGCCAAGACTTTTGTATTCCCGGTAAACACGGGGCGTCAGCACCGGGATTTCAATGTCCAGCGCGGCGATGTCCTTCTTCACGTTTTCCTTATCAACTTCGACCACCAGCGGCGTCTTCGGCCCCGTCCCTTCCCCCATTGCCTTGCGCTCCAGCACCACGCCTTCGGCCTGAATTGATTCCACGAACTCCATAAAGGCCTTGGTGCCGATCACGCTGACGTACTCTTCGACATCGCCGGGATACATCTTGCGCAAACCCCGGCCAAGCGTCTGTTCGGGCAAGATGTTGCTCTGAGCAGAATAAGCGCGCAAACCCACTATGGTGGTTACATTGCGTACATCCCACCCTTCCTTCAGCATCATAACCGAGATGATCGCCTTATATGGGCTGTCCATGCCGTCAATCTCATTGGCCTGTTTGCGCAGATTATCCAGTTCGTCCTTGTCCTTGCCCGAGGCGGATTCGGAAATATCGCCGTTGTTTTTGGTGTGAATGACCAGCACGGTGTCTTTATCGGCAAATTCTGGATACGTGCCCCGCAGATACTCGGCCACGTCGTCGCAGTTGCGCGTGTCGTCGGTCATCACGAACAGGATCGCCTTCTTGCCCATCTTCTCGTGTTCAGCGTATGCCTTGCGCCATTCGATCACGCCAAGATGGATATAGTCGGTATATTTTTCGGTGTACTTCGCGCTCTGCCGTTCGATCAACTTCGATTGGCTCGGCGCGTCGGGCAGAACAGGATGTTTGACCACGTTCTGCGAAATGGCTTCCACCAGCGGATAATCAGATACGGTCTGTACGAAAATCGCCCCGTTGTTGTGCTTGGGCGTGGCCGTTGTGTCCACCTGCATACTCAGAGCCGCCCCCTTCTGCTTCAGCCGGTTGTGAATGTCTTCAATGGCTTTGAACCAGGCCATGCGCGGATCGTGAATATGGTGCGCCTCGTCATTCAACACCATCAGCTCATCTATATCCCGGACGATCATGCCCAAGTCCACCTTGGAATCCGTGGTCGCGCCAGTGGGTCGCTTGCCCAGAAAATAATCCCGCATGTCTTCATCATCGGGTGAAGGCGGAATATCATCGCCCGAATAAACCCGGTGGATGTTGGTCAGAAAGATATTGCCCGTAGGCCGGGTGATACGAACCTCGTCTTGCAGATGCAGCGTCAGTTGAAAATCGTCACGCCAGTTGCGCCCGTCCACGCCGTTATTCGGTAGTACCGGATCGTCGAAGAAGATACGGAGGCCCTGAAAATCGCGGTAAATCCGGTCCAGGACGATGATGTTGGGTGTAATGACCAGGAAGTTGCGCGCCAGTTCCGATTCCGGCTCGTAAAGTTTGTGATAAAAACTCCACGCCAGCGCCAGGCTCAAGACCTTGGTCTTGCCTGTCCCCGTCGCCATCTTCACCACGAACCGCCGCCAGGTCTCGTCGAACATGCTCCCGGATACAAGGCCGCTGGAATCGAAGCGCATCAAATCGTGTTTGTCCTTAACCCCCACGACATCGTAGAGGTAGATAATCGTCTCCAGCGCCTCGCGCTGGGCGAAGTAGTATTCAAACTCCGCCATGGTCCCGTCGGCTTTCGGCAACAGGTGCGGGGTTTTGAACCACCAATTGAGCAGGCTCCGGCTGGTATGCGCCGCGCCCACGTAGCCCCCGTCCCGGAACTCCTTCACCTTGCGACGCAGTTCCGCCACCAGCGGCGGCATGAGCTTCTCCATGCTGCTTTCCCGCAACGCCTCATCGGCGGGAAACCAACGGATGTCCGGATCGAGAATCGCGTGCGGGGATTGCGGAAAATCTTTATGCAGTGCCATGTCCGGTTACTCGCCTTTCTTTTTTGCGGGCGTCTCAACCCGTAATCCTATTGGAAAGCAGTTCACTATTAGCCTCGGCCAAATGCGCTTCAATCAGCCGTCGTTCCTGTTCCAGCGACCGTAGAAAACGTGTCCACAAAACAAACATAAATCGACACGTTATTGTTTCATGTCGATATCATCGACATGTTATTTTGACAGCAGTCCATATAGATCCACGTTCAGAAAAAGAGTTTCCTTGCCTATTTTGTGAGGTTTCAGAATCCCGATTCTCTCCAGTTCCTTGAGATATTCTGCTGCTGTCTGGCGTCTTGCTATTCCTGCATCGACTAGAAATTGCCCCTTGGTATAGGGCTGGCGAAAGATCGTTTCGATCAGTTCCTTGGAGTAAACGCGGGCAGGCAGTTTTTCCTTGGCCTTCTCCATCGTTTCATTCATTAGCGCCCGAATTGCCAGGGTCCGTTCGCGGGTAAATATAGCGGTATCTTTGACTGCCTTCAGCATGAAGAGAATCCACGGTTCCCACAAGCCCTTCTCGGTTACCTGACGCAGGAGGCGATAGTAGTCATTCTTCTGTTCGATAATGGACTTGCTGAGATAGAGTACCGGCAGATCCAGCAAACCGTTCAGGACGAGGAAGAGAATGTTGATGATTCTCCCTGTCCGGCCATTGCCGTCGGCAAAGGGGTGAATCGCCTCGAATTGATAATGGATCAGGGCCAGTTTGATCAACGGGTCCAGGTCGTCCTCGGCATGGATGAAATCCTCCAGGTTCTTCAATTTATCTCGGATAACGGTTTCACCTTCCGGGGGTGTGTAGATGACGGCTCCGGTTGCGGCGTTGGCGACGGCTGTTCCCGGCATCCTGCGGATACCGCCCGAATGTTCTTTAATCGTCCGGACAAGTTCTATGAACAGGTTGGTGGTGAGAACCGGCCGGTCTTTTAAGTCGTTGTATCCCTTCCACAGGGCCTCCCGGTAACGAAGAACTTCCTTTGTTGACGGATCGGTTTGTTTTGTCTTTGCTGTAAAGGCCTGGAACAGCGCGTCACTGGTGGTGATGATATTCTCGATTTCAGAACTGGCCTTCGCTTCCTGCAAGATCAGGGAGTCCACCAGCAGGGCCTGATTGGGAATCGTCGCGCCGAGGCCTTTCAATTCCGCCAACGCACTTCTGGCGGCGATGGTCTCCTTAAGGATCGTCTTGGTTTCGACATCGACTTCGGGCGGAAGCGGCGGTAGATCGTTGTAGGGAATTTTTGCATTAAACACCATAATCTATTCTCTCCAGGTAGTCCTGACGTTCATTGAACTTAAACCTCCATGTTATCATACAGCCTCCAAGGACTTGCCAGCCGGTGGATGGCCTTGCTTCCGGGGCGGGATTCACACCCGCTGGATCACGCGACCTTGCCGGGGCCGCACATAGCGGCTGTCCCCAATTATTCGCACTTTGGAACTGTTGGTAAAATAAATCTGTCCCCTTTTCTTTCCATAGTGGACACCAAATATTTCCACGCCGCTGCCGATAGCGACCATTTCGGTGACGTCAACGAAATGATCCTCGATGCGATACCCGTCGGTTATCTTCGCCGTTATTTCTTCCCTCCGTTCTTCCCCACGCTCACGTCCACGATCGTCATCGTGTCGTTGCCGAAAATGTCCACCACCTTCACCGCGATCTTGCGACGCCCCGGCGTACATTCGTGAAAGACGCTCTTTAGTTCCAACGAACGATCCTTCTTAGTGCGGAAAGTCTGCCACTCGTTCTCAAAGATGTAATCTCCTGTCCAGCGTTCTTCCCATTCGCCTGTATCCTCGTTCTTCACCCGAATAATTTCACGTTTGCTCTCAAAGTCGAAGTCCACCGACCAGTAATCAATCCAGTCCGTCCAGTTCTTGGTGAGCACTTCGCGGGTGACGATGCCGTCCTTGTCCTTGCTCACCTTGACGATTTGACCCTTCTCCACCACGATCCGGCTGCCCTTGTTCTTGATCTCCGCCTCCGCGTTGGCAATCGAGTCCTGTGAGTAGAATACCGAAAAGTCCGTCAACTCCATCGCCACTGCGGGCGATGAGCCTTTCTTTCCTTCACGCACAATCGGTTTGACTTCGATATAGGACACATCGTGGAAGACCACCTGGTTCTTCTCCACTGCCCGCTTGTCGAAAACCTCGGCGGGGATGTACTTGGGTGCGATATCAATCCCCTTGGCCCGCGCTTCATCCAGCACATTGGGAAACAACCCCATCTCGAACTCGAAGCCCAGAATGTCCACCTTGGTGATGTGCTTCTTGCGGCACTCCAGAATGATCTCCTCGACGAATAGTCGCGTCACCGGCAGGTTCACCGGACCCACAGCCACCAATCTTCCGGCTTTCTTGCCGTGGAAACTGGCGAAGCCATCCGTCTTCTCCGCCCGGTAGGCCCGCAGTATCAGATCGAGGAACGCCGCTTCTTTTTCTTCCAGTTGCTTGCGCTGCTCTTCTTCGCGCAGATTGGGATTGACGCCGATATAGTGCTGACGTTCGTATTTGCCTAGATTGAGAATTTCAAAGGCGCGGTAGTCCTTGCCCTCGGCCTTGAGTTGACGCTGCACGCCGATCAGCCGCTTGCGTGTTGTGTGGATGGCGAACTTACCCAAGTCACAGCCTATCCATTTGCGCCCCAACTTTTCCGCTACAGCCTCCGTCGTGCCGGAACCGGAAAAGATGTCCATCACAATGTCGCCTTCGTTGGAGGAGGCCTTGATGATTCTTTCAAGCAGGGCTTCTGGTTTTTGAGTAGGGTAATCGATAGCTTCTAATGCTTGGGAATTAATTGGAAATATGTCATGCCATAAATCGTCTACAATATCGCCTTTCATTTCATCAAGATACTGAACCTTTTCAGGTCTACCATTTGATGTAAACCTAATTAATCCATTCGTAAATGCTTCGTCAATTCTTTCCTGCGACCATATCCAATGCATACCAGCAGGGGGCTCAATGATGTTTCCATTAAAATTCTTTGCTGCACCTTTCCCTTTTTGCAATAAAGATACAGTCCTGAATAGTCGTCCTGATGAATCTGGTTTGTAATGGGAAGAAATATAGTTTTCATCAAATTCCTTATATTGGTTGATGAAACCTGTTTTATTTGATTTTGAATAAAAGAAAATGGAATCATGTACTATGCCAAATCCAATTGACTGAGCCTTTGTTGTACGAATTTTCTGCCAAATAATTTCATTTTTATAGTTTTGCTCGCCAAATATTTCTGAAAGTGCCAATCTCATCACACTATTTAGCCGCCAATCGCAATGCACGTAAATGCTCCCATCCTCCGCCAGGAGATCCCGCATCAGCACCAACCGCTCGTAAATCATGGCGATGAAGGAATCCGCACCTTTGCCCCAGGTGTCGCGATAGGCAATTTCTTCAAGGATGTTGGGCTTCTTGGTGAAGGTATCGCCGCCAATCTCAATGTCCATGCTGAAATCCGCGCCCACGTCAAACGGCGGATCAATGGCCATGAGTTTGATGCCGCCCTGCTTCTCGATTTCCTCGCGCAACGGACCGTTCTTCAGTGATGAAAGAATGAGCTTGTTATCACCCCAGATAAGCTTATTCGTCCAGCCCTTAAGCTGTCGTCCGCGTGCGTCGAAAAGGTCCCCTTGTATTCCGCTATCCTCTGGCTTCTCGGCGCGTGGCTCGTCCACCTGCTCGATGACTTGAAAAGGCAGAACTATATTGCAGACCTCGCTGGTCTTTCCATTCCAGACCAGTTCCACCTCCCGCTTATCCTCAAACAGCAGAAAGCGATACTTATCCGGCAACGGCCTGTCCGCCTCGATAAAGCGAATGATCTCCTGTTGTTCCTGTTCGGTCAGTCGTGGCATAAAAATATCCTCTCCTTCGCAGTGTTCTCGCCGGTTTCAGGCCACGGGACACTATAGAAAATATAACGCGCTGCGTAACCCGACCGGCAACAAAGGCTGGAATGTAAACAAAAAAGCGTTAATCAGGTTTGGGTTGACGCAGGTGTTATGTGCCATGTTTCTGCTGCTTCATTGCCAGCCATGCAATCAAGCGACGGACACCGATTATTCCAAACCATACAGCATTCATAATTGCAGAAGTAAGTAATGGCCATTTAAAATCACTTGCTTGTTTAAGATTGCCTACAAAGATTACGAACGAAAGAAAGGTAAGAGCCGTGGCCATAAATTCTGTGCGGTTGATAAAAGTAACGAATAAATCGGCGGGTGTGCGACCAATAGTTTCAGGTCTGTTAGTGATTTCATTTTGTACCTGTTCTTGTTGCTGGTAATCCAATTGCTGCTCTGGGGTTTCTGTTGCTCTGACCAAAGGCAGTAAGCGTTCCTTACCTATTAAGGAATGAGGCAAAGATGTTCTGCTTTCTGCATCTGGGGTGTCATCCAGTTCTATGGTAAAATGCTTGACAGCCATTATTAAAGCCCCATACCAGTAGCGATTCTTTCAGCTTTTTGCCATGTAAGTTCAATGGCTTGTTTGAGCAAAGAAGGAATTTTATCAAGTGATAGTTGGTCGGTTTTGAAATAGTCTATATCTAAGAAGAGACCACACTGTTTAAAGTGCTCAGACTCGAATTGAAAATATTTTTTTGCCTCATCCTTATGAATTGGGCCTCCATTCACTTTCACATTAAAAAAATCTTCTTTTAAATCAATAATAAATTGTAAATCAGTTTCTTTCCCTCCTATGAGATCTCTGGCCTTTTCCGTGAAAAAGCCTTCAAATAACGATTTGTTAATCTCCTCAAACGGCTGTTTGGACGGGATGAAAAGCTTAGTCCTTGCCCCAAACCTCGTTGGTTCAGGAATCTTGTAATGGTCATTCTTAATTAGCAATTTCCAAAATGCAGTAGCACGATCAGTGAAGAAATTGTGAGTTTGAGGATTCAGAACAACATAGCCAGCACTTTTATATCCAACAAAGGCGCCGTCCAATTTTATCGCGTCCGATTCATCGCGGAAATTAACAACATTTGTGTCAATTTTCCAGTGGGGGAAATATTTTTGATTTCGTATATAGTCGGCAATATACCCACGCACATCAAGAAACGTACCAGAAGCCGGATGGCGGACCTCAAGTACATGGTCAGTGACCATTATTTTGTTTAATTTATCTTTTGGCATGGGGCTATCTCCTTGTGTACAGATTAATGTCAATATTTATCAGATAACAATTAATATACGCATAATACATAATTCCGCTGTTTTTCAAACAGCGCCATAAATTTAATGCTTAATTATTTACGCCAATTATTTATTAAAATCAAATGATTATTACTGAACAAATAATGAACGGGGTGCATTTGGGGATATATTTTAAGTTCCAATAAATTCTTCAATGAATTCTACTTAGCTTAGGCATTCACTGCAGCCTCAAACGTGGTCATGAGAGGTTTGGGGAAATCTTGAATGGGGAATTCTTCGAGATATAATTCAGTAGCCTCCTTTAGATTTGCAATTGCATCTTCAATAGTGCTGCCTTGACTTACTGTCCCCACTTCGGGGCATTCGGCCACATATAAATCGTCTTCTTTGTGAAGGACGGCGGTTAGTGTTTTGGTGGTCATTTATTTCCTCCTCTTTTCTCTTTTTCTTAAACAGAATAATAGCATGCAACCGATTTTATGAAGCGCTTTAATAAGGCGCTGACCGGTGACAACAGGTAGTTTGCTCATCCGCTGATCGCCACACGTTGAACACCGATGAATTCGGTTACTACAGGGTCTTCTACTTCCAGGCAGAGTTCAATGGCTTCCTTTACTCTTTTCATGAGCACATCAAGGGATTTGGCCTGCGTATGGCAGCCCTTCAATGTTGGTACTGATGCCACAAAATACCCGTCTTCATCTTTTTCTATAACAACGCTAAACTCTCTAGTCATTTTATGAATCCTCCTGCTTTTATAATAAATTATTGCTTCCTATTCTTTTTAAGAGAAGAATTAATAAACCTGATACATAATTCCGCTGTTTTTCAAACATCGCCATTGATTTAGTGGTTATTTATTTACGCCAATTTATTATTAAAATCAAACAATTATTGTTGAACTCATACGTAAAATAGTAATTGATAGCCTGCCTTTTGCCTTGACGTATATCCTTGAATATGGAAATAAAGAATTCCTTACTTCATTGCTTTGGAGGTATATATGTTAGCTAAACGAACAACAAAAAATCAACTGACCCTGCCCAAAGCGGTTATTGCAGCCACCGGTGAGGCGGACTATTACGATGTCAGCACCGACAACGGCCGTATTATTCTTACCCCTTTGCGTATTCAGAGAGCGGATGCTTTGCGTTCAAAGCTGGCTGAACTGGGCATTAAACAAGATGATGTAAAGGACGCAATTAAATGGGCGCGAAAGGGACGATGAAAAACCGCGTGTGGTTCTTGACACCAACTGCATTGTGTCCGCTCTGCTTTTCACTAAAGGCAGTCTTGCCTGGCTCAGGGATGCCTGGATGCGCCAGCGCTTCATCCCGCTTATCAGCCGCGAAACGGCAAGTGAGCTGATAAGGGTTTTAAACTATCCGAAATTCCAACTCGATAAAAATGAGCAGGAAATTATTCTGGCAGAATTCCTGCCCTATACCGAAGTGGTGCACATCAAAATCGTACCGAAAAATTTACCGGCGTTACGAGATCCGAATGATTTAATTTTTCTTGAGCTGGCCGTTTATGGAAACGCTGATGCTCTGATCAACGGCGATGCCCATCTTCTGGCAGTAAAGTCTCAACTTGGCCAAATAAATGTTTTAACAGTGGCTGAATTTGCTGCCTGGTTGGAAGGGCGCTATTAAATCCCTTATACCAATTCTGGATGCCGGCCTTCGAGACTGTGTCATAATAGGAAAAAATGTCATTCCGAACGTATGTGAGGAATCTTAAAGTGCTGAATTTATTGAAACAAAGATTTCTCGCTTCGCTTCGAAATGACATAAAAATGAATTGCGACACAGTCTCTTCGCCGGTATGACAATTATTGGACTTTTTACGAGTTCGTCATCTTTGATGTCGTAGAATAAGTAGCTCAAAAGAGGTAGGTAAACTCAGCAGCAAACATTATTTATTGTATGCCAGTCTCTTCAAGAGAATATCCTCTACATTTTTCCTTGCATCCAAAACTGATAATACATAAACATTCTTATCCGATATTCTGTATATTATTCGCCAAGGGGCGGTTACTATCTCTCTATATATCATTATGCCTTGATCTTGAAACTCAGGTACAACGCGGCCGCGTTCGGGAAGACTATGAAGAATTGATGCCGTTTTTTTTATTTTTTGAAGTATCTTTAAGACATTGGCCGGACTATCAATCGCAATATATTCTATAATATCCATTAGGTCATCTTCAGCAACATCGGCCCAAAGTATTTTATATCTTTTGCTCATTTAAGTTTTTCTTTAAGTTTATTTTCAATATCGTTAAAAACCTCATACTGACTTTTAACTTTACCGTTTCTAATATCAGCCTCACCCTGTGAAATCAATTTTAAGATGCCAATTGCATTACGCATATTTTCATAGCTTATCGGGTCTTGAAGTACTGCACGGGCATCACCATTTTGTGTGATTATTATAGGGCGATGAGTTTCGTTTATTTGATTGAGTAAATCTGCCGCCCTGGATTTTAAGTACGTTACCGACTTTATATCGCTTGTAAGATTCATTTTTACTACCTCCGGTACATATATAATACTTAATTCGGACCGATTGTCAATTTTTATATTCTAATTCTTTTATAGCCAGCGTTTGCGGCGCCGGTAAGCTTTGACATCTTTATAGGATTTGGCAATTCCGGTTGCCGCCATGCCCAGGTAAAATTCTTTGACATCCGGATTATCCGCTAGATCTTTGGCCGCGCCTTCCATCATAATTTTGCCATTCTCCATGACATAACCGTAATGAGCAACTTGCAGAGCCATGTGCGCATTTTGTTCTACGAGTACAATTGTGGTTGAATTTTCTTCATTAATTTTTTTAATTATACGGAATATTTCCTGGACAAAAAGCGGCGCCAGCCCCAATGATGGTTCGTCCAGCATAAGCAGTTGAGGATGCGCCATTAACGCGCGGCCGATTACCAGCATTTGCAGCTCGCCGCCGCTGCAGTATCCGGCTAAAGACTTTCTTCTGGCCACTAACGCGGGAAAATAATTATAAACAAGCTCGAGGTCTTGCTTGTAGGGTTTCCCGAAACGTGTGGCGGTGCCTACACGCAGATTTTCTTCAATGGTAAGATACTTGAATGGTTGGCGTCCTTCTAAAACCTGGATTATTCCTTGACGGGTTATATATTCCGGTGACTGATTCTGAATGTTTTTACCATTGTAAATAACTGAACCATCTGTTACTTTTCCGTTTTCCGGCTTAAGCAATCCCGATATTGCCTTCAGGGTAGTGGTTTTGCCGGCGCCATTGCTCCCTAAAAGCGAAACAATGTGTCCTTTTTCAACACTTAAAGATACACCTTTTAATACCTGTATAACATCTGAATATACAACAGATATATTATTTAATTGTAGAAG
>PLNU01000105.1:0-6432 GCA_003142835.1 Syntrophaceae bacterium
CCTTATTATGATTCCTATTATAATTCACCCTATTATGAACCTACACCAATGGTCGATCAAGAACAGCCTTCGGTGTATGCTCAACCGGCCCCATCAGTATCGCCAGCATCGGCCGAAAGGATCTTTGTCTATCCCCGGAAGGGCCAGAGCGAAGAGCTACAGGCAAAGGATCGTTATGAGTGCCACCGCTGGGGTGTGAGCCAAACAGGCTACGATCCGACTCAGCCTACTAGTGGCATGCCAGGAGCCCAGTTGAACCAAATGCGTGCAGACTATAAACGGGCGATGAGCGCCTGTCTTGACGGTCGCGGGTACACCATGAAGTAGCCACCATCATGCGGCCCTGATAAAGAAACAGCCGCGTCTGCTAATGGCCTCTGATAAGAGATTGCTTCAGAAAGTATGAGGTCTGCGGGAATCTCCAGTATGATCTCATCAATGCCAAATACCGGTTTAAGAGCCATTCCTTTCTCATCCCTTCCACCTTGTGTTCTTNNTGGGACGCCGGGGTAAAATGGGAGGAGTGAATCTGTATTTCACCTGATGCCAGAGAGCATGGTTTGTAGAGTAGATCCTCTTCCCACTGCTTTGTTCAATAACTCGTACGGTATCATAAACCTTCTCAGATGGGAATGAGTTTGCACTTGCAAGGTTGATTCGAACGAAGCTATTTTACTGGAGGTTAAATTAATTTGAGAGGGGTATTTTATTATGTCAGTAACAGTTCTTGGGATAGATATCGCGAAACAGAAATTCGATGCCGCACTTCTTGTAGATGGGAAGACAAAACATAAGGCCTGCAAGAATTCGGCGGAAGGTTTTGAGACCCTGATGGTCTGGCTTGAGAAACAGGGAATTCAAAAGGTCCATGCCTGTCTAGAAGCGACTGGCAACTATGGAGAGGATTTAGCGATCTATCTTCATGAAGCCGGTCACATCGTTAGTATTGTCAATCCCGCCCGCATCAAGGGGTTTGGTCAGAGTGAACTGATCCGCACCAAGACGGATAAGATTGATGCCGCCTTGATTGGCCGATTCTGCCTGGCTATGAAACCAGGTCCATGGATTCCACCTTCACCGGAGATCAGGTCCTTGAGAGCTCTGGTCAGACGGGTTGATAGCCTGATCGACATGCGAAGTCAGGAGAAGAATCGGATCAGCACGGCACATGAATCCGTCATCTTTTTTGATCAAAGAACATATCGCTTATTTGAATCAAGAAATTGAAAAAATCAGACAACAAATTGCTCGATCTGATAGGAGCAAGATCCTAACCTTAAACGGAGAACATGATTTGCTGGATTCTATTCCCGGTATCGGTAAGGCAACCATTCCTCACATCCTGGCAGAATTAGATGATCTGGAAAAATTTGATCATGTGCGTCAACTGGTGGCGTTCATCGGACTCGCGCCAAAGGAAACGCTCTCAGGATCATCTATTAAAGGCAAACCCAAGATTGTGTAAAATCGGACATGCGCGGCTCAGAAAAGCCCTTTATATGCCGGCGTTGGTATCGATTCAATGCAATCCTGTTATGATCGCGTTTTATAACCGCCTAAAAGATAAAGGCAAAAATGGGAAAGTGATTGTCTGTGCGATTATGCGGAAACTGGTTCACGTTATCTTTGGCGTCCTGAAATCCGGGAAAAAGTATGATCCCAATTATAAGCCAGCTTTCGCTTGACAAGAACGGTATCTACAAGTCAATAATCATGGTGAATAAAATATTTTGAGGATTTGCATTTGAAATAATTAATAATCAACGGTGAAATCAGCCGGAGCAAGGCGCGAGCCTTGCGATCGGCTGTATTGCCTTTGTTATGAAATTATTTAATTCACTTATTAAGTATTTCTTGTTCAGGCAAATATATTCTTGTCCCTTCCCATGAAGCTCCAGGAATTACATTCTTACCTTCTATCATCATTAATCTCGGAGTAGTTGAGTCATCAAGAGTTATATATGCGCTTTCGTGATTCATAGGATGGCAATAGTAGTTTAATAGAACTAATAAACCAGATAGAGAATTTAGAGTATTTCCCAAGTTTGCTTGATGAAAAAACTCTTCTCTGGTGTGTTTTACCTTGTTATATTGCTGCCACCATTCAGGGTTCTCATTTTTAGAGAACTTATTCCACGGATTAAAATTTATTTTATATAAATCTATATTTATAACTACTTTCGAAATTCCAGGATAATGCAAATTAATAATATTTCGGTAAGTATCCATATTTTTTAATCTTTTTTCGTTCTCTGTTTTTTCTCGATAAGATTCCAAGTCTATTTTTTTTGATAGCAATCTTGCCACAACATCAACTTCCGAGCATACTGAAAGATATATCTTTAATAATTTGAGCGAGAATGTGTCAAAATTTCGTTTATCTATAGAAATGAAGTGAGAAATTTTTATAATCTCTTGTTCTAAAGAAAGGAAATATTGCCAATGTTGTCTATTTATCATTTTCTTTCCTCTTCATAACGTGGCGATCACCGGCCCGCGGAACGCGGGTCCGCGTGGATTGCATGGTTGGGCCTCGTTTTATTCTTTATCACGCGTTTGGGTGGGCTCGGTAATAATTTACGAGCTCGTCAAGAGTCAATTCAAGAATTGCCCGTGCATTTGATATAGGGTAAAGTTCTCCCGGACGATCTATGGTTAACCGGTAACCTATATATTCAAAGACATTTTCCGGAGACCACATCTCAACTGGTATATGTCCTCTACGTTTTGGCAGGATTTGGTCCATGTTGTAGAGAATATCTCGATAACTGTACCCAGGAGTTCGAACACTTATTCTTGCGTACATGGCTAATAGCATAACGATATCGTGATCGGCATATTTGATAAGAGTGTTGAGCGGGTATGCAGAAGAGATCTGATCGGGATCCTGCATTAAAGTTCTGAGGGTAATATCATTCTGTAAATGCCAGGTGAACAGATTACGTATTAAATACAATATTTCTTCAGTCACTATGATTGGCTGCCCAAATTTGGCCTTTCTTATTTTGTCTTTTATCCAACCCATCATAAGAGCACCCTCCGTTTTTACATCGTTTTAATATGCCTCTATTATGTGCCCAACAATTAATATACTTTATAGGTATTTTCCGAAATTTTATGTAATCCTACCGTATTTAAGAAAAAATGAAAATAGAAAATTATGCTTAATAATCAGTTAGAACCAAAAAACACACCTGGGTATTTTGTGGTAATAAAGACTAAAAGCCTGGTGGGTAAAATATGAGTAAAATGGCAGCAGCTCATAATGAATACTGTTTGAAATAGTGCATGTTGACCTTAAAAATTATCGAACACTCACTTACAGGAAGAAACAAATATAAACCTAATACCATCCTGCTACCCAAATTGTCTTTTAACGAAAGTACCGGAACATCTCGAAGGCAGCTCAGTAATTCCTTTACGTGGCGAAGGACACCCCTATGACGAATGTGGGGGATAGGGAGGATAATAGATAATATATACAACAATTCAACGATTATGATTAGTGCTTTTTTGAAGGTAAGAAAATAGAAAAGCGGGACTATGGCGGGACAAAATGACCAAATACAAAATATCAAAAATGGTTAATGTCTGTTGTAAGCTGGTAAGTCATTGTTTTCACTTGGTGCCGGGGGTCGGAGTCGAACCGACATGACCGTGAGGCCGGGGGATTTTGAGTCCCCTGCGTCTACCAGTTTCACCACTCCGGCACGGGCGCGATTATATAGACGGGCTACTAAAAGTCAAGCTAAAATCTGTTGACAATCAATTAATCCCCATGTTAAGGGGGCTGCACATTTTGGTCATACCAGGTTGCTTCCATTTTCCGGCTTTTTGCGAGTTGCCTGATATTTCGGAATTCTGCAACTGGGGTAGTAAGTAAATTAATGGGGCTGTAGCTCAGCTGGGAGAGCGCATGGCTGGCAGCCATGAGGTCAGGGGTTCGATCCCCCTCAGCTCCACCAATATTTCGAAAGGGTGCTTTTTTTAACTCCATCCCTATTTTATAAATCTTTTGCTTCCTTATTAATTTTAACTCTCTTTTCTTTTATCATTGCTATTTTGTTGCCCTCCAGCCATGATAGTAGAGCTTCCTCTCTTTTGATGGATGAAAAAATATTTTTGTACAAATCCTTTTTTGCGGCAAAGTCTTTTAAATCCACTTTACTTGCGTCTTTAAATTTTAAAATGACAAAAGTATCATTGATAACGAGAAGCTTTTCCGGATACGGTTTGTTAGCGGAGAGCTGGAAAAGCGCTTCCGCGGCGTCTCTGCTGGTTCCTATTTTTGGTATGGCGCCGGAGGGCTGGAATAGGCCAGTTTCGTTAATTTTTAAACCTTTTTCTCGGGCGATTTTATCCAGTTGTTCTCCGTTTTTAAGGCGATCCAGAATTGATTGCGCTTCTTTTTCGGCCAAAATCAGCATTTTATTTTCGACAAAGCGTCTTTTGACTTCATTTTCAATATCTTTAAGATTTGGTGTATAAGCTTGCTTTTTATCGATACCCTTTACAAGATAATAGCCATCATTAGCAGGAAGTACTTTGCCGATGTCGTTTTTCTGCAATTCCAGAAGAACTGCTGCCAGCTCTTTGACCGATGTTAATGCTTGTGGGGGCTTGTTAATGGGGAAAAAATCGGCACTATAAGTCTTTAAGTTATGTTTAGTGACATAGGCATCAAAGTTGTCTTCCTGATAAATGATATCATGAACTTTCTTGGCTTCTGCGTAGGCATTTTGCATTCCCCTTGCCGTCTTCAATTCTTTGATAATAGCATTTTTTACATCAGCCAGTTGTGATTGTTTGCCATCTTTTGTTCGATATTTATCTCTGAAGCGGTTATAGTAATCGCGAATGTCGGAATCACTTATAGAAACTGAAGAATACGCATCGCTGGCAAAAAATACATATTTGATTTTTACTTGCTCCGGAATGCGAAATGTATTGCTATTGTTTTTGAGATAATTTTCCAATTCTTCTGACGTGGGAGTAAATTTACTTTTAACATCCTTGCCGGAAATTTGCACAAAACTAAGATTGATTTTTTGATTTTGCAGGGTGTACAAATCATAAATTTCCTGATCAGATATTTTGATTCCTTCACGGATAAGGGATTCAATTTTATTTGCCGTCAGATTGATTCTTTGAGTTGTTTCAAAATCTTCAGCGGAAGATTTAGTATACCTGAGCATCTGCTGGTATTTGCGTTCATCAAAGATACCGTCAGTCTGCAATGCAGGCATTGATATGATAGCATTTCGCAATTCGTCGTCGGAAATCTGCAGCTTTAAATCCGCAGCTTTGGAAATAATAATCTGCTGGTTAATTAAATTATCATAAACCCTTTGCTTCAGATTCATCATTTTGAGTGCTTCAGGCGTAAGCTTTGAACCGTAGCGAAGTTTGACCATATCCAACATTTTTCCATATTCGTTGTGAAACTCTGCTTCACTAATTACTTTCCCATCGACTATAACTATGGCATTAGCGGTTCTGCTACCTCTGTCTGAGCCGAAGTAAAGAACGAAGACGATTATGATGATTACTATAATTGCCAGCATGAACCAGCCGCGCGCGTGTTTACGGAAAAACTTGAGCATAAAATCACCTCTATTATGATTATTAAACTATTCAACAACATTAAAAGTTTTGTTTTAGTATTACAGTCATTTACAAAAAGCAAATACAATTTAAAAAGGCAATTTAAATACAATTTAAAAAGGCATTGATTAGGGTAAGGAAATACGATATAGAAAAAAAAGTTATGGTTTAATCGTTAATATTAAAAGCAAAATAACAGGAGGAAAAATGCTGTTCGATTATTTTTTGGGGAAATTTTCCAATGATTTAGCTATTGATCTTGGGACTGCTAATACACTGGTTTTTGTTAAGGGTAAGGGAATTGTATTGAATGAACCTTCCGTAGTAGCCGTGCATAAAGATATTAGAGGGATGAAGAAAGTGCTTGCTGTCGGCCATGAAGCAAAAAACATGCTGGGACGCACGCCGGGGAATATAGTTGCCATTAGACCGATGCGTGACGGGGTCATTGCCGATTTCGATATAACTGAAGCAATGCTGAAGCATTTCATTTTGTGTGTCCATAACCGTAAATCGTTGGTGCGTCCGCGGATTATAGTTGCCGTGCCATCGGGAATAACGCAAGTGGAAAGGCGAGCTGTGCGCGAGGCAGTGGAATCAGCCGGCGCCAGAGAAATTTACCTGATTGAAGAACCAATGGCTGCCGCTATCGGAGCCGGTTTGCCTATTTCCGAGCCAACAAGTTCAATGGTAGTGGATATTGGCGGCGGAACCACGGAAGTTGCCGTTATTTCTCTTTCCGGCATCGTATATTCAAATTCAGTCAGGGTTGCCGGTGATAAGATTGATGAAGCAATTATTCAGTATATGAAGCGTAAGTACAGTCTG
>PLNU01000105.1:6444-17645 GCA_003142835.1 Syntrophaceae bacterium
CCGGAACTGGCCGGTGATATTGTCGACCGTGGTATTGTTCTTACCGGAGGCGGAGCACTGCTCAAAAACATTGATGTCCTAATCAGAGAAGAAACTGGCTTGCCCATAACCATTGCGGATGATCCTTTGTCTGCTGTGGTCAGAGGGGCAGGTATTGCTTTGGACCAGCTGGACGTGCTCAAAGAGATTACCATTCACGTATAGCGCGCCTGGCAATAAACTTGCCGGTTTTGGTTTTAAATTGTTAGTTCGCATAATTTGTTACCCTGGCAGAGAAAATGTGCTGTCGTGTACTGAGGATATTTTGTTTTAGCCGGTAAAATTTATATTTTCACCTTCTGTTTGGGAAGATATAATACGACGTTGTTATTGTTTTGGTGTCGGGTAAAAAATGTTTTTAAGGAACTATAAGACCGTTATCTTCATTGTTGCCCTTCTTGCCATAGCGCTTATCTTGTTATCTTATAATTTAAAGCATGAAACAGGCACAGGATTAGTGAAGAAAATAGTCTTGGAAGTAGCCGCGCCTGTGCATAAGATATTGAGCCTTTCCGTCAAAAGTGTCAGTGACACCTGGTTACGCTATATTTTTTTAGTTGGTCTCGAGCAAGATAATAGAGATTTAAAAAAGAAAATTAATGAGCTCAAAGCCGAGTTTATTTTATATCAGGAAGGTTATCTGGAAGCGCAGAGGTTAAAAAAACTTCTGTCTCTTAGAGATAACTATGATTACAATTTTATTTCCGCCCGTGTTATTGGAAGAGAGCCAGCTGCGCTTTCACGGACCATCATGATCAACAAAGGTACTGCTCATGGTTTGAAGATGGGGATGCCAGTGATTGCGCCGCCGGGATTAGTCGGCCGCCTGACGGATGTATCCTGGCATTCGTCCAAGGTGCTGTTATTTATTGATGAGAGTAGCAACATTGACGTTATTTTGCAGCGGACACGGACGCAAGGAATCATACGTGGAGCTGGCTCCCGTGGATGTATATTGAAATATATTTCAAAAACTCAAGATGTTAGGGAAGGCGAAGTTATTGTGTCTTCAGGTATTGGCGGTGTCTTTCCCAAGGGTTTATTGGTAGGTGTAATCAGCCGTGTAGATAGACAGGATGCCGGACTGTTTTTAAAAATCAATATCACTCCGTTTGTTGATTTTTCCAAGTTAGAAGAAGTGTTAGTTTTAACTGCCCAGGAAGAGGAAAACTAATAACGATGATCTATTATTTGTTGCTGCCGTTTTTGTCAATATTATTGGTGGTGTTGCAAGCAAGTATCGCCGATATATTATTTTCTGGCAGGTTGATACTAGAAATATCACTGATTGTTGTCATTTATGCCGGATTTCGTCTTGATTTAATTAAAGGGTTGACTTTGGCCTTTATTTTAGGATTTGTATATGATTGCCTGGCTGGGTCAGTTTTGGGATTATTTACCTTCATCTACATGGTTATTTTTTTGTGTTCGTTTTTTGTTTCCATAAGGTTGTCTACCGAAAAGTTGTATTTCATCGCCTTGTTTAGTTTGATTTGTTCTTTTCTCGAAGAGATTTTGGTTATTTTGTTTTATAATTTAGCTTATGGATTGGACATAGTAAAAAAAACTCCTTTGATTTTTCCCCTTCAGGCCGTGTTGATTAGCCTGCTTGCTGTTTTATTTTTTTACCTGATGCGTCGGACAGAAGGATTTTTGTATGGAAAAGCATTTCAGTCTACGGAACGGGCCAGAACCGGCCGACTTTCGGCAGAAGCTTAAGATCGTTATCGCGTTATTGCTGATTATCTTTTCTGTTCTATTGGTACGTCTGTGGTATTTACAAGTTATCAAGGGAGAAGAATTAAGGCAAAGATCAGAAAATAATTCTGTTCGCTTCCGTAAAATTAAACCGTTGCGCGGTCTGATCATGGATAGAAATGGCCTTGTTCTTGTGGATAACCGTCCTTCGTTCGACGTGCTTTACATGCCCCATAAAGGGAAAGATCATGAGGCCGTAATCGAAAGACTCAAAAATATTTACAAAAGCAGGTCGCTGGAATTGTCTTATGATCAGCCCTTTCCAAAGAAAGTTAAACCTTATCTGCCGGTAAAATTAGAGAAAAATGTGAGCATGGAAAAGGTCGCTATAGTGGAAACCAATGCTCTGGCTTTGCCTGGAGTTTATGTCGATGTTTCTCCTGTCCGCTTGTATCTGGATGGAGAAATGATGGCACCGGTTATTGGTTACACGGGAGAAATAAGCAAAGAGGAATTGGAAAAAGCTAATGACGAACACGCCTCCGGTGATGTTTTAGGAAAAAATGGCGTGGAAAAATATCTTGATGCATACATACGTGGCCGTCGCGGCGCGGAATTAGTTGAAGTAAATGTTTATGACAAAGAAATTAAAAATTTAGGACGCATTGATCCTATTCCCGGCTATAATATTGTTTTGACCATTGATGCTGATTTACAGAAGGCGGCTTGGCAGGCATTTGCAGGAAAACCTGGCGCTGCAGTTGCTTTGGATACGCGAGATGGTTCAGTGCTGGCCATGGTCAGTTCGCCTTCCTTCGATCCCAACTTGTTCAATAGTGGAATTTCATATGAGCTATGGGACAAAATGCAAAATAATCCGCTGAATCCTTTGTCCAATAGAGCAATTTCCGGACAATATCCACCGGGTTCAACATACAAGTTGATTATTGCCGCTGCCGCATTGGAAGAAGGCATTATTACACCTGAACAGAAAATATTTTGTAACGGTTCATTTGAATTGGGTAATCGAACTTATCGTTGCTGGCGGAAAAAAGGCCATGGTTATGTTGATCTCCATCGGGCCATTGTCGAATCCTGCGACGTATATTTTTATACAGTGGGTAAGATGCTGGGTGTGGATAAGATCGCTCAATATGCAAAACTCTTTGGGTTTGGTAAAGCTACCGGTATTGATTTGCCCCATGAAAAAAGCGGACTGATACCCACAAAAGAATGGAAAATGGCCCGGACTAAAGAGATATGGCAGGTCGGCGAAACCGTGTCTATATCAATAGGACAGGGATTTAATCTGGTGACGCCATTGCAATTGGCTAACGCCTATAGCGCTTTTGCTAATGGTGGGACTTTATGGCGGCCTCACTTAATAAAACGTATTGAGTTAACCGACGGCAGCATATATAAAGAATTTTTACCGGAGAAAAAGAGTGAGTTTGCTTTAAGTAAAAAAACGATTGATATTCTGGGCCGTGCCCTGTGGGGTGTTGTTAATGAACCGGGTGGTACTGGTTCCGCAGCAAGAAGATTAAATTCGGACGTCTGCGGCAAAACCGGGACTTCCCAAGTTGTCGGTTTGCCTGAAAGCGATAAAGCCCGCCGTGAGAAGAAAATTAGCGCTTTTCAAAGAGACCACGCATTATTTGTATGCTTTGCCCCGCTTAAAAGCCCGGAGATAGCTATAGCGGTAATACTGGAAAATGCCGGCCACGGAGGTTCTGTCGCCGCTCCGATCGCCCGCAAGATATTGGATGCGTATTTTGAGGGAAAGAAGAAATTAAAACCTGCGCAAGTTGTAGCGCATCATCAGCTGCCGGATAAATTACAAGATTAATCTTAGGCTTTCTTTTTCTGCCATCGCCGGGTGATATCTTTTATATTAAGTATATTGAGGAAAATTAATGATTTTTTTAAAATTTGATCGACGCATTTTCCAATATTTTGATTGGACTCTTCTTGCGCTTGTCCTTGCTATATGCGCAATCGGTATTTTAAATATATATTCAGCCGGCTTTAGTGTCAGTGAAAGTCATTTTCCTTTTTATGTGAAACAAATTCAGTGGATTTTGTTAGGCCTTTTTTTTATGATCACTGCTTTTTTAATTGATTACCGTGTTATCTGTCAGGCTGCTTATTTAATATACGGTATCTCTATCGCTCTTTTGATAATAGTGTTCTTTTACGGCTATACGACGCATGGTTCGCAAAGATGGATATCTACCGGATTCTTTGCTTTCCAGCCTTCGGAATTAATGAAGCTGGCGCTGATTATTGTTTTAGCGCGGTATTTTGACAACCATAACTCTAATGAACCTTACAAACTAAGAGAGCTCTTCATCCCTTTTGTGATTATTTTGATACCTTGTTTGTTGATTTTAAGACAACCGGATTTGGGCACGGCTTTGATTATAATGCTCCTTTTCGCATCGATCATTTTTTTTATGGGAGTCAACTGGAAATCCGTCGCCATAGCTTTGGTTTCCAGTTTGGTTTTATTGCCACTCGGCTGGTATTTTCTAAAAGCTTATCAAAAAGAAAGATTGCTCACCTTTCTTAATCCGGAACACGATCCATTAGGCGCAGGTTATCATGTCATCCAATCAATGATTGCCATTGGTTCAGGAGGAGTTTTCGGCAAGGGCTTTTTAAATGGTTCACAAACCCAGTTAAAATTTTTACCTGAACAGCAAACTGATTTCATTTTTTCTGTTTTTGCCGAGGAATGGGGTTTCATTGGAGCACTGGTTTTAGCTATCATGTTCATGTCCCTCATCCTTTGGGGCCTCAAAATTGCCTTGCATTCCCGAGATTTATTGGGCACGATAATAGCATTTGGTATTACCGCCCTTATTTCGTGGGAAGTATTTATCAACGTTGGCATGGTTTTAGGAGTACTGCCGGTTGTCGGCATTCCTCTTCCTTTTTTAAGTTATGGCGGTTCGGCAATGGTTTGCTTGATGACAGCGATAGGATTATTAATGAATGTCAGCGTGCGCAGATTTATTTTGCAAAGCTGAAAATTAAACCGGTTGCAGTCGGAAGTAATCCGGCAGCGTTGAAAGTTAGCAATAAAATAACCACAAGGAGAATGGTATGTGGGAAAAAAAGAAAGAAATTGAAGAAGTTCAAGCCGTCTTGGGTAAAGGTGCAGAGTTTATCGGTAAATTGATCTTTGACGGTGCTGTGCGTATTGATGGTGATTTTCAAGGAGAAATTTACGGACAGGGGTCATTGGAAATTGGCGAAGGTGCGTTGGTTAAAGCCAATATAGCGGTTAAAACTATTTATATAGGCGGTGACGTTCAAGGCAGCATTGAAGTCAAAGAAAAAATTAACATTAACTCCACCGGGAAATTTAATGGTGACGTCCGCGCACCGGTATTTGTTATGGAAGCGGGAGCCTTGTTCGATGGCCGATCGTATATGGTGGAAGCGGTAGAGGAAAAAATAAAAATACATTCAGTCGACTGATAACGTGTAAGTATCAGTTTCTACAACAGATAATGTGTTTTCGTGAAAATTTAGACCGCCGGTCATAAAAAAGCTTGACAAGCAAACAAGGTTATGATTAGTAACCCCCGGTTTTTTGATTTAGGGTGTTTTTAGGTTACCGTTTCTTATGTTGTCAATCAGGTGCATGTGAAACGCGAGTGAGTTGAAAATTTTCGTGGGTTCGCGATATTCACGGAAGCATCCGAGTTTAAAAAGCTCATGAACTCGGATTTTTTTTGTGATGCAAAGCATGAGGTAAACCGTGGTTACTGTAATTCCTGATTATACTATCTTTATTCAAATAGTTACTTTCCTGGCGCTAATTTTTATTCTTAACTTTCTTCTTTATAAGCCGATTCTCACAATAATTGATCGACGCAAAAAACAACTCGAAGAATTGGAAAATGAAATCAAGTTGTTTAATGATTCCGTAGATAAGCGTGCTGCTGAATACGATGAAAAACTTAAGCTTGCCAAAACCAATGCTTCCGAAATAAAGAAGGAAATAATAAAAGAAGGAGCGGATAAGGCTAAGAGTATCGTTGATGCTGTGCGGAACGAAATTCCTTTGATGACACAGGAATTTCAGAAAAAGATGGACAAGGAAATTATGGCTGCGCGGCAAATTCTAGAAAGCAAGTCTCGGAGATTATCATTGGAGATAGCCGAGAAAGTTCTGGGGAGGCGCGTTCAATGAAAAAGTTGTTCAAGTCAATATGGCCGATTTTATTGATATCGCTTACATTGGCACTCTTAGTCGCGGTGAATTCTGTTTATGCCTCCGGTGATTCTGAAGGCGGTAGTGGAAAGAGCCAGTGGTTTGAATTTGCCTGGAAAACATTAGATTTTATCATACTGGTCGGATTTCTTTATTGGCTTTTAGCGGCAAAAATTAAAACTTTTTTTGTTGGACGACGTCAGGAGATTAAAGATTCAATGGAAAATGCCGCAAAGGAAAAGACTGAAGCAGAGAAAAAATATCGGGAATATTCGGAAAAGATCGACAAAGCCTCCCACGAAATTGATGGCATAATTGAAATGATCAAGGCTCAGGGAGTTGCAGAAAAACAAAAAATTATTGAAGATGCGGACAAAGTTGCTCAGAAAATGAAGGAAGATACTCAGGCTCGCATTGAGCAGGAGTTTAATAAAGCTTCCTACCAGTTGCGTTCCGAGGCGGTCCAGCTCTCCGTTCAGATGGCAGAAGAAATATTAAAAAAGAATATTACCGCTCAAGATCATGAGGTCATGGTTAGGGAATATATGGATAAGGTGGTGAACAAAAATTGATCAGTAATATTTCCAAACGCTATGCTCGCGCTTTTTTTGAAATCGCGACAGAAGAAAAGCAACTAGAGAGATATTATAACGAGATTAATCAGTTTGCTTCAATTATTGCCCAGAATAAAGCCTTGGGTGAATTTTTAGCCAATCCTGTTTTTGAACAAGAAAGCAAAAAGGGTGTAGTGGAAAATATAATTGGCAAACTGCAGCTCTCGGGTATGACGGTCAATTTTTTGAAATTACTGGTCGATAAAAAAAGAATCGATGTCCTGCGGGATATCATCTTTTTCTACAGGCAGTTAATGGACGAATCACTCAAGAAAGTAAGAGTAAATTTAAAAACTGCATTTCCACTTTCGAGCGAAATGCAGGATTACATCACCTCTAGTCTGGAGAAAGTAACCGGCAGGAAAGTGGAAGTATCCGTGGAAAAAGACCCCGGTCTTCTGGGGGGCATAGTTATTGGTGTTGGCGATACACTTTACGATGGCAGCATCAAAAACCAATTGAACAATATGAGGAATCTCTTAGGGGAGGCAAGATAAGGCATGGAAACAATCAAAGCGGAAGAAATTAGTCAAATTATTTCTGAGCAAATTAAAAGCTATGAGAAAAAGCTGGATATAAGCGAAACCGGAACTGTCTTGTCCGTGGGCGATGGTATAGCTAGAGTTTACGGTGTGCAAAATGCAATGGCAATGGAACTTTTGGAATTTCCTGGCGGCATTTTGGGAATGGTTCTCAATCTGGAAGCCGACAACGTCGGTGTCGCGGTTCTTGGTGAGGTTACCCACATTAAAGAAGGCGACATTGTTAAAAGGACCGGTAAAATTGCACAGGTTCCCGTAGGTGATGGACTACTCGGCCGCATAATTGATGCAACGGGAAAACCGCTGGACGGCAAAGGCCCGATTGAAACGAATGAATATCGCCGTATAGAAATGACTGCTCCCGGCGTTATCGAACGTCAGCCGGTTAATGAGCCGATGTATACGGGTCTTAAAGCCATTGATGCAATGACGCCGATTGGCCGTGGCCAGCGCGAATTGATTATCGGCGATCGCCAAATAGGTAAAACCGCAATTTGCGTTGATGCCATTATTCGACAAAAAAATACCGGTGTTAAGTGTATATATGTAGCCATCGGGCAGAAAAAATCTACAGTGGCTCAAGTTGTGGAAAAACTAAAACAGCGTGACGCATTATCCTATACTTGCGTTGTTGCCGGGTGCGCCAGTGATCCTGCCACACTTCAATACATTGCTGCATACGCTGGTTGCAGCATCGGTGAGTATTTCCGTGACCGTAGTCAGGATGCGTTGATTATTTATGATGATCTTTCCAAGCAAGCTGTTGCCTACCGGCAGATTTCGCTGCTCTTACGCCGTCCTCCCGGACGTGAAGCTTTCCCCGGTGACATTTTCTATAACCATTCCCGCCTGCTCGAACGTGCAGCACGCGTCAGCAAGGAACTTGGTGGTGGTTCACTAACGGCCCTGCCTGTTATCGAAACGCAAGCCGGTGACGTTTCCGCTTACATTCCGACAAACGTTATTTCCATTACCGACGGTCAGGTTTATTTGGAGCCAAGCTTATTCTTCTCCGGTGTTCGTCCGGCAATTAACGTCGGTTTGTCGGTTTCCCGTGTCGGTGGCGCCGCACAAGTAAAGGCAATGAAACAAGTTGCCGGAACTTTGAAACTTGATCTTGCTCAATATCGGGAACTTGCCGCATTTGCTCAATTTGGCAGCGATTTGGACAAATCAACTCAGGCACAGTTGAATCGAGGAGTGCGTCTGGTTGAATTACTGAAGCAACCGCAATTTATGCCCATGTCTCTGGCGCAGGAAGTAGTGGTGCTCTTTGCCGGGACAAGAGGATTTATTGATAAATATGATGTGGGAAAAGTGCGCATATACGAGCAACAACTTCTGAGCTTTGTGGAGAGTAAATATCCGGATATTATGAAAGAAATTGATGACAAAAAGATTATTTCTCCGGATTTGGAAAAGAAGATGAAAGACGTCATGACGGAATTTGATTCCGTATTTGTTGCTGAATAGTTTTATTAATTAACTGCGGACTGTTAATTAGTCCTGTAAATATCCAGAATAGGCTTTGTATAAAGCCTTTAAATAATCAGTTGAGGAGAATTTTTAGTGGCCTCGCTTAAAGATATTAAAAGAAAAGTTGGTGCCGTTCATAAAACGAAGCAGATTACGCGTGCAATGAACATGGTAGCCGCGTCTAAATTCAAGGCATCACAATTAAAGATGCAAAATTTCCGTCCCTATGCCAGCAAGTTTATGGATGTGCTCAATAGTTTAGCCTTACGTGTGGAAAGTATATCCCATCCGCTTCTGGCTGTTCGTGAACCTAAAAAGATCAGAGTGATTTGCATGACTTCTGATCGCGGCCTTTGCGGCGGGTTTAATACAAACTTAATTAAAGCCACTGACAGGTTTCTCAGGGATAAAAGCAAAGAAGGCAAAGAGGTAGCTTTAGTCAGTGTTGGCCGTAAAGGCAGGGATTATTACCGTAGAAAAGCCAATATAGTTGAGCAAAGGGTTGATGTTTTAAGTAAGTTTGATATGACGTTAGCCGTTTCCATTTCCAACGATGTAATTACACCATTCATTAAGGAAGAGTACGACGAGCTTTATTTAATTTATAATCAATTTGTCAATGTTTCCGTGCAGCGTCCAACTGTAGTTAGATTATTTCCATTACCTTCCATCGGGCAAAATGTTGGAATTGATTCCGAAAAAAACATTGATTATATTTATGAACCTTCGGACGATATATTGTTGCAAAGGCTTTTACCCATGTATGTGCATGTTCTAATATATCGCGCGCTTTTGGAGACGTCAGCGGGCGAAAATGGAGCGCGCATGGCGGCAATGGATAACGCAACCAATAACTGTGAGGAGTTAATCAGCTCTTTGACCCTCAAGATGAACAAAGCAAGACAAGCGGCGATTACGGCGGAACTGATGGACATTGTTGGTGGTACGGAAGCTCTGTCGAAGGGATAAAAATTGTTGCAGTAATTTGCTGCAGATAAAAAAATAAGTAATGCGACTATTGTAAGGAGATAGTTATGAATATAGGAAAGATTGTTCAAGTTATCGGACCGGTCGTCGATGTGGCCTTCGAAGAGGGAAAACTTCCCAGTATTCTGAATGCCATCACCATAACCAACCCTGCTATCAATGATCAGAAAGATAACTTGATTGTTGAAGTTGCCCTGCATCTGGGAGACAATGTTGTGCGCTGTATCGCTATGGATATTACCGATGGTCTGGTGCGTGGCATGGATGCAAAAGATACCGGCACGCCGATTATGGTGCCAGTCGGTAAAGAATGTTTGGGAAGAATTCTAAACGTCGTCGGACGTCCTGTGGATGGTCTGGGGCCAGTAAATGCAGAACACATGGCGCCCATTCACCGTGAATCTCCGACATTCTTAGAGCAAGACACATCAGTACATGTTTTGGAGACAGGCGTTAAAGTTATCGACCTGTTAGTTCCATTTCCCCGCGGCGGCAAAATGGGCATGTTCGGTGGAGCTGGTGTCGGCAAGACAGTCGTTATGATGGAAATGATTCATAACATTGCACTGCACCACGGTGGAATTTCGGTTTTTGCCGGCGTCGGTGAGAGAACGCGTGAAGGAAATGATCTTTATTTGGAAATGAAGCAATCCGGCGTTATCAAACAGGCAGCTTTGATTTATGGTCAGATGACAGAACCGCCCGGAGCTAGAGCAAGAGTCGCGTTGACGGGACTGGCAGCTGCAGAGTACTTCCGTGATGTAGAAGGTCAGGATGTGCTTTTATTCATTGACAATATTTTCCGCTTTACACAAGCTGGTTCTGAAGTTTCCGCTTTGCTGGGACGTATGCCTTCCGCAGTCGGTTACCAACCTACACTGGCTACAGAACTGGGCGAATTGCAGGAACGAATCACTTCTACAACAAAAGGATCGATTACAGCTGTGCAATGCGTTTACGTGCCTGCGGACGACTTGACTGATCCTGCGCCCGCAACAACTTTCGCGCATCTCGACGGAACAGTCGTTTTGTCACGCCCAATCGCAGAACTTGGTATTTATCCCGCGGTGGATCCATTGGATTCGACTTCGCGCATTCTTGACCCCAACGTGTTGGGACAGGAACATTATCGAGTTGCAAGACAAGTCCAGGTGACTCTCCAGAAATATAGGGACTTGCAGGATATCATCGCTATTTTGGGTATGGATGAACTCTCTGAAGCTGATAGGTTAATTGTAAGCAGGGCAAGAAAAATACAAAGATTCCTATCACAGCCATTTTTTGTGGCTGCTCAGTTCACAGGTACAGAAGGAAAGTTTGTATCCGTTGCCGACACAGTGAGAGGATTCAAAGAAATATTAGAAGGCAAACATGACGATTTGCCCGAACAGGCATTCTTTATGGTGGGCGGTATCGAAGAGGCGGTGGAAAAGGCCAGAGTACTTACCCAATAAGTGAGGAAGTAAATGTCAGATGAATTAATGCTGGAAATTGTGACGCCGGAAAAAATGGCTTTTTCCGGTAACGTGGAAGATGTAACCATTCCGGGTACAGAAGGAGAATTTGGTGTTCTACGTGGTCACGAGGCGCTTTTGAGTTCAATCGAAATTGGTGAGTTGA
>PLNU01000182.1 GCA_003142835.1 Syntrophaceae bacterium
AAAAAAGCTTAACGGCAAGTTTTCCTGACTAAAAACCCCGCAGTGATTATCACCGCGGGGTTTTTTATTCATAAATTGATTGATATTTGATGTAGTAGATTATCCCACTTACTTTAAGAACACAATGGTCAAAATCAGCGCACCGAGAATAAATCGATACCAGGCGAAAGGCAGAAATGTTTTTGTCTGAACATAGCGCAGTAAAAATCCAATACTGGCAATACCGGTAACACAAGAAACAACCATTCCCACTATGAAGTTAGTTGTGATCACGGCAGGATTGGCAATTATATGTGGCACTTTAACGATAGCAGCACCAAAAATTATCGGCGCGGATAGCAGGAAGGAAAACCTGGCTGCCCCCTCTCTGGTTAGCCCCAGAAACAATCCTGTAGTCATGGTTATACCCGAACGCGATACTCCGGGAATAATGGCTAGCGCCTGAGACAAACCGATTAAAAAACTTGTTTTCAGGCTGATATTTTCGGCTTCAATTTTTTTAGCACTTTTTCGATCCACCCAGTATAAAACAATACCCAGAGCAATCAGCATAATTGCAATCAAAACCGGATTGCGGAAACTTGTCTCGGCCTTTTTTTCCAGAAGCAGTCCAATCATTGCTCCGGGAATCGTTGCCAAAACTAAATACCAAAACAGCCGCCCTTCCCGGCTCCGGCTATCAGTCACTCCTTTTGTGATTAACTGCAACCAGTCTTTCCAAAAATAGATAGCAACAGCTATAAGGGTACCAATATGTAAGGCGATATCGAATGTCAAACCCGGATCTTCCCAATTAAAGAGCCAGGGAACAATCACCAGATGAGCCGAACTGGATATGGGTAAGAATTCTCCCAATCCCTGCACCAAACCAAGTATACCAGCCTGTAGAATATCCAACGCTCACATCACAATTTTGAATTATCGAATAATGAATAATTGATCAACCTTGAAAATAATATAGCAATAATTTGTAATTGTCCATATTCATTATTGCCTTATATTTTAATGGAGTTGAGCTTCCAAACTTCCCAGTTGACGAAACCTCTGAAACACGGCACTATTTCCTTCAATAAAAATACTCGAGGTAATAGATTCATGCTGCATGTAGTTGGAATAGATATTGGTTCGGTAGCCATTTCGCTTGTTGTGGTTGACAAAAAGGGAGATATCTCTCATTCTTCCTATCAGTTTCACAGTGGCGTAATCAGCGAAACACTGCGCTTGATGCTTAATAATATAGATATAAGCAGAATTGGCGGTATTGCCATGACTCTTTCCGGCCCGGAAGTTTTGAGCGGAGTCTCTCGTTATGATACTCAAATTGCCATTATCACCGCTGTGAAAAATTATCACCGGGAGGTGGGCAGTATTCTGTTTATCGGCGGTGAAAACTTCGGTCTCATTACTTTTAATGATCAGGGCGATTACGAAAGTTACCGGTCCAACTCTTCCTGTGCCGCCGGAACGGGCAGCTTTCTCGATCAGCAAGCCAAACGCCTCAATCTTAAAAGTATTAATACACTCAGTACGGTTGCCTTTTGCAACCGCGAAAATTCGCCCAAAATTGCCACCCGCTGCGCCGTCTTTGCCAAGACTGATTTGATCCATGCCCAGCAGGAAGGTTATTCTATAGGACAGATCAGCGATGGTCTTTGCGAAGGCCTGACAAAAAATGTCATTGATACATTGATGCCTGATCAAAACATCCGCACGCCCCTGATACTTACAGGCGGCGTTTTCATGAATCAAGCCGTGGTTAAGCATTTCCGCAATCTGCTCAAGACGGAACCGATTATCGGCCAGTACAGCCATCTTTACGGTGCGATAGGTGCCGCGCTTCTTTATCTGGAAGACGCAGAACCGAGAAAACTTGAACTCAAAAAATGGGATGAACTTTTTAACAAGGAACAAAAAGAAAAAACTTACGATTATCCTCCTTTGCAGCTTTTGCAGTCAAGCTATCCTGAATTTACAACCGCTGATAGTTATCTTTATACGGCACAAATAGGCCACGCGGACGTTGAGGTAGATATTTACACACCGTTAAAAAAGGGACAGGAAGTCTATCTGGGCATTGATATAGGCTCTACCAGCACGAAAGCTGTTTTAATTAACGAAAATAACGAAATGCTGATTGGCCTTTACACCCTGACTTCCGGCCAGCCCGTTAAAGCTATGCAGGCCATATTTGAAGCAATCGAAGATATTTGCTCAAAGCATAGCTGTAAGTTTATCTTCCGGGGAGTCGGTACCACCGGATCGGGCCGTAAATTTATCGGACGGATTATCAATGCAGATTTAGTTATCGACGAAATAACGGCGCATGCCCGCGCTGCCTACGAACTTGATAGCAATACGGATACAATTATCGAAATCGGCGGACAGGATGCCAAATTTACCACTATGCAAAACGGTATGGTCACCTCTTCCTTCATGAACAATGTTTGTGCTGCCGGAACCGGCAGCTTTATTGAAGAGCAGGCGGTAAAGCTGGGTGTGCCGCTTAGCGAATATGCCTGCCGCGCTATCAATACCCCTTCACCTGTTTCCAGCGACCGCTGCACGGTCTTTATGGAACGCGATATTAACAATTATCTCACGGAAGGATACACAATTGATGAAGTACTGGCTAGCGTCCTGCATTCTGTTTGCGAAAACTATCTGGCCAAAGTTGCCGTGGAAGCTAATATCGGCAATAGAATTTGCTTTCAGGGTGCTACAGCCCGCAATAAAGCGCTGATTGCGGCCTTCGAACACCGGTTGAAAAAACCCATCTTCGTTTCTAAGTTCTGTCACTTAACCGGGGCACTGGGTAGCGCTTTGATTCTCGCGGAAAACGCGGTAAAGAATTCAGCGTTCCGAGGTCTTATTCTGCATAAAGAAAAGATTCCTGTAGAAAATGAAGTTTGCGAGCTCTGCCATAACAACTGTAAAATAAACAAAGTAACTGTTCAGGGGGAAACAGTTGCCTTTGGATTTCTGTGTGGCCGGGATTACGATACGAAACATTATGTGGGAAATGCAAAAAAGCAGTATGACTTGATCAAAGAGCGCGACAAGGTTTTTCAGTCAGCTAAAAAACAGACTCCATTCAAAAAACCAGTCAAGATAGGAATCCCCAACGCTCTGTACCTTGCCGAAGAAATGCCTCTCTGGAAACATTTTTTTGCCACACTGGGTGTAGAAACAGTGACCGGCGAAAATTTCAAGAATGCGATTAAATCAGGCAAAAAGATTGCGGGAGCTGAATTTTGTGCGCCGATGAATGCCTTTTTCGGCCACGTGCAAAATCTTACTGATAAATGCGACTACATTTTTCTGCCGGTTTATCTGGAAGCTACGGAACCGAAAGAACACGCTTACCGTTATTACTGCTATTATACGCAGTTTGCAGCAACAGTGGCTGCCGGAATCAAAAGCTTACATCTGAAGAATAAAGTGATCATGCCGGTTATCGATCATCATTCTTTCCAATCAAGGATCGAACTTTTCTCTTTGCTCAAACCAATTCTGAAGGCCAGCTACTGGGAGATTTACAACGCTTATGAAGCCGCGCTTTCGTTTTATAACGACGGCCTCGAAAATCTTGTCAATATTTACGAACGCGAAATGCCCGGCAGTAAAGATTTTCGCGTAGTGCTGCTGGGGAGGCCTTATTCGGTCTTGCAAAGTACAATGAACAAAGGAATACCCGATATTTTCAGCAATCTAACTATCAAAACTTTTTATCAGGATATGCTGCCCGCCGATCAAGGTGATTTATCCGAAATTGCTCCACTTCTCCAAAGATTGCACTGGAATTATTCAGCAAAAATTTTAAAAGCCGCACTTTTTACAGCGCGCACTCCCAAACTTTATCCCGTTTATATCACTTCATTCAAATGCAGCCCTGATTCTTTTACTCTTGAATATTTCAAACGAATTATGGATAAATATGGCAAACCCTATCTGATCCTGGAACTAGATGAGCATGATTCCAATGCCGGTTACGAAACGCGCATCGAGGCTGCTGTGCGCTCATTCCGCAATCACCATAAAAGCAAAGCCCTGCGTGCTATGCCCACTCGCGTACTGCCACTCAACTCGGAGAGTATAACCAAAATAAAAAATAAAACCTTGCTCTTTCCCGGCTACGACCCACTAACCTCAAAACTTGTAGAAGCTGTATTTATCAAAGAAGGCATTGATGCCCGCATGGTGCCGCTGACTGAAAAGATAATTCAACGCGGCCTGCGCAGCAACAAAGGACAATGCCTTCCCGTCAATCTTATTGCACAGAGCTACATAGATTATATTGAAGAAAATGTTCTCGACCCGGCGCAAACAGCGGCCTGGTGCTTTGAGAGTCATGTTGCCTGTAACATCAGAATGTATCCTCAACTGATCAAGGGGCTTATGGAAACGCACGGTAAAAACTTGGATAAAGTGGAAGTCTATGTAGGCAATCTCTCGATGAGCGATATCTCCATGCAGGCTTCGATCGAAGCTTATTTCGCGTTCATGTTTGGTGGAATGCTGCGCAAAATCGGCTGTAAGATCCGGCCATATGAAAAAGAAAAAGGGATGACGGACAAGGTTATTTATCAGTCACTGAATATTCTATACAATACCTTGCTGGGCGGAAGAAACAAGGATGATGATGTAGCCAAAGTTATCAGCCTTTTTAAAAAGATTGAAACAATTTCCGAAAAGCGCCCCAAGGTTGCCATCTTCGGCGATTTATATGCCCGCGACAATGACGTGTTTAATCAGGATCTGATTCATTGCATCGAAGAATACGGCGGTGAGGTTATAACAACACCCTTCAATGAATTCGCCAAACTCATTGCCAATCCTTATATGAGGCGCTGGTTTTTCGAAGGTGCATTTATGGATGTTATTGTCACTAAAACAACGATCGCGCTAGTGAATCAACTGGAAAAAAGCTATTATAAATTATTTAACGAGTTGCTTGATGAACCATCATCAGGGACTGATATTGATTACAAAGAGATATACGATGCCTTTGATGTCAAGGTGCAGCATTGCGGTGAATCTGCCGACAATCTTCTCAAAATTGCATCTCTGATAAGGCATTATCCGGATATATCTCTGTTTGTACAAACGAATCCAGCTTTTTGCTGCGCGGGGTTAATAACAGAGGCGATGGCGTCTAGAATTGAGGAATACTCCGGCATTCCGATCCTCACTCTTAATTATGACGGCACCGGCAAAAACATCAATCAGAAGATCAGACCATATATAAAATTCCCGCGCCCAAAGCGTACAGCTCATCATCAGTTGTCTGGCAAATAAGCGGCACTGCATAAAGCGCGAGGTATAATTTCCTAATTATAAGGATATTTTACTCTGGAGCAGGATTTAAATATTATTATTTAGATGATTCTTTCTTACAGGTATTAATCTTTAAAGGCACGTAAAGAGAGCAAAAACCGAAGATTGCCGTGGCTATTGGGATGACCGCCAGCAGCCCCCACCAGCTCTTAAAATATAAACCCATGAAAGCGATGACGATACCAATAACCCAGCGGATGATTTTATCGGTCCTTCCTACATTACATTTCATGATTTTTCACTCCTTAAATCTTTTTTCTCAAAATCATTAAGCTCCATCTTCTTTTCAGGATGAAAAAGATTGCGAGCTAAAAGTTGCTGGTAAGACCTCTGTGCCGCCGACCTGACAAATAATCCAATCATAAACCACCACAATCCACCAATAACATTCCCCATAAAAATAGAAACAATACCACCGATGACCAGCATCAGTCCCAAACCAGACCCGACATTGGCGGCAATGTTTGTTGCCCAGCGCAAATCTTTCTTCCAGCTCCAAAGTGCTGAACGAAGCATTCTACCGCCATCCAAGGGGAAGGCGGGAAGTAAATTAAACGCCGCCAAAACAATGTTTAGCCATGCAAGATAGGATAAAACTCCTGTAACCGTCACCGGCCAGCCACTAATTTCTCCCCACAATTTTATTAAAAATAAAACAATGCCGATCAAAATACTCGATAGGGGCCCGACAATAGCTGTTAGAAATTCCGCTTTGGAATTAGGAGGATCATCTTCCATTTCAGCCACACCACCAAAAATGAACAAGGTTATTCCCTTCATTGAAATACCATAACGTCTGGCCATTAGAGAATGGCTCAGTTCATGAAATATTATTGATAAAAAAAGACCTACAGCACCTGTTGCACCCATCCACCAGTAGGAGGCGGCAGGAAGGTGCTTATAATATTCAGGGAAAAGACCGCTGGCCAACGACCAAGTAACCAGCGCCGCCAGAATCAACCAGCTTATATCTACTTTAATCTCAAACCCGAATAGTTTGAATAGACTTACAGAACGACCAAACATAACTCATTCTCATCAATGTATTTGTTATTAAGATAACCCTAATTTGACTAAAAGCAACTTTTAAATAGTAATTTCTGGGAAATCAAGCCTCAATCGAATATTTTTTTTACTCTACCCGAAAAAAAATTGACAATTATAAGGTTTTTAAGATAGTTTAATTATGGTTTTGATGTTAATCTCCTTTTTACTGAATAGTTCAACAGAGGATTTTCACAAAAATGGCAGGAATTTGATCTTCCCATGCCGAATATGCGAATATCTGGTCCTTCTCCGGTCAGAGCCATAAAGATAAAGAAGAAATAGTATTTTTAAAAGATTTTTTTACAGGATGCAATAATGAAAAAGTGCGCATTATTTATAATCCCAATTCTTTTCTTTCTTTATGGAACAGCTAATGCCGACTTTTACAAATGGGAAGATGAATCCGGGGCTACTCATATCACCGATTACCCACCTCCGCAGGCCAAATCTCCTAAAAATGTACAAATTCATAAAGATAGTTCTGTTAATTCAGCAGCAGATGAGGAGCAGGAAGCTTCCAGGGACGCTAAATCGAAAGCACAAAAGAAACCGGATGTCACTCTCTACACCAAAAACGATTGCGCAGATTGCGATAAAGCACGTGAGTTTTTAAAATCCAAAAACTTCTCTTTCACAGAATACAACATGGATAAGGATAAGACTGCGGCGGCAAAAAGAAAAGATATTGATGACAGTGAAGATGTTCCTTTTGCGATCATCAATAAAAATCATGTATATGGGTTTTCAGAAAGCGTTTATAACAGAGCCCTAAAACCAAGCCCATGAGTGGAAGGAATGAAAACTACAATTTATTATTATACGGGAACGGGAAACTCGCTTTGGACAGCACGCAAAATTTCGGATGCGCTGGGAGATACACAGCAGATACCAATAAAACTTACCGGCACAAATATTATTCATTCCGTTTCAGAAAACATTGGATTAATCTTTCCCGTTCACATCTGGGGATTACCAGCGCCGGTCATTGATTTTGTCAACCGCTTGGAAATTGATCCGTCAAAATACTTTTTTGCAGTAGCAGTCAATGCCGGACAAGTTGCCGCCACTCTAATTCAATTAAAAAAGCTTATGCAGACCAGGGGTCTTAACCTTTTTTCAGGCTTCTCTATTAACCTGCCGAGCAATTACATTCCCTGGGGTGGTGCTATTTCTCCGAAGGAACAACAAAATAGATTTAATAAAGCTGCTGAGAAAATTAACCGAATCGCGGCAGCTATTCGATCAAAAGAAATAAACCCTCTGGAAAAAGGTCCTGCCTGGCAAAATATTTTTCTTTCGCTGCTTTATCGCCAATCTTATCCTTATGTTCACAAGATGGATAAATCTTTTTTGGCTGACGAGAAATGCACTAATTGCGCAATCTGTGAAAAAATCTGTCCGGCACAAAACATATTGATGGCCAATGGTAAACCCATATGGCAACACTGTTGTGAGCAATGCTTTGCGTGTCTGCAATGGTGCCCGGAAGAATCCATCCAGTATGGTAAAAATACTCAAAAGAAAAAACGCTACCACCATCCGGAAATAAAACTAAGTGATATGCTGGCGAGTGTTCTTGCCAAAAAAATGAGTTGATTCCGGCAAAAGTCGATCATTCCTCTGGTTAATGATTATTTTGTAAGAAAATGTGTTTATACCATTTTAAATCAAAGATGATATCGAGGCAGCGAGGAGGAAGCGACGATGCGTATTGTACATA
>PLNU01000069.1 GCA_003142835.1 Syntrophaceae bacterium
ATTTAACTATAGATTAAAAGGGCTGATCGTAAAATAGTAACTGCTTTTAAAAACAGGGGAGGGCATTGTTCACAGTTTTTCTCCAATTTGTCGGGTGATCTTTTCATCATGGTTATTTGCGGGCATGGTGTCATTCTAATTCTAAATCAAAGCGCTATCTTTGTTGGCAGCGTCGTCGGCTTCCTCAATCCGCCGCGGCGGACCTGCCCAAGCCACCTCCTTGCCGCCTCGATATCATCTTTGATTTAGAAATGGTATTAAAGACTAGCTGAAAGTATTCTGGTGCCGGAGCTCGGAATCGAACCGAGATGCCCTTGCGAGCGGGAGATTTTGAGTCGTAATTAACAAACAGGAGATTTCCCATCATTTTTAAGTGTTTACATATCAACAGGTTACAAAGAGCAAGTTGGGTTAAGTTTGTTTTTGTTTGTTTATTTTCGGTTATGACGGTTACAATTTAGTTACACTTTCCGCAACGGATCGTAGACCCAAAAAGAATGCTTTCCAGTCGACCCCCGGTGACCCCTCTTTTTGCTTTTAACAGGGGACAAAGGTACTACACATCCCAACCGCTCCCGCATTACACGCTCAGGAAAATTCCCCCCAGCTCTCCCTAGTCGTTTAAACGTAACATCGCCATATCAAAATCAACCACTGAAAAATTTTAAAAAAAATAAAAAAGTTCCCTTCCATGTTGGAAGTTGCTTATGGTAGAAGAATAGCCAGTACTGACAACTTCTTGAAGTCAGTAAAATGTCAACCTCGACGAAAAGGCAGGATTTCAATACGTAATAAACACAATTCACGTCCGACGACAAACATCGACACCGTACCTCACATTTTGTGGCCAAGATTTCCTTGACATACAAGCCCGAGTTTCTTATAGTTGAAACCATGAACAAGCAATATCTTATCAAAGAAATGGAAGCCATCTCTGTAACGGAGATTATGGAAAAGGGGAACAAGTGCCCCGTAAATATTTACCGTCTTAACGAACATCGAGATCAGATCGACAGCTTGCGCCGTCATTTATTCAAGTACCTATAATGATGAGAGGTCTCTATGAATCGCTTTGAACAGATTATTCACAGCTCCATTAAAGAAACGGTGTCCGATCTTCATATCGTTGGCGGACATCCAATAGCAACGCGGAAAAATGGCGTTATTCACCGCAACGATAATATTATCTGGTCCCATAAGGAAATTGACGCCTTCGTCAAAAAGATCCTAACCCACCACCAACTCCAGCTCCTGCGGGAGCGTCATTCCGTCGATTTCGCCATGAGCATCTGTGACTCCAGACTCCGCATCAACGTCTTCGATACAATGCGCGGGCTGAGTATGGCCATCCGGATTCTTCCTGGTCATATCCCTACCATCGACAATCTGAACATTCATCCCTGTCTGCACGAGATCGCGAAGCTTAAATCCGGTCTCGTCCTGATCTGCGGTGCAACCGGTGTGGGAAAGACGGCGACGATCGCCTCCATCATCGACGAAATCAATGCGACCAGGGCGGATCACATCATCACCTTGGAAAACCCAATTGAATACCGCTTTATTTCAAAAAAATCAGTCGTTCAGCAACGGGAACTCGGGATGAACATGCCCACCTTCGAACAGGGTCTCATCGATATCCTGAGGCAGGACCCCGATGTGATTGTTGTCGGCGAACTCCGGGAGCCGGAGACGATGCGATTGACCCTTAATGCTGCCGAGGCAGGTCATTTGGTCATCGCCACACTTCATGCAACCAACCCGGAAGAGGCTATCTACCGTCTATGCAATTCTTTCCCACCCGGGGCGCAGGAGGCAATCCGCTTCCAGTTGGCCTCCACTTTGACATGGTTGGTCATTCAGCAATTGAACTTTCTCAATCGGGTCAATTTCCGTGTTCCTGTTTTGTCGATCGTCCGGGGTACACAGCCCATCAAGAACCTGATCCGTGAAAACAAGCTTCACCAGATGGAGGGTACCATCCAGGCGGGGAAATCTTCAGGCATGTTCACGATGGACAGATATATCGAAGAATTCCTCAACGTAAAGAAATCTTTCATATCACCCGCGGATAATTTCCGACCTTCAGCCGAAGCATCCCGAGAGGTCATCTACCATTCCCCCATCTTTTCCCTCAGTAATGAACCCTCGGACGCGGTAACAACGAAAAAAATGCTGGCAAAAGCGGATCTCCGAATGCAGCCCACAGTAAGCGGCGAGCATGATATCAACGGTATTGAGCACATCCTGACGATTGAAGAGGAAACATCCATCGAAGAACTGATCACAAAGAGCGAGTATAAGTAGCAAAACGAAATGGAGGAAAACTTGAAACAGCGCAATAACCTCGGAAAGAAAAATGAAAGAAGATTTTCACGGGTAAACACCTACCTGCCCTTTGCCGTGCGACTTGTCCCTCTCAAGGAACGCAAACTCGTAAAATCGCGCATTGCCAAGAGCTCCCTGGTTGTGGACTTTACGATGTCGCCGTCGGTAAATGAACCTGTTCTCGCTGAATGGCTACTTAAATTAAACAATAAACTGGATACCATCATCCATCTTCTCTCCCCTGAAACCAAAGGCTTCCTGCCGATTAACTTCAGGATCATGAACATCAGCGGCAACGGCATGCGTTTCACTTCCAAGAATACTTACAAGATCGGTGATTTCCTTGAAATCCAGATGGTACTCTATCCGTACCCATACCAGGTCATATACCTTTACGGGAAAGTTGTCAGGTTGGAACCGGGAGACAGCGATAACTATTCCATTGCCATCGAGTTTACTCATTTGGATGAAGATGTAAGACAGGAAGTAATGAATTTTGACTTCAAGAAACATAGGGAAAAGATGCAAAGGATTATTGAAAGTAAAAGTCTCGACAATCTGATCATGCTGAAGTAAAAAAAAGAGGCAGAAGGCAATAAAGTGAGGGCATCACCAATCTTGTGCCTCCTGCCTTCTTTTTTTATACTTTCGTGTCTATAATTTTCCCCTGCTGCGGTTCCTTCAAGAGGGCGTCCGTGTTGTCTTACTTTCCCTTTGTTACAGCTGTTGTGTTTCCGCCAGAAACATGGATCCGGCCTCACTCCGAACAAGCGGCAGTCTTGATGGACACAGTTTGGAAGACAACTTTACGCCCCTCTTCCCCGGCCCGCATCAGTTGGCTGTTACATCCAACTGATATTGGAAGGCCTACAACCCCGACATAATGATATTTGATGATACGGCCATGACACCCCTCCTACGGATGCAAAGTTATGTATTACATATCGGCATCGCTCAGACTCCCGGCAGCGGCATTTTGGGCACAATCGAAATAGCGGACGTGGAAATAACGGTTATCAACACGGCATCGCCCCGTTTTTCCGATAATTTTACCGCCGCCGATCCGCCGGAAAACGTGGTGGTTACAATTTATCAATGGTTTGGCGGCCTGCAATATTCCGAGAAAGAGATATTATTCAGGGGCGTAATCACAGGATCGATTAAATACGATGAATATACCTGCACAATGACTGTGCGCGGCATCTTCGAAAAATACAACAAGCAAATCGGCGCGGATATGATCATCACGCCCGATGCCGATCCGGACGAATACGGCAAAATGTCTAATATTATATATGGCGATATTGAGGATGTCCCCTGCCGCGCCATAGTTTCCGGCGATGTCAACAGCCTGGTCTCCGCCATTACCGCCATACAAACCAGCATTGAACTGTCCGATGCGTCTTATTTTCCGGCAAACGGGGTGATGGATGCGACGCTGAACAGATCCATTATACCGGTAATACCGGCACAATGCTTACCGGCTGTACCCGCGGCTACGACAGCACTACGGCAACCACGCACGACGCCGGCGCGCCGGTTTGGGAAGAATTATCGGCCTTTGTTTATCAGGTCGCCGGGCACCCGGTTAAAGCAATTGGCGACATTTTTGTGGATACCGTCCGCGTGACAGCCCTATGCACTAAATATACGGGACAGAGCGACCATGAATTAGCCGGGTTTGAAGGGCAGGCTGTATTTACCGTGCCCGCCCGTCTGACCCGTCAGCAGGCTATTGATTTGCTGGTTAATGATGGCATATCTATTGATGATGCCATTGCAGTGGTGGATACGATCGGCGTATCCGACACGATCGGCGTGGATGCGGGCAGCCATAGCCATCCGGCCGCTGAAAATCCGATTGCCATCTGGAAATTTGATGTGGCTGTAGGTTCTGGGACAACAACCAATCCTTATCTGATCTGTAATAATACATTCATAGATGTTGCGAGAATATCCGGGAGTTCTTCATATATAAGGGTTTCCAAAGCAAACTATGAAGCATTCCCGGGCGCGCCCATCCGCTTTCGCTGTTGTATGAATGTTTATAATCTATATGGATTAACGGCACATTTTGCGGGGCATTCTGCCGATGCTGCAACGGCTACAGATTATGCAACGGTGAAAAGTGGTTGGATAGGTACTTCCGCATCATGGGCAGATTTCAATGGTTATACTTTTGATGCGACCATTAGCGGTACCCATACACCTGCGGCTGGCATTACTGAAGTCTGGGTGGAAATAGAATATGCGTCATCTGTTGCACATGCCGCCACCGACAAACGACCGTTCTCTTCCACCCCATCAGCAATAGATGAATTGAGAGTTGAGCATATTGCGCCATTATCAATACTAAACTACTTTCTGATGCTGTTGCCGTTGGGAGCACTGTTCGAGTAGGGCGGTTTAGATGTTCGTGGAACATTCCATGTAATTGGTCTATGAACTTTCCATCAGTACAAGGATAATCATTGGATCGCAATGAGTAGGCCAGGTAACTAATTATGGTTAATGATGTTTGTTACGTATAACACCTCCAACTAAATAAAAACTGAGACGGTCATCATGTCAATATTATCAAGTTGAAATCAGTTCTATATTTTGAAAGAAGTGAAAACATTTAGCTTAAAATGGTGCCTGTAATACAACATGTTCAGGCCACACAACTCTTCGAATTACCATCCTCCAGCACTAGAGTCGTATCTGAATTGAGAAATAAAAAATAGCTGAACTATGATTAAACTTGTGGTACAAGAATCATAGAAGGTTTACCTAGAAAATAAACGATCGGGTATTATGATGAGGAAGATTTTGACTTCATAAGGCCTGACGAAAGGTAATCGTAAATCGGTATCTTAAATAGTTACAGAGAGAGCATGGCACCTCGATATATCTTGGTACTGGTAATCCTTCTGAGCGGGGTGATACTGGCGGTCCAGGGGGTTGTAGGATTTTCAGATGCGTCGGAAACCCCGGCTACCCATGGGAGCTATTCGCAAATTAAGGTCGTCCGGCCTCCCCAGAATCTCGTTTTGCGCTCCGCCTCTGCATTGGTGAAGGACCAGAGAACAGGGGAATGTTTGGTTCAGAAGCAGGCTGATGCAATACTACCCATTGCCTCCATCACCAAACTCATGACCGCCATGGTAGTACTGGATGCCAAAATGAACCTCCAGGAATCGATCATCATCGTCTCTGAAGACGTGGATACTCTTCGCCACAGCCGCTCTCGCCTGCCTGTTAACACCCGCCTCACACGCGGAGATGCCCTGCTGCTGGCTTTAATGGCTTCCGAGAACCGCGCCGCTCATGCTTTGGGGCGAACGTATCCTGGCGGTTTAGCCACTTTTGTTGCTGCCATGAATGCCAAGGCTAGGTCTCTGGGACTCGTCGAGACGCGCTTCGAAGATCCCGCTGGGATTTCCATCGGTAACACCTCTACCGCTCGGGACTTGGCGCGGATGGTAGACGCAGCCTATCACTATCGTCTTATCCGGGAATCTACCACTTGCAAAGAAACCACGATCCGTTCAGGCCATCGCACACTACAATTCCATAACACCAATAGCTTGATCCGGAATCCTCGATGGCAGATTGGACTCTCTAAGACTGGCTTCATCGATGAGGCAGGCCGGTGCCTTGTGATGCAGTTACAGGTGGCCAAACGCCCTGTGCTGATCGTTCTTCTCGATGCCCAAGGCAAATTGACCCGTTATGGTGATGCCAACCGCATCAAACAGTGGATG
>PLNU01000113.1 GCA_003142835.1 Syntrophaceae bacterium
CACGGCGGCGGGATATTATCGGGAATACTCTTGGGCTTTCTGATGGGTTACAATGAAACCAAGCCGGAAACAGCCTGGATCAAGCTTTTGGCTTATGTCTGCATTCTAATTACGGTAATAATTTTAATCTGGTCGCTCGCCTATTCGCTAATTGCGGTTATCTCTCCGGCGACGCTTTAGTAATACCATTTCGCTTTCAANNAAGAAAGCGAATTGGTATAAATCAGATTGACAGATCATCTGCCTTATTTTATATAAGATTGGACAAACATTCTTCTGTCTTGATTTAATATTTTTGTATGAGGTGAGTCTATGATAAAAAAATCAATATCTATATTGCTCTTTACCGTATTCATTTTGTGCGGCTGTGATGCCGCGCTGGTTATGAACGGCACAACCATGGGGGTCAGCTCCGGACAGTTCATTTATCAGGATGGCTACCTGGTAGCGAATTATAAAGCGGAAATTAATTCAGTCTGGACTGCCTGCGAAAAAGCGGTAAAAGATCTGAAGGCGGTGGATGTTCAAAAAGACCGTAAAATTGCCGTAGGCTCGATCAAAGCAACCATCCAGGATGAAAAAGTGACGATCCTTGTAGAATATGTGGCCATTGATCTAACTACCGTTTCCGTGATTGTCGGAATTGCCGGAAATAATATGGCTTCCCGGATGATTCAAGATAAAATCGCCAGTAATATCGTGAAGCCCTGAATCACTTATTCCAATTTTAAATCAAAGCGNNGTCGCCTCCTCCTTGCCGCCTCAATATCATCTTTGATTTAGAAGTGGAATTAGGAAGCAAAATGTACTGCTGAATCTTCAACCCAATCAATCTTCAGGTATTCCTTCTGATGAGCAATCCTTTGAGATAGCGTCCTTCCGGATGACCAAGCCCAAGTGGATGATCCGGCCCTGCCTCCAGTCTGGACAAAAGCTGCAAGTCCGCGCCGGCATCGCGCGCCGCGCCTTGCACAATCTTGTAAAACAAATCTTCTTCCATAAAATTGGAACAGGAAAATGTCGCCAGTATTCCACCGGGGGCAAGATGCCTGATTGCCTGCAAATTAATCTCCTTATACCCCCGCGAGGCTTTAGCCACATCCCGCCTGGTCTTGGCAAAGGCCGGAGGGTCTAAAATAATCAGATCAAAGTTTTCCTGCATGTTGCGTAAATAACTAAAGACATCAGCATCAATTACCGGATGAGTATCAGGGGAAAAACCATTGAGCTGTAAATTTTGGGCGGCAGCAATGCAAGCCGCATTGGATGTATCCAGAGAGACAACCCGTTTAGCGCCACCTGCGGCACAGTAGACAGAAAAAGCTCCGGTATAGGAAAAGCAGTTTAAAACGTCGGCATTGCGGCTGAGCGCGCCTAACTTTTCCCGATTAATACGCTGGTCAAGAAAAAAACCTGTTTTCTGGCCGCCGATAAAATCAACTTCAAAGGTAAAACCATTTTCCCTTATTTGCACTGCTGCCGATTGATTATCGCCATAGACAAAACCTTTGCTTTCTTCCAGACCTTCGAACGTTCGGGAACGCCCCCGACTCTGTTCATAAATTCGCGCTGGTTTTAACTGAGAAATAAGGGCATTTAAAATGTGACCTTTTTGTTTTTCCATTCCAGCGGTAGTAATGGATACTACCATAGTTGATCCATAAACATCGGCAATCAACCCCGGAAATCCATCGCCCTCGGCATTGACGAGGCGATAAGCGTCAGTCTGCTCATTGATAATCCTTTGCCGTAATTTGCAGGCTGACCGGAGACGGTCTTGCCAGAAATCGGAAGAAATGGCCAGATCACAATTTTGAGTTAAAACACGAAAAGCTATATCTGTGCGGGGATTGAAAAAACCCAAGGCCAGTGGTTTTCCTGCCGAGTCTTTGGCTAAAACAATATCACCTTCAGTTGGCTTTCCTTTAATTGCGCCGAGAGCGCCGGAGAATACCCAAGGATGGCCGCGCAGCAGCGCCGCTTCCCGCCCTCTTTTCAATGTGATTTCCGGATAAGCTGGTGTTGACATAAAATTTTTATATCGTTTCCGGCTTGAATTTGCAAGCCCTGGAAGTGAGACTGTGTCGTAATCCTCGTTTGTCATTGCGAACGCACGACAGTGCGTGTGGCAATCTTTATATTATCAAAGACTTATAGGATTGCTTCGCTCATTACATTCACTCGCAAAGACATTGACACACAGCCTCATTCGCCGTGGTTCCCTGCCGGGCTGCGCTGCCAACAAAGATAGCGCTTTGATTTAGAATTGGTATTACGATCTTGCTTGAATTTGCCAGGCACTTTGTATTATAGTATTCAATATCAGTATTAAGCTATAGCAAACGAGAGGAGCGCCAACAAATGTATGCAGTCATCATGGCTGGTGGAAGAGGCACAAGATTCTGGCCCCGCAGCAGAGAAAAGAAGCCCAAACATTTACTGGATATAGTCAGCAAACGGACGATCATTCAGGAAACCGTTGACCGCATCAAATCACTGATTCCGCCGGAGAATATCTTAATCGTGACAGGAAAAAAACACGCCCGGGAGTTAATCAAGCAACTGCCGGAAATTCCAGCCCAAAACATTATTATTGAGCCTGTGGGGAAAAATACGGCTGCCTGTATCGGACTGGCTGCTTTGCATATCCAAAAAATAGTTCCCGATGATGTTATGATTGTCCTGCCTTCCGATCACGCCATCGGCGATTGCCGTAAATATCTGGAGGTTATCAGCGCTGCCGCAAAAGTTGCCGATCAAGAAGGAGGCCTGGTAACAATCGGCATTAAACCATCGAGCCCTCAAACAGGTTTCGGCTACATTGAACAAGGCCAGTCATTACGAAACGTAAGCGGTAAAGAAGTCTTTCGAGTGAAATCTATCCGTGAAAAGCCGGATTTACTCAAAGCCCGGAAATTTGTGCAGAGCGGAAAGTTTTATTGGAACAGCGGCATGTTTATCTGGAAGGCATCAATCATCTTGAAAGAAATTGAGCGCTGTCTGCCCGATTTATACACGGGACTGATGAAAATCAAAGAAGTTTTGGGAACGTCCAAAGAAGCGACAATTGTACCCAGAGTTTACAAAGGACTGGCCTCGATTTCCATTGATTACGGCGTCATGGAAAAGGCGGATAATGCTTTCATGATGCCCGGAGATTTCGGCTGGAGCGATGTGGGCAGCTGGGACGCCCTTTGGGAAATATCGGCAAGAGACAATCAAGGCAATGCCCTGACCGGCGGCGGCAGCGCAATTTTTACAGATACTGAAGGCGCTCTTGTTTACAGCCCTAAAAAGCTTGTCGCTCTTATCGGAGTAAAGGATTTAATAATAGTCGAGACCAAAGACGCCTTACTGATTTGCAAAAAAGGCCGTTCACAGGATGTAAAGAAAGTGGTCGATACCCTGGAAGCGGCAAAAAAGAAGAAATACCTTTAGGCTTATACCATTTCTAAATCAAAGATGATATCGAGGCGGCAAGGAGGAGGCGACGAGGCGTATTTTACATACGTTGAGGAAGCCGACGACGCTGCTAACAAAGATAGCGCTTTGATTTAGGATTGGTATTACTTTATATACACCGGATCGCCCGTTAAACTAAACTTCCCTTTTCTTAGTTCATCAATAATAATGTTGAGGGTAGTCTTTTCGTCATCAAAAGTAATAATCAACAGATCATGTTCTTTATTCTCATGTTTCTTCACGCCGTTAATTTTTTTCAGGATAGAACCTATCCTGGAGTTGGCGTTTCAGGAGGAACAGCCGGGTATGGTTAATTGGACAATTCTTTCTGCGGCTGAAGTCAGCCCCGAAAAAGAAACTAAGAAAATGACAGCTAAAAATATTGATAATGTTTTTTTCATCATTCACCTCTTTATTATACCATTTCTCAATCAAAGATGATATCGAGGCGGCTAGGCGACGAAACGTATTTTACATACGTTGAGGAAGCCGACGACGAAGCCAACAAAGTTAGCGCCTTGATTCAAAATGGTATTATATGATAACTCCAAGACCTACTAATATGCAATTACAATTTATAATTGACAGGTGAAATTTAATCTGGAATAAAAGCAGTAATGCATTTACTAAAAGAAACTGAAACCAATGGCTATTTGTTTATCTGAATCCTTTATTTTAGCTTCCCTCTCGCCGCGGCGGGAGGAACTGTTGCGCTCTGTGGGGTTGAAGTTCAAAATAATCCCCGCTCATGTCAATGAAGAATATCTGGATGGCGAAAGCCCGCGTGAGCATGTCCGGCGGCTATCGCACAATAAGGCAATGGCGATCGCCCAAAAGAATCCTGATGCCTGGGTATTGGGCGCAGATACGATTGTGGTCATTGACGGTTTGATTTTAGGCAAGCCCAAAAACAAGAAGCAGGCAAGCGAAATGCTTACGAGACTAAGCGATAGGCAGCATAATGTTTTCACCGGATTCACACTTGCGCAAGGCACCACTAAAGTTTATAAAACCAAAGTAATTCAATCGGCGGTGCTGTTTAAAAAGATATCTCCTGAAGAGATGGAATGGTATATAAACTGCGATGAACCATACGACAAAGCGGGAGGTTACGCCGTACAAGGAAAAGGCGCTTATTTCATTAAATCAATCCGCGGTTCTTATACGAATGTTATCGGCCTGCCGCTTTGTGAAGTTCTGGAAGAACTCAAAAAACTAAAAGCATTAACTTTCAGGTAATTGTATGGAAACCCAGATCAGCTCCAACATCAATGCCATCAAACAGAAGATAGCCGCAGCCGCACAACGCGCGGGCCGTGATCCTCTTTCGATTAAGCTTATGGCAGTGACCAAAACCGTCGAGCCGGAGCGTATCGGCACGGCAATCGAAGCAGGCCTGACGATGCTGGGTGAAAATTATGTTCAGGAGGCCAAAGACAAAATCACAATCATCGGTGATCGTGCTCAGTGGCACATGATCGGCCATCTGCAAACCAACAAGGCCAAGTATGCCGTCAAATTATTTGATTACGTTCATTCCGTTGACCGCCTGGAACTGGCGCAAGAGCTCGATAAAAGAGCGGGACAAATCAACCGCAAGTTAAATGTTTTGATTGAAGTCAATAGTGGAGAGGAATCAAAAAGCGGCATTGAGAAAACACAGGCATTGGAACTGGTTCGACAAGTTGCACATCTCCCCAACCTTACTTTACGCGGATTAATGACCATGGCGCCCTATTCCGACAACCCCGAAAACTCACGGCCATATTTTAAAGCCTTGCGCGATCTGCGCGACGATATTGATCGCGCAAGCATTACCGGCATCAGCATGGAAGAACTTTCCATGGGAATGACCGACGATTTTGAAGTTGCCATTGAAGAAGGCGCGACCATCATCCGCGTAGGGCGCGCGATCTTCGGCAAAAGACAGTAATGATGAAGGGGATTAAGGCAACTTCTAATAGCTCAAGGGACAAAATGCAATTAATTACGAAAACAGCCTTAATTATCGCACATTAAACTAAAAATATTATAAATAAATCATTATAATATTGGGACAGTTTGAACCTACCCCCTTTATTTATACAGAAACAAGGCGATGCCATTGCGCCTCGCCATTCTCTCAGACTGGCACAAAATCAGCTGATCGCACCTCTTTGAGTTTAAGAGCCTCCGTGGGACAGACAACAGTACAAACACCGCATCCTAAGCACTTTTCGGGATCAACGGCGGCCATATCCTCATTCACAGACAGGGCATCGAAAAAACATCTACCCACACAGGCTTCACAGCCGGTACAAAGATCGCTGTCAACGTCAGCCTCGAAGCGGCTGGGAGATACCCACTTTTTCGGCCCCTTCATAACTGCCCAGTTCAGGCAGCAGTCTTTACAACAATTACAAATGACATGGCCTACAACCTGACGATTGTCAACAACATGCACAAGTCCTTCCTCCCGGCACAGCTTCAGTATCTCTATTGCTTCGCTCTTTGAAAGCGCCCTGCCCGTACCGCGCTCGATATTGTACTCGGCGGCACGATCCACCTGCATGCAGACTTCCAGAGGCTTGCCGCAGGCGCCATCAATGACACGACAGGAACACTTGGTAACGGAAAGGGTCTTGGCATTCTCAACAATTTTCACCACATCTTCATAGGCAAGAATCTGAGATTCCGGCTCGATACTCTCATTGACGGGAACTACCCGCATGATCGAACCGGGCATCATGTCCATGACCATCTGACCATAATCGGGCCACTCCTTCTGCATATATTCTTTCCAGAGGTCCAGAACAGCCCTCGATACACCAGGAGTCAGGGAGGTTGAATCATGCATCTGCGGGATACTTTTCACCCGGTAGTATTTCTTTTCCCCGCCCCTTGTGGCCTTGAATATGAGTCCCCGTTGGAACAGAGAATCCATCATAGTTTCAATTGCCTCTAAAGACAGGCCTGATTTCTGGGCCAGTTCTTCCGCGGTTACGGGTGGCGCGGCCAAAAGCAATATCTTTGCCTCATCCTCATTGACAAGCGCCTCAAAAATCTTTGGTACCAGAGGAGATGTCCCTGCTCCCACCGCTTCCGCCAAGCTCTTACAAAGTGCCATGTCCACCATCTTCACTATTCCTCCTTTCTCAAACATCAAATTTAAGGGAGTATCGGAAATAAAAATCATTGTGTCAAGAATAAACAAGCGTATGTCTTAAAATGGTTGAATACTTAATGAAATTAAAATGAAATAGCCTTTGACTTTACGTAAATAATCAAGTAGTTTATAAATGCTTCATCGTACATGATGCCGATTTTAGTCGGCAGGGTACATGAAAGTTGGGTTTTGACAATTTGAAGTGCAAAGGTTGGCCACCCTGCTCTTTAGAGTCTTGGTGGCCTTTTTAGTTCTGTCATATTTGTAACTCAACTTTAGGTAAATTTTAGAAAGGAGGATATAATTATGGCAGAAGGTAAAGTAAAATGGTTCAACGAAGGCAAAGGTTTCGGGTTCATCGAGAAGTCTGATGGCGGGGACGTATTTGTTCACTTCAGCGCGATTCAGGCCAGCGGCTTCAAGACATTGCAGGAAGGCGCGAGCGTCAGTTTCGATATCGAGCAGGGTCCCAAAGGCCCATCGGCAGTCAACGTGAAACTAATGTAATCAAATCTTGTTAACAGAGTAGGCACTCCATCAACTCAGTTTCCTGGAGTGCCTTTCTATTTTCAACCTATTCAGTAACACCTGAAAGAAAGGCAAAACAGGAATTAGAAATGGGAAAACCCATGTACAACTTTGGAAAAAACGCGAAAGAAAAAGCAAGACAGCTAAAACAGATAGAAAAGACGCAAAAGCGCCTGGCGGCCAAGAAGCAGAAGACTGATATGGCAAACATTCCGAACAAAGAATCAGAAATAGCTGAACAGAAACCAGAAAAGGACATCGCCAAAGGCGTCGGCGATACACAAACCTAAATCCCACCTTCTAGTTGAGGATTCTCACGGAGTATGTTGATGTAGAGTAATCCCTATTACCGTGCCAATTATCTACAAATCATTAATCAACCTTTCTGAGTTAATTTTCTTGCTATTTGTTTTAAGGCAGGCTAGGGGGTTACCCATTAAAAGGCCCGTGTCAAGAGAAAAAAATATCCCGCTGCAATGAATTTATTTTTTCGCGCGATTCCACTTCATTGCCCTAATGCCGTTGCCGACGATCCCTACACATGCCGCAGTTTCTTTAAGTTTTGGTGTCAGTCTTCACTGCACCAGTCACCCATCAGGATCAAGATCATGCCGGATGATCGCAGATGTTCCAAACAAGTTGTCCATAGTAAAGAGACGCTGCATGCCGCTAGATTTAAATTGTCTCGCGGCGGGCAGTGGCTCCTTTTGCTGTGGACAACTTCATAACTCACATCCCAATATTTGCCTGATTTAAATTCAGGCTTCCATCCCTTGCATGACCCCTTCCGCTTTCGCGGTACCAGAAAATCTTCGGTTCCATACCGTGTCCAATAGTTGTTTCACAAGTCTAATGGTTGTTAACCACCCCATCGATGGCTCACGACCTGGTCAGTAAAGATGCCGATAACGTTATAAAGGGCGGGACGCGCATCCAATCAAGTCTCATGGTTTTACCAACCCCTATACTGGTTCAGCGTCCCGACCATTTTATGAACTAAATAATTTATCCGGCATAAATGGCACCTGATCTTTCATAATATGATAAGCCGCCCGGGCCAGTTTGTGAGCTAAGGCATTGTGTGCAACCATGAAGTTGGTCTTCTGCATTTTCCGGTTGTAGAAAGCTTTTGCTTTTTCATCATATCGTCTGGAAAATTCTGCCGCTTCGGAAAATGCCCAGGCTAAATATTTATTGCCGTTCTTTTTGTTACCCTTACCCTTGGTTTTGTCATTACTCGTCCATCGTGTTGATACTTTGCGACAATAAGAAACGTAATTGCCCACTTTCTCAAATCGCTCCACCGGCCCGGTTTCCAGCATGATGGTTAAACCCGGTATCTTCCCGATACCGGGGATGGATAATAAATATTGATAAGGCTTCTTCAACTCCAGCTTATCTTCAACGAAATTCTCTACAGTTAAAATCTTCGCTGTAAAAAAGTCGATGGCTTCTTTGCTGATTTTCCCCGTTAAAGATAAGTCATCGTTGCCTTCGAAAAAAGGAGCCACCAAATCTTCTTTGCGTTTCTTAATGTCCTTAACCTTGATCCGCTTACCGCAGTTTCTGTCGACGATGTTCTGCAAACTCAAGATCAAAGATGTTCTCAATCTTACCAGGTGCGAACGTTTGCGCAGCAAATCCCGGATCGGTCGTTCTTCTTTCGGATAGATGTGGCCTTCCGGCAGAATGTTGAGCCTTAATAATTCCGCCAGCCAAAAAGCGTCTTCCTTGTCCCCTGAATGTTTCAGGCCATTATACTTCTGGATAGCCGTCGTATTGGCCAAATGAACTTTATAGCCGCAATCCATCAGGTTATCTACCAGCCAATACCAGTTGAATGTCGATTCCACAACTATACCCATAATATCTTTTTGGTGTGGCTTCAGAAACTCCAAAACAACTTGCGGATCGTTGATTAACTTCTTCCCGGCAACTTTATGCCCCTCTTGGTCGATAATAGCCGCGTAACTGTTGTTTGCATGTAAATCAAAAGCAGTGTACAATTTCATGAAGCACCTCCTTGGTTTAGATTGGTTTCTTGACCAAAGTATAGCAGAACATCTTCACCTTTTCTGCTATACTTTGGAGGTGCCTTTTATATGATTATCAAGTCT
>PLNU01000016.1:0-8636 GCA_003142835.1 Syntrophaceae bacterium
TCGAACCCTCCCCCCTCCACCAAGGATTTTTGATATTAGTAACAAGCGGGAGTAGCTCAGTGGCTAGAGCGTCAGCCTTCCAAGCTGAGGGTCGCGGGTTCGAATCCCGTTTCCCGCTCCAAGGTTTTTTAGGTGTTTGGTTGGTTGGTGGATTTGTAAAAAAGTTCTCATTTGCACGAACTGTAAGCATTGTAACAATATTACAGATGTGAGGAGTGCTTAGTATTCGAATTGAGACATTTTTTATGTATGCGGTATTGATGCGTTGTAGAGCACAACATTAATGTAGGTTTTACAACGCCATTAATTGTTGATGACGAGGGACCTCATAGATCGTGCCCACGTAGCTCAGTTGGTAGAGCACATCCTTGGTAAGGATGAGGTCACCAGTTCAATCCTGGTCGTGGGCTCCAGTTAAGGGAGAGTTATGCGGAACAATATTATTTTGGCTTGTACGGAATGCAAGCAAAGGAATTACACAACAACAAAAAATAAACGCACCATGCAAAACCGTCTGGAAATGAAAAAGTACTGTAAGTTTTGCCGTGGTCATAAATTACATAGAGAAACCAAGTAGCTAAGATTGGTCTAGGCCAGTAGCTCTAATGGATAGAGCGCCGGACTCCAAATCCGGATGCTGGGGGTTCAAGTCCCTCCTGGCCTGCCAGTTTTTTCCGCAAGAAGGGTTGAAGGTATGGGGAAGATCAAATTAACATTGCAAAAAACAATTCGATTTCTTAGTGAAGCAAAGGTGGAACTGAAGAGAGTTACTTGGCCGACCCCAAAGCAGACATTGGCTTCCACGATGGTTGTAATAGTTATAGTTTTTATTATCGCCTTTTTTTTAGGTATAATTGATTATGTTCTTGCTAAGTTAGTCAAATTTATTTTAGGTAAATAAAATGGCTTTAAAATGGTACGTTGTTCATACCTACTCGGGATATGAGAACAAGGTAAAAATGAGTCTGCAGGAAAGAATTGAGCTTGCAGGGGCTCAGGAGTTATTTTCCGACATTCTTATTCCTGAAGAAGATGTTGTCGAACTGATTTCGGGGGAAAAGAAGACTTCAAAACGAAAATTTTTTCCTGGATATATTCTGGTTCGCATGGAAATGAGCGATGAAACTTGGCATATTGTAAAGAATACACCCAAGGTGACGGGTTTTATCGGCAGTAAAGATAAGCCTTCACCAATACCTGACAACGACGTTGAGAATTTAAAGGTGAGAATAGATGAAGGAACTTTAAAGCCCAAGCCTAAATTTAAATTCGATGTCGGCGATCATGTAAAAATTATTGATGGACCCTTTACCAACTTTGATGGTGTTATTGATGAGATAAAGCCGGAGAAAAGCAAGTTGAGGGTCATTGTAAGTATTTTTGGCCGGCCCACACCGGTAGAATTAGACTTCATTCAGGTAACGCAGGGTTAAGATATTCCCAGGCTTAATAAGAAAAGCCTTAAAAATTTTTAGATCAGGGTGATCATCATGGCAAAAAAGGTTATTGCGAACATTAAATTGCAGATTAAGGCGGGTAAGGCAACTCCTTCNNAAGCAGGCAGCCAAGGTTGCCAAAGGTGCCGCTGACCCAAAAAGAGAAAAAGTGGGAACTGTCACAGCTAAGCAAGTCAAGGAAATTGCCGAGTTGAAATTTAACGATTTGAACGCGGTAGATATTGAAGGTGCAATAAAGATAATTGCCGGTACGGCAAGGTCAATGGGAATTGAAATTGCAGGTTAATAAAGACGAGGTTTTATCATGTTAAGACGAGGTAAACGCATATTAGCAGCAAAAGCGAAGGTGGAGCTAGGTAAGCGCTATACGCTTAAAGAGGCGACAGAAATGGTTGTCGCGATGGCCGGAGTGAAGTTTGATGAAACAGTGGATGCCGCTGTCCGTTTGGGTGTTAACCCTGCTCATGCCGATCAAATGGTCCGCGGTAGCGTGGTTTTGCCCAATGGTTTAGGGAAAACAGTGCGGGTTTTAGTATTTGCCAAAGGTGATAAGGAAAAAGAAGCTCTTGAAGCTGGCGCAGATTTAGTGGGTAACGACGAGGTTATTGAAAAGATTAAAGGTGGTTGGCTGGAATTTGACCGGGTCATTGCGACACCTGATATGATGGGTTCTGTGGGGAAAATTGCCAAGATTCTTGGTCCACGTGGACTGATGCCTAATCCAAAAGTGGGAACAGTAACTTTTGAAGTAGCCAATGCAGTCAAAGAGCTCAAAGCAGGTAAAGTTGAATTCCGCGTGGAAAAAGCGGGAATAGTTCACTCTCCTGTGGGGAAAGTTTCCTTTGGTGCCGAAAAATTAAGTGGAAATGTTAGCGCATTATTGGAAACAATTATCAAATTGAAACCAGCATCCAGCAAGGGTATATATATTAAAAGTATTGCTCTTTCCAGCACAATGGGTGCAGGTGTGAGGATTGATCCTCTCGAAATCAAGAATGTTTAAATGGAGATACTGATACCAATTTGCATTTATGAATTATAAAAATGAAGGCGAGTTGGTAGAGGCGTTTTGTAATAGAAGGTCGAAGACAGCAGGTACGGAAGTTTAAACGTAAGGCGGCCTGCCGAGACTCGTGGAATAAAAAAAGTTACTTTATTTTTTGTAAGGGTAACAATTTTTGAAAAACGGGACTCGGGGTAGGCAATGTTACCGTTTTTCGTTCTGTATGTGGCTATATTCTCCGGCCTCAAGAAATTAAAAAATTTTGAAAGGAGGCTGATAAATTGGATCGTAGAACGAAAGAACAAATTGTATCCGAACTGCAGGAAAAACTCAAAGAAGCCAAGCTAGGTGTTTTAACCAGCTTTAGCGGGATGAACGTCGCAAAGATGGAAGCATTAAGAAATGCTCTGCGCAAATCCAATGCTGAATTAAAGGTTGTAAAAAACACTCTTTTGGGGATTGCTTCAAAAGAAACCGATTTCAGCATTCTTGCAGATCACTTCAAGTGGCCTGTTGCCATTGTTTTGAGCCATAAAGACCCAGTGGGGCCAACGAAGGTTCTCATTGATTTCGCCAAAAAAAATCCGGAATTAGAGATAAAAGTTGGCGTGTTGGATGGCAAGCTTTTAACCAGGAGTGATATTAGTGCTTTGGCAGAATTACCCAGCAGAGAGGTTCTTTTGGGCAAGTTAGTTTCGGTGATGGCAGCGGTGCCGACGGCGTTCGTTACCGTTTTAAGTGGCGTTCCGAGAAACTTCGTGCAATTGCTTAATGCCTATTGTGACAAGAAAAAAACATTAAATTAATAAAACATACAGAGAGGGATAGAAAAATGTCGAATCAAATTACTAAAGAAGATGTCGTTAAATTTATTGAAGGAATGACGGTATTAGAGCTGTCGGCTCTGGTNNGCTGCGGCAGAAGAACAAACTGAATTTAATGCTGTTCTTACAGGTTTTGGCGCGGAAAAGATTCAGGTTATTAAAGTTGTTCGGGCCATTACCGCTTTAGGTCTTAAAGAAGCTAAAGATTTGGTAGAAGGTGTGCCCCAACCAATAAAAGAAAGCATTTCTAAAGATGAAGCTGCGGATATTAAGAAGAAGATTGAAGCGGTTGGTGGGACCGTCGAGATTAAATAACGTAATCTCTAATAAGTCATTTTATTAAGGAAACCATGGGCGATTTTAGAAAAAATTTTGGCAGGGTAAAGAAATTCCTGGATATTCCCAATTTAATTGAAATCCAGACACGATCTTATGAAAAATTCCTCCAGCAGGAGTTGGCGCTGGCAAAGAGAGGTAACATCGGGCTCCAAGGCGCTTTTAAGAGTGTGTTTCCTATTTCGGATTTCAGCGGGAAGTGTTCTCTGGAGTTTGTCAGCTACAAAATTGGCGATGTCCGTTATAATGAGAAGGAGTGTATCCAAAAGGGAATGACCTTTGCCGCTCCTCTGAAGATTGTGGTGAGGCTGGTTGTATTCGATACTGATCGTCTTGCTGACGGCAAAATCAACCGGGAAGCGCCTGAGATGAAGCCAATCCGCGATATTAAGGAGCAGGAAATTTATTTCGGCGAGATTCCGCTGATGACTGAAAACGGTACCTTCATTGTTAATGGAACGGAGCGGGTTATTGTAAGCCAGCTCCACCGTTCCCCCGGTATCTTTTTTGACCATGACAAAGGTAAAACTGTTGCCAGCGGTAAGCTGATTTATTCCGCACGGGTTATTCCTATTCGAGGTTCCTGGCTGGATTTGGAATTTGATTCGAAAGATCTGCTCTATGTCAGGATTGATCGCCGCCGGAAAATGCCAATCACCATACTGTTGAAGGCTATGGGTAATTCGACTGAATTTATTTTAAATTATTTTTACAATATCGAGAAAGTCACCATTGAAGGTGAAAAGCTTTATTTTGCCGTTGACGACTCTCTCGTCGGCCAAAAGGCCCCGGAAGACATTAAAGATCCAAAAAGCGATGAAACGATTGTTAAGAAGGGACGTAAGGTTACGAAGCCTCTCTTAAAAAGAGTTATGGATGCGAGGATTAAGCGCATTGTCATAAAAGAAGCAGAGCTTGCGGGAAAGATCATTTCTTCGGATGTTCGTGATCCGCAAACAGGGGAAATTATTTTCCGCTGCAATGAAGAATTGCCGTTAAATGGGCTGGAAGTAGCCAAAGAAAAGGGAGTGCAGGAGTTAAAGTTCATCCATATTGATGAAGATATGGATAATGCATCCATGCGAGACACCTTGTTAATTGATAAAATTGATACTACTGAGGATGCAATAATGGAAATATATCGCCGTTTGCGTCCCAGTAATCCTCCCACGCCGGAAACCGCGGCAAAATTTTTCAATAGCCTTTTCTTTGAGCCGGAGACTTATAATTTGTCCGATGTTGGCCGAGCAAAAATGAATTATAAGCTGCATTTAAATGTATCTACCGATATCACCGTATTGCGTAATGAAGATATTTTGGCCGCAGTCAAGTATTTGATTGATTTGAAGAACGGTATTGGCGAATGCAGTGTTGATGATATTGACCATTTAGGAAACCGCAGAGTGAGGTCTGTCGGCGAACTCATTGAGAACCAGTATCGAATTGGTTTGGTGCGCATGGAGCGAGCGATAAAAGAAAAAATGAGCTTGCAGGATATCGAAACAATGATGCCGCATGACCTGATTAACGCTAAGCCCGTTTCGGCGGTTGTTAATGAGTTTTTCGGTTCCAGTCAGCTTTCTCAGTTCATGGACCAGACCAATCCCCTGTCTGAAATTACTCATAAGAGACGTTTGTCCGCGTTGGGGCCAGGCGGTTTAACGCGCGAGCGTGCGGGCTTTGAAGTCCGCGATGTTCATGCCACTCATTATGGCCGTATATGTCCGGTAGAGACACCGGAAGGACCAAATATCGGTTTGATTGTTTCTTTGAGCACCTACGCCAGGGTAAATGAATTTGGCTTTATTGAAACTCCTTATAAGCTTGTTGAAAATGGCCAAGTTCTTGATGATATTAAATTCATGACGGCAATCGAAGAAGAGAATCAAATTATTTCCCCTTCTGATCGTCCTTTAGATAAGCGCGGTAAGTTTGTCGAAGAATTAATTTCAGTCAGAAGAGGCGGCGATTTTATTTCCGTTGTACCGGAAAAAATTCAAATGATGGATGTTTCTCCTAATCAGCTGGTCAGTGTGGCAGCAGCGTTGATTCCATTTTTAGAGCATGATGATGCGAACCGCGCTCTAATGGGATCAAACATGCAGAGACAGGCTGTACCGCTTATGTGTCCCGAGGTTCCTGTTGTGGGTACTGGAATGGAAGCAATTGTTGCCCGTGATTCAGGAGCCGTATTAGTTGCCAGGCGGGCAGGGGTTGTGGAGAGTGTCGATGCCTCCCATATAGTTGTCCGTGCTGACCGCCCCGAAGAAGATGGAATTGATACCGGAGTTGACATTTATACTTTAGCTAAATATCAACGGTCTAATCAGGATACCTGCTTTAATCAAAAACCAATAGTTGATATCGGTGACCGGGTCCATAAAAAAGACATATTGGCCGATGGACCGGCAACGGATACGGGCGAATTAGCTCTGGGTAGAAATGTAATGGTTGCCTTCATGTCTTGGGGTGGTTACAACTACGAAGATTCTATTTTAGTCAGCGAGAGAATAGTCAAGGAAGATATTTATACATCGATTCATATTGAAGAGTTCGAAACCATGGCCCGCGATACAAAACTGGGCAAGGAAGAAATTACAAGAGATATTCCTAATGTTGGCGAGGAAGCTCTAAGAAATTTAGATGAGAGCGGTATAATTCGCACTGGTGTTTCCGTTAAACCAGGAGATGTTCTTGTCGGCAAGATCACTCCCAAAGGAGAAACCCAGTTGTCTGCAGAGGAGAAACTGTTGCGGGCAATATTTGGAGAAAAGGCCAGCGATGTGCGCGATACTTCTTTGCGAGTTCCTCCGGGAGTTGAAGGTACGGTTATTGACGCAAAAATATTCACACGGAAGGGAGCGGACAGGGACTTACGTTCGCAAGCTATCGAAAGTGACGCCATTGAGCAGTTAACTAAAGACAGGGACGATGAAATTCGTATCCTTACCGAAACGATAAAGAAAGATATTACTAAACTAATTGTCGGAAAAACTGCGGCAACCAAAGTAGTTGACGCCAAAAAGAAAACTCTTTTGAAGAAGGGTGATAAGATCACTAAAGATATCTGGGCTGATATCCCGTCAAGCTATTGGAAAGATATAACTATTGCCGAAACTGACGGTTCGGAAGAAAAACTGATTAATATGATCTCTTCCTATGAAAGAAAAATTGATTTTGTCCGGGCTCATTTCGAGGAAAGGCTGGAGAAAGTTAAGGCAAGCGATGAGCTTCCACCCGGCGTAATTAAAATGGTTAAGGTTTATATTGCCATTAAGAGAAAGCTTTCCGTAGGTGATAAAATGGCCGGAAGGCATGGCAATAAAGGTGTGCTATCGCGAATATTACCGGAAGAAGACATGCCTTATTTCGCTGATGGCTCCACCGTTGATATTGTTCTGAATCCTCTGGGCGTTCCTTCACGAATGAATGTCGGTCAAATCCTGGAAACTCATTTAGGCTGGGCAGCGAAATCAATAGGTGAAGGTTTAAACGAACTTCTGGAACGGAAATCAAACTTAAACGAAACTAAAAATGAATTGAAAAAAACATATTCATCACCTGATTTCGATAAGTTCATTGATGAAGCTTCTACCGAAGATATCAAACGCTTTGTGGGCCGTTTGAAAAAAGGCATGCTCGTAGCAAGTCCTGTTTTTGACGGTTGTCCTGAAAATAAAATCAGGGAATTGTTGAATAAGGCCGGTTTGCCCGAAACAGGACAAGCGGTTCTCTTTGATGGCAGAACCGGTGAGCCTTTTGATCAGGAAGTTACAGTAGGTATAATTTATATGCTGAAACTGCACCATTTGGTTGACAATAAAATTCATGCACGTTCAATTGGTCCATATTCACTGGTGACCCAGCAACCATTGGGCGGTAAAGCCCAGTTCGGCGGACAAAGATTGGGAGAAATGGAAGTTTGGGCAATGGAAGCTTACGGCGCTTCTTATGCTCTACAAGAATTTCTCACGGTTAAGTCCGATGATGTAGCAGGCCGAACGAGAATTTACGAATCAATTGTCAAGGGTGAACATACATTTGAGCCGGGATTGCCGGAATCCTTTAACGTTTTGGTTAAAGAACTCCAAAGTCTCGGATTAGACGTGGAATTAGTTGAGGAAGAGTAATTCCTGGTTGTACTCACCATTAAGGATACAGAGGCGGCAGGGAGAAGCTTCGCACACGTNNGTACAGGAGAAAATCTGTGGAAGACGTTTTCAGTTATTTTGAAAAACCAAAAAATCCGATCAGATTCAATGCAATGAAGATTTCCATCGCTTCGCCGGACAAGATTCTTTCTTGGTCTCATGGCGAAGTAAAGAAACCGGAAACCATCAACTACCGGACATTTAAACCGGAAAGAGATGGACTTTTCTGTGCAAAGATTTTTGGACCGGTTAAGGACTATGAATGCCTTTGCGGGCGTTATAAACGGATGAAGCACCGTGGAGTGGTTTGCGAAAAGTGCGGAGTAGAAGTTATTCAATCGAAAGTCCGCCGGGAAAGAATGGGGCATATTACTCTGGCAACTCCTGTAGCCCATATTTGGTTTCTAAAAAGTCTTCCCAGCCGTATCGGGAACCTTATGGATTTAACATTGAAAGAACTGGAGAAGGTTCTCTACTTTGAATCATGGATAGTTCTCGATCCCAAAGACACTTCCTTAAAGAAACAGGAATTGCTCACGGATGAAGAATACAGTGAAGCCAGAGACCAGTTCGGCGAGAATGGTTTTGTCGCCGGAATCGGCGCCGAGGCGGTCAGGAAACTACTGGAAGAAATCGATTTGGAAAAACTCTACGAAGAGTTGCGCGCGGAAGTTGTTACATCTATTTCCGATACAAAGAAAAAGAAACTGGTCAAAAGATTAAAGGTAGTAGAAGCCCTGCGTAAGTCCGGTAATAAACCTGAGTGGATGATTTTAACTGTATTACCCGTTATTCCGCCTGATTTACGGCCTTTAGTTCCGCTGGACGGCGGTCGCTTTGCCACATCTGATCTTAACGATTTATA
>PLNU01000016.1:8656-16515 GCA_003142835.1 Syntrophaceae bacterium
GATATGTTGAAGGGTAAACAGGGACGTTTCCGCCAGAATTTACTAGGTAAAAGAGTCGATTATTCAGGCCGTTCGGTTATTACAGTTGGTCCTGATTTGAGGTTGCATCAATGCGGGTTACCCAAAAAGATGGCCCTCGAGCTTTTTAAGCCGTTTATTTATAATCGTCTGTTGGATAAGGGATATGTTACTACTGTAAAAAGCGCCAAGAAAATGGTCGAAAGAGAAACGGCCGAAGTATGGGATGCGCTTGATGAAGTTGTGCGTGAGTACCCGGTTATTCTCAACCGTGCGCCAACTTTGCATCGCTTGGGTATGCAGGCATTTGAGCCGGTGTTAATTGAAGGTAAGGCAATCCGGTTGCATCCGCTGGTTTGCACCGCTTTCAATGCGGACTTTGACGGTGACCAGATGGCTGTGCATGTTCCATTGTCCATAGAGGCGCAAACAGAAGCGCGCGTCCTCATGATGTCTACCAATAATATTCTTTCGCCGGCTAATGGAAAGCCGATTATTATTCCCAGCCAGGATATTGTTTTGGGGATTTATTATCTCACACGCGCCAAAAACGGAGTCAAAGGTGAAGGCATGGTTTTCGCCGGGCCGGAAGAAGTACGTTCGGCTATCGATGCTGGAGTTGTAGAGTTGCATGCGCGCATCAAGGTTCGTATTAACTCGGAATTAAAAGATACGACAGTAGGAAGAATTATTCTTGCGGAAATAATTCCTGAAGAAATTTCTTTTGACGCGGTAAATAAATTAATGAACAAGAAGGAACTGGCGAACCTTATTGACCATTGTTACCGTTTATGCGGCGATAAGACAACTGTATTGTTAGCGGACAGGCTTAAGGATTTAGGTTTCAAGTATGCCACCATTTCCGGACTTTCTTTTGCCGTTGGCAATATGATTATTCCGGAGCATAAAAAGAATATCGTTTTGCAAGCCGACAAAGACGTGCTCAAGATTCAAAAACAGTATATGGATGGTTTGATTACCGATGGTGAACGCTATAACAAGGTTATTGATATCTGGGCGCAAGCCACTGAGAAAATTGCTACCGAAATGTTGAGTGGTATAAGTACGGAAGAGGTTGCCGGTGCTGAGGGTAAAAAGCGCAGTATCGAAAGTTTCAACCCAATTTATATGATGGCCGATTCCGGTGCCAGAGGTTCCGCAGTGCAGTTGCGGCAATTGGCCGGTATGCGCGGATTGATGGCCAAGCCGTCGGGAGAAATTATTGAAACGCCTATTACAGCCAATTTCCGTGAAGGTCTGACCGTACTGCAGTACTTTATTTCCACCCACGGAGCTCGCAAGGGCTTAGCTGATACGGCACTGAAAACAGCAAATTCCGGTTATCTTACTCGAAGACTCGTGGATGTAGCTCAGGACTGTATCATTACCGAACAGGATTGCGAAACAGTCGACGGTATTTATGTTTCCGCGCTGATGGAAGGTGGAGAAATGATAGAAACCGCCGGAGAGCGGGTGTTGGGTAGAGTCGCCCTGCAGGAAATAAAAGATCCTTTTACCGGTGAAATTATCGTTAAAGCCAATGAAGCTATTGATGAAGCGCTGGCGGAAAAGATTGATCGTTCCGGCATCGAAAGAGTGAATATTCGATCAGTTTTAACCTGCCGCGCTAAGCATGGCGTTTGCGCCATGTGCTACGGCCGCGATCTGGCTCATGGCCATCTGGTTAATATTGGTGAAGCGGTAGGTATTGTAGCAGCTCAATCCATTGGTGAACCGGGTACGCAGTTGACAATGAGAACATTCCATATCGGTGGAACTGCAAAATTTGACGAACATTCCACTTTGGAAGCGCGTCATGATGGTTTAATTAAGTTCGTTAATTTGAATACAGTTAAAACAAGGGAGAAGGATTTCGTTGTTATGAACCGCCATGGCGAAATTCATGTTTTAGACGATCAGCAACGCAGCCGTGGCAAATATACAGTGCCTTATGGCGCCCATCTGAAAGTAAGCGAAAATAATTCAGTTAAGCGTGGACAATTAATCGCAGAATGGGATCCTTTCTCCAGACCGATTTTGGCTGAGGTGGATGGAACAATTAAATTCGGTGACATCATCGAAGGCAAAACGATGCAAGAACAGGTTGATGAAGTCACCGGTCTTTCGCGTAAAGTTATAGTCGAATTTAAAGGTGGTGATTTAAGGCCGCGAGTTTCGATAAAAGATAGCAAAGGGAAAACAGCAAAACTTGCCAGTACTGGTTCTGCAGCACGCTATTTCTTGTCAGTCGGAGTAAATATAGTTGTATCCGAGGGTGATCAGGTTCGCGCCGGTGACATTGTCGCAAAAATTCCGCGCGAAACAACAAAAACAAAGGACATCACGGGAGGTTTGCCACGTGTGGCAGAATTATTTGAAGCACGTAAACCTAAAGACTTTGCCGTCATCAGTGAAATCGACGGTGTTGTTTCCTATGGCAAAGATGTGAAAGGTAAACGTAAAATTATTGTGACTCCGGAAATTGGCGAAGAAAAAGAATACCTTATTGCCAAGGGTAAACATATCAGCGTTCAGGAAGGTGATCGTGTTACGCCCGGTGATGCTTTGATGGATGGCGTGAACAATCCCCATGATCTTTTAGCTATTAAAGGTGAAAAGGAACTGGCCCGATACTTGGTTGATGAAGTGCAGGAAGTTTATCGTTTGCAAGGTGTTAAGATTAATGATAAACATATGGAAGTAATTGTTCGTCAAATGTTACGCCGGGTTAAGGTAAACGATCCGGGTGACACAATTTTCATTACCGACGAGCAGGTTGAGCGTTACCGTTTTCAGGAAGAAAACGAAAAAGTTATGGCTCAAGGCGGACGTCCGGCTATCGGCGAGCCATTGCTTTTAGGCATTACCAAGGCATCGCTCAGTACCCAAAGTTTTATTTCTGCTGCTTCCTTCCAGGAAACCACCAGAGTACTGACAGAAGCATCGCTTGCGGGTAAGACAGACTACCTGAGAGGATTGAAAGAAAACGTTATTATGGGCAGGCTGATACCAGCAGGCACTGGGCTTGTGATGTATCGGAATCTCGGTATTCAAGTCGGTGATGTTGATTCGGAAGTGAGTATGGAATAAACTAAAAAAATTGAGAAAAAAGCTTGACATAAATGATTTGAATTGATAGTTACCGCAGATTTGCTGCTGCTTACAAAATCGTGGCGAGAATTGAGATCGGGAGGGAAAATGCCGACAATCAGTCAACTGGTTCGCAAGGGTAGAACCAAGATACAAAAGAAGACAAATACACCAGCGCTGGCGGGTTCGCCGCAACGGCGCGGTGTTTGTGTCAGGGTATATACGACGACCCCCAAGAAACCAAATTCAGCTTTAAGGAAGGTGGCCAGGGTTCGTCTAACCAGCGGTTATGAAGTGACTTCTTATATTCCAGGTATTGGTCATAATCTGCAGGAGCATTCAGTTGTTTTAGTACGTGGGGGCAGAGTTAAAGATTTGCCCGGAGTAAGGTATCATATTGTTAGAGGTATACTTGATGCTGTTGGTGTNNAAATGCCGAGAAGACGTGAAGTAGAAAAAAGGGATGTTTTGCCCGATCCCAAGTTTAATAATAAACTGGTTGCAAAATTTGTAAATTCTTTGTTGAAACGGGGCAAGAAAAGCGTAGCAGAAAGTATTCTTTACGGCGCTTTTGATATTATGGAAAAAAAATTAAAAGAGCAGCCGGTTGAACTTTTTGAAAAAGCGGTTAGTAATGTAAAGCCGGTTATTGAAGTAAAGTCCAGACGTGTCGGTGGTTCTACCTATCAAGTTCCGACAGAAGTCGCGCCGGCAAGGCGCACAGCGCTGGCAATTCGCTGGCTAATTGCAAATGCTCAAGAACGAACGGAAAAAACGATGAGAGAAAAACTTGCCGGTGAATTGATTGATGCGGCCAATAACCGTGGCGGAGCAGTAAAAAAGAGAGAAAGTGTGCATAAAATGGCTGAAGCAAATAAAGCTTTCGCACATTATAAATTTTAATATTACTTAAACTTAAAAAGAACTAACCATTCAAAGTTAAGGAGGAAAGGTGACATGGCAAAGAAAAAATTTGAAAGGACTAAGCCGCATTTAAATATAGGAACAATCGGTCACGTTGATCATGGTAAGACAACGTTAACAGCCGCAATAACCAAGCATTTGGCCAAGAAAGGGTTTGCGGAATTCAGGCCTTTCGATTCCATTGATAATGCTCCAGAAGAAAAAGAACGTGGAGTTACAATCAATATTTCGCACGTGGAATATGAGACGGAAAAAAGGCATTACGCACACGTGGATTGCCCCGGTCACGCCGATTATATTAAGAACATGATTTCCGGAGCTGCACATATGGATGGAACCATTCTGGTTGTTGCCGCCTCCGACGGTCCCATGCCCCAAACCAGAGAGCATATCCTCCTTGCCCGTCAGGTTCAGGTCCCTTATGTTGTTGTTTACCTCAATAAAGTTGATTTAGTTGACGATCCTGAGCTTCTCGATTTAGTCGAGTTGGAATTAAGGGAGCTTTTAACTCAATATGAGTTTCCGGGTGATGATATTCCTATTATTCGTGGTTCGGCACTTAAGGCTTTGGAAACAGATGATTCCGATTCAGCCGACGCAAAATCGATCTGGGAGCTTTTGGATGCCGTAGATAACATTCCACAACCGAAACGTGATACACAAAAGCCCTTCCTGATGCCGGTTGGCGATGTTTTTACAATTTCCGGACGTGGTACAGTTGTGACAGGTAGAGTGGATAGAGGTATTGTAAAGGTGGGTGAGGAAATCGAAATCATCGGAATTCGACCTACCTTTAAAACAGTTGTTACCGGTATAGAAATGTTCCGCAAAACACTTGATGAAGGTCGGGCCGGTGATGATGTTGGCTTGCTTTTAAGAGGTATAAAGCGTGAAGAAGTGGAAAGAGGTCAAGTTATTGCAAAACCCGGATCAATTACTCCGCACACAAAATTTGAAGCTGCTGTTTACGTTTTGACAAAGGAAGAAGGAGGGCGCCATACACCATTCTTCTCCGGTTACCGGCCACAGTTTTATTTCCGTACAACAGACGTAACCGGTGTGGCTACTTTGCCTGAAGGTGTAGAAATGGTTATGCCCGGTGATAATATTAAAATGAACATCGAGCTAATTATGCCCATAGCTATGGAAGAGCAATTGAGATTCGCCATACGTGAAGGCGGAAGAACCGTAGGTGCCGGAGTCGTAAGCAAGATTGTCGCATAGAAACTGAGGATAGGTTATCGGATCAATGAAAGAACAAAAGATTAGAATTCGTCTTAAAGCTTACGATTATAAACTATTGGATCGTTCTGTCGAAGAAATTGTAGAAACGGCAAAAAGAACAGGCGCGCGTGTAGCTGGTCCCATACCCCTACCTACAGAAATCAATAAGTATTGTGTAAACCGGTCACCGCATGTGGATAAAAAATCCCGCGAGCAGTTTGAAATCAGAACACATAAGAGACTGATTGATATTGTCGAGCCTACTCAGGCAACGGTGGATGCGTTGATGAAATTGGATCTTTCCGCCGGTGTGGATGTCGAAATAAAAGCGTAGATGCGTTTCAAGTGTGAAGAGATGGTAATAATTTTCGCCATTCTTCAAAACGAAGGTTATTGGCTGTATAGTTATTGAAAAAGTTGGATGAACCGATGAACAAAGGAATTATTGGAAAAAAGCTCGGCATGACACAAGTATTTGCGGAGGACGGAGCTGCCGTCGGAGTAACTGCTGTGGAAGTCGAGCCTTCTGTTATCGTGCAGGTAAAGACTAAGGAAAAAGATGGCTACGACGCTATTCAAATTGGTTATGGTCGGATAAAGCAAAAGAATGTTACCAAGCCGATGCAGGGTCACTTTAACAAAGCAAATAAGGGTTATTTCCGTGAGCTCAAAGAATTTCCGGCCCAAGCAGGAATGTATGAAGTAGGGCAGGAAATCAGTGCTGATATTTTTCAAGCCGGTGATTTTGTTGATGTTGCCGGGACTTCCAAAGGCAAAGGTTTTCAGGGCGTTATCAAGAGGCATGGTTTCCACGGTGGCCGGGCCACACACGGTTCCATGTTCCATCGAGCACCAGGATCTATCGGTGCCAGCGCTGATCCGTCGAGAGTGTTTAAAGGTACAAAATTGCCCGGCCATATGGGCTGCGTTCGCAAAAGTATTCAGAATTTACAGATATGGCAAGTTCGTGCCGATAGAAATTTGCTTTTGTTGAAAGGTTCAATTCCCGGTAGTAAAAATAGATTTGTGTTAATAAAACAAGCCAAGAAAAAAAGTGCTTAAGTCACTGGAGTTATAAACATGGCAGTCGCAGATGTTTTTGATATCAAAAAAATGAAAGTCGCTAAAGTGGATTTGAATGACACCGTTTTTGGTGCAGAAATAAACGAAGCAATTATTTACGATGTGGTTAAAATGCAATTAGCAGCGCGCCGTAGTGGTACTGCTTCTACCAAAACCAGACATGATGTCAGAGGCGGTGGGAAAAAGCCTTGGCGGCAAAAAGGAACAGGCAGAGCCAGATCGGGAACGACAAGATCACCTATTTGGCGAGGCGGAGGAATTGTTTTTGGACCTCATCCCCGCGATTTTTCTTACAGCATACCGAAAAAGGTACGTAAAAAAGCTGTGATCAGCGCGCTGAGTATGAAGCTCAAACAAGATAAAATGCTGATCCTTAAAGATTTTCCGATGGAGAAAATCAGTACACGTGTATTTAAAAGTGTCGTCGATCTGTTTGGTTTTAAGAAGGCACTTTTTGTTATAGATAGTGAAAATTTAGTATTGCTGAAGTCGTCGCGAAACCTTAGGAACGTTAAAATGATCAGGTCGGAGGGTATTAATGTTTACGATATTTTAAATCATGAACATTTAGTCCTTCTTGAACCCTCTGTAAAGAAGATTGAGGGAGCATTGCTTGCATAATGGAAGTACATCAGATTATTAAAAGAATACTGGTTACAGAAAAAAGCACGGTGGCAAGAGACGAGTTCAATAAATATCATTTTGAAGTCGATAGGAAGGCCAACAAGGTTCAAATTGGCAACGCCGTGGAAAAATTATTTAAAGTCAAGGTTGTTGATGTCCGTGTCCTGCATGTTTTGGGGAAAGTGAAACGGTTAGGTCGGATTACAGGGCAGAAGAGTTCCTGGAAAAAGGCAATCGTTACTTTAGATGCTGGCAGCCGTATAGAAATTACCGAAGGCGTGTAAGAAATAATTAAGGATTAGGCTAATGGCAATTATCAAGTACAAACCGACATCACCAGGCAGAAGATTTCAGAGTGTTGCAGATTTTGCAGAGATCACCTCCACTGAGCCGGTAAAAAGTTTGCTGAAACCATTGAAGAAAACTGGTGGGCGCAATTGTTATGGCCGAATCACAGCAAGATACATTGGTGGTGGTCATAAACGTAAATATCGCGTCATTGATTTCTGCCGCAATAAAACGGATATCCCCGCAAAGGTTGCCGCAATAGAATATGATCCTAATAGATCGGCAAGAATTGCTTTGCTCAACTATAGAGATGGTGAGAAAAGATATATTGTTGCACCGGCGCAAGTCAATGTTGGAGATACAATAATCAGCGGTGAAAAGGCTGATATTAAACCCGGGAATGCTGTTCCTCTGAAGTATATCCCACTCGGTTCATTAATTCATAATGTCGAATTAAAAGTTGGTCGTGGCGGGCAGTTAATTCGATCCGCGGGAGCTTACGGTCAGTTGATGGCTAAAGAAGGAAGTTATGCCCAAGTTAGGCTTCCTTCAGGTGAAGTCCGGAAAGTGTTTATTGAATGTATGGCCACAATCGGACAGGTGGGCAA
>PLNU01000016.1:16550-18579 GCA_003142835.1 Syntrophaceae bacterium
GTGCCGACAAAGGGTCATAAGACCAGAAAAAACAAAAGAACTGATAAATATATTGTAAAGAGAAGGGGTTAAAGAAGCGTGGCACGTTCGATCAAAAAAGGTCCATATATTGAGGAAAGGTTGCTTGCCAGGGTCAGAAAAATGGAGACCGAGAGTAGCAAGAATGTCATAAAAACTTGGTCGCGGCGTTCAACCGTAACACCGGAACTTATAGGTTACACATTTGCGGTGCATAATGGGAAAAAATTCATTCCGGTGTATGTAACGGAGAATATGGTAGGGCATAAGCTCGGTGAGTTTGCGCCGACAAGGACTTTTTATTCGCATTCTGGTGATCGTAAAACGAAAGTCCGCAAGTAAATCCTCAGGCCAGGGTGGATACTTTTGGAGTTAATTAATATGGAAGCAAAAGCTATTGCAAAATATATAAGAATGTCACCACAGAAAGTAAGATTGGTGGCTGATTTGGTAAGGGGTAAGAAAGTACAGGAAGCACGTAATATACTTCTTTATACCAGAAAATATGCAGCGGCCATAGTGGCGAAGGTTCTGAAATCAGCCGTAGCCAATGCTGCTCAGAATCCTAGTATCAATGAAAATGTTCTCTACGTTAAAGAAATATTCGTGGATCAAGGGCCGGCATTAAAACGCTGGAGAGCGAGAGCACAAGGAAGAGCGGCGGGAATAAAGAAAAGAACTTCACACATTACAGTAGTAGTGGATGAAAAGTAAGGAGGCACGATATTGGGTCAGAAGGTTAACCCNNATTGAGATAGAGAGAGCTGCTAATAAGGCCAAAGTAAATATATACGCAGCCAGACCTGGCATTATTATCGGCAAAAAAGGCTCTGAAATCGAGAAGCTGAAAGCGGAAATTGAGAAATTTTCAAAAGCCGAAATTATAATCAATATTTTAGAAGTACGTAAACCGGAAATAGATGCACAGTTGGTGGCTGAAAATGTTGCCATGCAATTGGAAAGAAGAGTTGCTTTCCGGCGTGCGATGAAAAAGTGTGTCGGTTATGCTCTGAAGTTTGGAGCTAAGGGAATAAAAATAACATGCTCTGGCAGATTGGGTGGATCTGAAATTGCTCGATCGGAGTGGTATCGGGAAGGCCGTGTACCGCTTCACACTCTGCGCGCCGACATTGACTATGGGTTTATCGAAGCCCACACAGCTTATGGGTTGATTGGTGTTAAAGTTTTAATTTTCCATGGTGAAGTATTACCGACTAAGAAAGAAAATTTATAATCTTGCCGATTAAGTGATGAGGCAGGCAATAAGTTAGGATATAAAGTGGTGCGGATAAACGGGAGTTTTAGATTATGTTAATGCCGAAAAGGGTAAAATACAGAAAGTTGCAAAAAGGCCGTATGGGTGGCAAAGCCACAAGAGGAAGTTCGATTGCTTTTGGCGATTTTGGACTACTGGCGGCAGAATGCGGCTGGATCACTGCCAGACAGATCGAAGCTGCTCGTATAGCCATGACTCGTTATGTCAAGCGCGGTGGTAAAATTTGGATCAGGATATTCCCACACAAATCAGTGACTAAAAAACCAGCGGAAACTAGAATGGGTAAGGGAAAGGGAGCACCGGAAGGATGGGTGGCTGTTGTTAAACCTGGTACGGTTCTCTATGAGATGGAAGGTGTAACCAAAGAAGTAGCCAAAGAAGCATTTCGCCTGGCAGCGCATAAATTGCCCATTGGCACTAAATTTCTAGCAAGGGAGATATCTGATGAAAATTAAAGAAATCAGAGATCTCGGTATAAACGAGCTCAATCAAAAAAATAGTGAAATTCTCGAAGAACTTTTTCGTTTAAAGATTCGGCATGCATCTGGTCAGTTGGAATCGCCGGCAANNTCGTGGTTAAAGCCGAACGTTTGGTGAAACACCCTGTTTTTCATAAGTATGTGCGCAAACACGTGAAATACAAGGCTCATGATGAGCAAAACGAGTGTAAGGCTGGAGACACAGTTCTAATCATTGAGGCACGGCCTCTGAGTAAAGAAAAACGCTGGCGGATGC
>PLNU01000016.1:18636-28076 GCA_003142835.1 Syntrophaceae bacterium
AAGCAATTCCGAATTCCAAGGTAAAAAAAGGCGACGTGATGAAAGCAGTTATTGTGCGGACAGTAAAGGAAGTAAAAAGGGCCGACGGTTCTTACCTAAAGTTTGATGACAACTCCGCGGTTTTGATTTCCAACCAGATGGAACCAGTCGGGACGAGAATTTTTGGACCTGTTGCTAGAGAACTAAGAGCAAAGCAGTTTATGAAGATAATATCGCTGGCTCCAGAGGTTTTGTAAACCTGTTTTGAAGAGGAAAAAAATGAGCTTAGGCAGATTGAGAAAAGGTGATATGGTAAAGGTTCTTGCCGGTAAGGATAAAGGTAAAACCGGTAAGGTACTGAAGGCTATCCCCGAAAAAGGAAAAATAGTAATAGAAAAAATTAATATTATTAAGAAGCATAAAAAGCCGGATCAGAAATCTAAGGGCGGCGTAGTGGAAAAAGAGGGATCAGTTCATATATCTAAAGTTGGATTGTTGTGTAATAAATGCAATAGAGCTGTGAGGATAAAAAGTAAGATCCTTGAAGATGGGAAAAAGGTACGTCTCTGTAGCAAATGCAATGACGTAATCAATGTGGGTTAGAGGAAAATGGCAAGACTAAAGGATTATTATTCAAAAACAGTAGTTCCTGCTCTGATTAAGGAGTTTAATTACAAAAATCCGATGCAAGTTCCCAAGATGGAAAAGATTGTAATTAACATGGGACTTGGCGCAGCCATTGAAAATGTAAAAATTATTGATGGCGCCGTTCAGGAATTAGCTATGATTACCGGGCAAAAACCGGTAATCACCAAGGCAAAGAAATCGATAGCGACATTTAAGTTGAGACAGGGAATGTCCATCGGATGCTCAGTAACGTTAAGAAAAGAAATGATGTATGAGTTTTTTGACCGGTTGGTCAATGTAGCTTTACCAAAGGTAAGAGACTTTCGCGGCATATCACCCAATGCTTTTGATGGCAGGGGAAATTTTTCCATGGGTTTGCAGGAACAAATTATTTTCCCGGAGATTGAGTACGATAAGGTGGAAAAGATCAAGGGAATGAATATAACCATCGTAACTACGGCTAAAAGTGATGCTGAAGCAAGAGTTTTACTAAAGCTGATGGGTGTGCCTTTTAAGAATTAAGTAAGAAAGCTTCGGAGGGATTTGGTGTGGCAAAGAAGTCATTAATTGCAAAAGCGAAAAGAAAGATGAAGTTTTCGGTCAGAGAATATAACCGCTGCCCGCTTTGCGGCCGGCCGCGAGCGTATTACAGAAAATTTGACATGTGTAGAATTTGTTTGCGGAAACTTTCCCTGCAAGGTGAGCTTCCTGGTGTAATCAAATCGAGTTGGTAACTTAAGGTTAAGGAGAAAAAGCATGGGGATGACTGATCCTATTGCCGATATGCTTACTAGAATTAGGAATGCTAATAAGGCTCGTTTTAAGAGTGTCAATGTTTATATGTCTCAGATGAACGTCAACATTGCCAAGGTACTGAAAAAAGCTGGATATATTAACAGCCACGATAATGTGAAAGATGAAAAGGGACAGCAGATGTTGAAGATTACTCTGAAATATCCCGACACTAAACGTGCAGTAATTACAGATATTAAAAGAATTAGTAAACCGGGACGCAGGGTTTATGTTGCTTCTGACAGTATTCCAAAAGTTCTAAATGGTTATGGAATTTCTGTTCTTTCGACTTCCAGCGGTGTTATTACCGATGAGGAAGCAAGAGAGTTGAATGTTGGCGGAGAGATCCTTTGTAACGTTTGGTAATTTGAATAAACGATATTAAGCTGGAGTGCTTGTTCATGTCGAGAATAGGTAAAAAACCGATCACTTTACCCAAGAATGTTAAAATCAGTCAAAGTGGCGGAATAGTAAAAGTAGAAGGGCCCAAAGGAATTCTTTCTTCGCAATTGCCGGAAGGAATTTCCCTGACAATAGGTGATGGGAGTCTCGTTATTGAGAGAAAATCTGAGGAGAGGCTTGCTCGTTCCTATCATGGTTTGTCCAGAACTTTAATTGGAAATATGGTTACTGGTGTCAGCGCTGGTTTCGAAAAACGATTAGAAATATCCGGTGTCGGTTATCGCGCCGAAGTTGCTGGAAGCAGTCTAAAGCTACTTTTGGGTTTTTCCAGTCCGGTACAATATGATATTCCGAAAGGAATAGATGTAAAAGTAGACAAGCAAGTTAATATAATTGTTTCCGGTATTGATAAGCAACTGGTTGGCAGAGTTGCTGCGGAAATTAGAGCTTTAAAAAAGCCGGAGCCATACAAAGGAAAAGGTATTAAGTATGTTGGCGAGCACATCAGGCGCAAGGTTGGAAAATCAGCAGGCGCTTAAATAAACTAGTAAATATTTTCACATTGCCTTAAAGAGGTGGAACCTTGGCTTCCAAAAAGACACTAAAGATAAGAGAAAAGAGAGAAAAAAGAGTAAGGGGCAGGTTTAACGGAACTCAGGAAAGACCTCGTCTTTCCGTATTTCGGTCGGCCAAGCATATTTATGCTCAAGCCATAAACGATGTTCAGGGCAGTACTTTAGCTACAGCTTCAACTTTGAGCAAAGAAATAGCAAAAAAAATAAAAGGCAAGAGGAAAGAGGACGTGGCTAAAGAAGTGGGGAAATTAATTGCAACACATTTAAAATCCCTGGGAGTGGATAAAGTCGTTTTTGATAGAGGAAGGTTTCTCTATCATGGCCGTGTGAAGGCCCTGGCTGATGCAGCACGGGAAAATGGTTTGATATTTTAATTTCAACTTTTGTGCATAATACTCATGATAAGGGAAGAATCGTTGGATAAAAAAGAAATGAAAGATGTGGAGCTCCTGGACCGGGTTATTGCCATTAATCGAACGGCAAAGGTTGTCAAGGGAGGAAGGCGTTTTCGTTTTAGTGCGATAGTCGTAGTTGGCGACGGTAAGGGCATGATAGGTGCCGGGCTTGGTAAGGCGCATGAAGTGCCGGAGGCTATACGCAAGGGCATGGATATGGCCAAGAAGAATATGGTGAAAGTTACCGTTATTGGAAAGACAATCCCTTACGAAGTCATAGGAAATTTCGGAGCGGGGAAAGTACTATTAAAGCCAGCATCAGAAGGAACTGGTTTGATTGCCGGTGGCGCTGTAAGAGCCGTACTGGAAGTAGCTGGTGTCCATAATATTCTGACGAAGTGTCTCGGTTCTCATAATCCGCACAATTTAGTCAAGGCCACTATGGATGGCCTCTGTCAGTTGAAAGATCCAGCGGAAATTGCATCTCAAAGAGGCAGGTAAAATATTTTAGATATTCGACGAGGTAGCTTGCTGTGGGTAAAATGTTAAAAATTAAAATGGTGAGAAGTGAAATCGGCCGACCGGAAAAGCAAAGAAAAATTTTGCGTGGTATGGGCCTGAATAAATTAAATAGCTGTGTAACATTAGTTGATACTCCGCAGATCCGCGGCATGGTAAACAAAGTTATCCATTTAGTTTCTGTGGAAGAATCAAAGGAGTAGGTTATGGATTTGAGTTTGCTTCGGGCTCCGGCCGGCGCAACAAAGAAAAGAAAGCGGGTTGGTCGTGGTGATGCATCCGGTCATGGCGGAACTTCCGGCAAGGGGGATAAGGGACAAAAAGCACGTTCGGGCGGTTATGTCCGCACCGGTTTTGAAGGTGGGCAAATGCCAATGTCTCGGAGATTACCTAAAAGGGGCTTCCGTAATCCTTTCCGCGAAAAATTTGTCGCGGTAAATCTTACCGATTTGTGCAGGAAATTTAGTAAGGGCGCAGTCATTGACGAAGCCGCTCTTTTGGCTAGTGGGATCGTGAAGAAAAAAGGTGATGGCATTAAAATTTTGGCCAAAGGAAACATTGATTTCCCTGTCACAGTAAAGATAGCCAAAATGAGTCAGGCCGCAAAAGCAAAAATTACTGCCGCAGGTGGTTCGATAGAAGAGGTAATATAAGTTGTTAGAAGGACTGGGCAGCGTTTCCAAAATTCCAGAGTTGCAAAGAAGGATTTTATTTACGCTCCTTCTTTTGGTTGTTTATCGGATTGGTGTTTATATTCCCACTCCGGGAATCGATAATGTGGCGTTGCTCAGCTACTTTGAACAGGCCAAAGGGTCTCTGTTTGGCATGATGGATATGTTTGCCGGCGGTGCTTTTAGTAATTTCTCTATATTCGCTCTCGGCATTATGCCGTACATCAGTTCTTCAATTATTCTGCAGTTACTAACGGTAGCCATACCTCATCTGGAAAGGCTTTCTAAAGAGGGTGAGGCAGGACGGCGTAAGATTACGCAGTATACTCGCTACGGCACGGTTGTTTTAAGTACGATCCAAGGTTTTGGTATTGCTTGGGGCTTGCAACACATGGCCGGACCTTCAGGATCTCCCATTGTTTTGCAACCTGGTTGGCCATTTGTAATTATGACGGTTATTACCTTGACTTGCGGTACGGCGTTTATCATGTGGCTGGGTGAGACGATTACGGAAAAAGGAATCGGCAATGGAATATCGCTGATAATATTTGCGGGAATAGTTTGCCGCATGCCGGCAGCAATTGGCAACACTTATCAGCTGGCGACTTCTGGTGAATTAGGTGTGTTAGTCATATTATTGCTCACATTCATGATGATATTTGTTATTGGGGCTATTGTTTTTGTGGAAGGTGGACAACGTCGTATTCCCGTTCAATATGCTAAAAGGATAGTGGGGCGCAAAATGTATGGTGGTCAGACTACCCACTTGCCGCTGAAGATTAATTCAGCTGGTGTCATTCCGCCGATATTTGCATCATCGGTGATTATGTTTCCAGCGACAATTGCTAATTTTGCGCCACAATCCTGGATGAAAGACATTGCCAGTTATTTGGTTCCAGGTAAAGTTGGCTACGAATTGCTTTATGTGGCTTTTATCTTTTTCTTTTGTTTTTTCTATACAGCGGTAACTTTTAAGCCGGATGATGTTGCCGACAATATGAAAAAATTTGGTGGGTACGTTCCCGGAATTAGACCTGGTAAGAAAACAGCCGAATATATAGAAGATATATTGGAAAAACTTACCTTTAGCGGTGCTATTTACGTTTCCTTAGTATGTGTGCTCCCCAGTGTTTTAATTTCTCAATTGAATACCCCTTTTTATTTTGGTGGTACTGCACTTTTGATAGTTGTTGGTGTGGCTATGGATACAGCCAGTCAGATTGAGTCACATTTATTGACCAGGCAATACGAAGGATTTATGAAAAAGGGACAAATAGCCCGCAGACGATAACGGACGATTTTGGAAGGTTGAACCAATGGTAATTCTGAAGCTTCCGGACGAGATCGAAAAAGCAAGGGCTAGTAATAGAATAGTAGCCGAGGTTTTAAGTAAACTTCGAGAAAAAGTAAAACCAGGTGTTAAAACGAGAGAGTTGGATAAGTTTGCCGAGGAAGTTACAGAAAAAAGAGGTGCGAAACCGGCATTTAAAGGTTATAGAGGGTATCCCTATTCTCTATGTACTTCAGTCAACGAACAAGTTGTTCATGGAATGCCTTCTGAGCGAGTTTTAGTCGAAGGCGATATTATAGGGATAGATTTTGGGGTTTATCATCGCGGATTTTACGGTGATGCGACGATAACATTACCTGTCGGCAAGGTTAATGAAAAAGCGCTCAGGCTTATGCAGGTTACGGAGCAGAGCTTATATGCCGGCATAGAACAGGCTAAAGCAGGTAACCGGTTGGGTGATATATCCGCGGCCGTGCAAGGGACAGTAGAAGCGGATGGCTTTTCGATTGTGCGGGATTTTGTGGGACATGGTGTAGGAAAGAATCTGCATGAAGATCCACAGATTCCCAATTATGGGAAAAAAGGCCGCGGCGTTGAGTTGAAAACTGGAATGATCTTGGCTATAGAGCCGATGGTAAACGAGGGTGGTTATAAAGTACGGATTTTACCTGACGGCTGGACAGTGATTACAGAAGATGGCAGTTTATCGGCTCATTTTGAGCATTCGGTGGCAATTACCGATAACGGACCAGAAATTTTAAGTAAGCTAAATTAGTTTTTTAATTTTGATGGTTGAAGTATTAAAGGCAAGATAGATAATATAGATAATAAGGTATGGCTAAAGAGGAAGCAATTGAAGTTGAAGGTCGGGTTATTGAGCCTTTACCTAATGCGATGTTTCGGGTAGAACTCGAAGGCGGACATAAGGTTTTAGCTCACATATCCGGCAAAATGCGGATGCATTTTATTAAGATTCTGCCGGGTGATAAAGTAACCGTAGAGCTTTCGCCATATGATTTAACTCGTGGCCGTATCACTTATAGGACGAAGTAAAATATTTTTTTACCGGAGATAAGGAGTTAAAAGCGTGAAAGTAAGGTCGTCTGTGAAAAAAATATGTGAGAAGTGTAAGATTGTTAAACGCAAGGGTGTTTTGCGCGTCATTTGCGAAAATCCTAAGCATAAGCAGCGCCAGGGCTAGTTTTTAAAATTTAGGAGGTTATAGGTGGCACGAATTTCAGGTGTTGATTTACCGAAAAATAAAAGAATGGAAGTTGCTTTAACTTATATTTATGGTATTGGCCAAACGAAGGCGAAGCAAATCCTTAAAGATGCGGGTGTAAATCCGGATACGAGAACGGACGAACTCGCCGATTCTGAAATATCGGCAATTAGAAATATAATCGACAAAGAACACAAGGTTGAAGGCGACCTGCGCCGGGACATATCGATGTCAATCAAACGTTTGATGGATATTGGCTCCTATCGTGGATTGCGACATCGCAGAGGACTTCCCGTGAGGGGACAGAGAACTCACACCAACGGCCGTACAAGGAAAGGTCCGAGGCGGGCGATTGCAGGCAAGAAAAAGTAATTTGATGATTCTCAACCGGAGGGAAAATGGTTAAGGCAGTCAGAAAGACGGGTAAGAAGAAGGAAAAGAAAAATATTACAGAAGGGGTTGCGCACATTCAATCCACTTTTAATAATACAATTATCACTATAACTGATTTGAGTGGTAACGTTATTTCTTGGTCTTCAGCAGGTTTGCAAGGTTTTAAAGGATCGCGCAAGAGCACACCCTTTGCTGCGCAAATGGCGGCGGAAGATGCCGTGCGTAAGGCTAAAGAGCAGGGAATGCGCAGGGTTCAGGTATATATAAAGGGCCCCGGTTCTGGACGGGAATCGGCATTACGGTCGTTGCAGCTTGCCGGGCTTACAATTACCATTATTCGGGACGTGACCCCTGTTCCGCACAACGGATGCAGGCCACCAAAGCGTCGCAGAGTATAATTGAGAAGTAGAATATCAAAAATATTTGTTAAATAAGGGAGGCGTTTTTTGGCAAGATATACGGATTCCTCATGTAGGTTGTGTCGCCGCGAGGGCTTGAAGATTTTTCTTAAAGGCGATAGGTGCTATTCGGAAAAATGTTCTTTCGAAAGAAGGGGCTATGCTCCGGGAGATCATGGTCAGGCGCATAAAAAACAGCGCTCTGATTATGGAGTTCAATTACGGGAAAAGCAAAAACTCAAGAGATTGTACGGGCTCCTCGAAAAGCAGTTTAGAGGATACTTTGAAAAGGCCGATCAGCAGAAGGGCATTACAGGAACAAATTTGCTTATTTTTCTGGAAAGAAGGCTGGACAATATGATATTCCGCATGGGTCTTTCTAACTCCAGAGTGGAAGCAAGGCAACTAATTAGCCATGGACATTTTTTAATTAATGGCAAACCGGTAAATATTCCTTCATATTTGCTCAAAGCAGGAGATGAAGTTTCTGTTAAAGAGGGCAGTCGCAAGATTACCCGGGTACTCGAAGCAATGGAAACTGTGGCAAGACGTGGCGTGCCTCATTGGCTGGAATTGGATAAAGAAAACTTTAAAGCGTCGATCAAAATGCTGCCGGTACGGGAAGACTTGACAATGCCGGTACAGGAACAACTTGTTGTAGAACTTTATTCGAAGTAAAAACAAATATTTTTCATAAACCAGCTAGAGGGTGGGTTTAATTATGCAGAGAAACTGGTCGAGTTTGATTCGTCCCAAACGTGTTGATGTTGATGAAGCGACGCATACGCGTTTCTATGGAGAATTTACAATTCAGCCTTTGGAGAGAGGTTACGGTGTAACGCTGGGTAATGCCTTAAGGCGAGTACTGCTTTCTTCGATTCAAGGGTCCGCTATTGTTTCGATAAAAATTGATGGTGTATTGCACGAATTTTCGACTATCCCGAGTGTTAAAGAAGACGTAACCGATATTATTTTGAACTTGAAAGGTGTACGTTTCAAACTGGGGCAAGCGGATACAAAAGTAGTACACATCAATTTGGGTCGCGCTGGTGTTATCACGGCGGCTGATATTATTACTGACGGTACAATAGAGGTACTGAACCCGGATCATTATATTGCGACTATGTCAGGCGGCGGTTTTTTTAAAGCCGAATTAGTTGTGAAAATGGGCAAAGGGTATAATCCTGCGAAAAAAGAGCTGGATCCCGATCAACCCGAAGGAACAATCAATGTTGATGCTATTTATTCGCCGATAAAAAAAGTTAACTATGTTGTTTCCCATGCCCGTGTCGGTCAAATTACCGACTATGATAAACTCGTTCTCGAAGTATGGACAGATGGCAGTCTAAGTCCGGAAGATGCTATTGCTTATTCGGCAAAAATATTGAAGCAGCAATTGGATGTGTTTGTCAATTTTGAAGAAGTTGATGAAGAGATTAAGCTGGAGACTGAAGAAGAAAAAGAAAATATCAATGAAGTTCTTTTGCGCTCCGTAGAGGATTTGGAACTCTCTGTCCGTTCGGCGAATTGTCTGAAAAATGCCGGGATTAATAGTATTGGTGAGCTGGTGCAAAAGACGGAAGCAGAGATGCTCAAAACGAAGAATTTTGGCCGTAAATCGCTAAGCGAAATTAAAGATATTCTTACCGAATATGGCCTGACTTTCGGAATGAAACTTGAATTTGACCCATGGAATGGGGAAATAGAATAATAGCTTTATGCTGCTCAGAGCAGACGGATGTTTTACAAAGATATCAGGATTTGATTGTTAGGAAAGGAAGATATTATCAATGTATCATGGTAAGGCGGGAAGAAAGCTAGGCAGAACCTCTAGCCATAAGGAAGCCATGTTTCGTAACATGGTTACTTCCGTAATAAAATATGAAAGTATCCGCACAACAGACTCCAAGGCAAAAGAGTTGAGAAAACTGGCGGAAAGGATGATTACCCTGGGCAAGAGAGGTGATTTACATGCTCGCCGTCAGGCTTTAGCTGTTGTCCGGGATAAATCCTTAGTGAGTAAATTATTTGGAGAGCTCACCGAACGTTACCGCAATCGTGCCGGTGGATACACGCGTATAATCAAGATGGGTTTTCGCTTTGGTGATAACGCTCCCGTTTCCATTCTGGAATTTATTCCTGATGAGAAAAAGAAGGAAAAATCAAAAACTAAAGC
>PLNU01000038.1 GCA_003142835.1 Syntrophaceae bacterium
TATCTTACCAGTTTGTACCCACCCCCTTAATCCCCCGCCAGCGGGGGACTAAGGGGGTGATTTAGAGCTGGAATTAGGAGGGATTCCGGTAAAATAAAAAAAGGTGAAAAAATAACTTTTTTCTTGACAGTTATTTTTTTTTGTGTCACGGCTAGCATAAGTTTTATGGAAAACACACTTTGTAAAACGAGTCAATAAGCGGGATTAAGAAAATTTGGTTCAGCTAATCCCTGATAGGTGCTAATTACAGCAGCCTCAGTTTTGATAATAACCGGAAGAGACGCGGGAACTTAAACAAAAGAAAAATATTTATAACCGCAGCAGCGGTTGATTATAAAATTAAGCATTTCATTTTATGAAAGGGGGTTTTAAAAGCATGACGAAAGCAGAATTGATTGGGGTTATGGCAAACGAAGCGGGTATTACCAAAGCAACGGCAGCGATCACATTGAATGCATACGTCGCAGCAGTTACCAAAGAACTCAAGAAGAACGGCAAGCTGGGACTTGTCGGATTTGGTACTTTCTCCGTAGTAAAAAGGAAGGCAAGAGAAGGCAGGAATCCTCAGACTGGCAAAGCCATTAAGATTCCGGCAAAAAAAGTAGTAAAATTCAAGGCTGGCAAGGCTCTGGCCGATAAAGTAAGATAGTATAATTTTATTTTTAAGTTATTGTTCAACTAAGGCCTCCGCATTTTAATATGACTATCGGAGGCCTTAGTGTATTTATCAACGACCTTGTAAAAAGTCCATATGCTGCGTTGCGCTGCATCCTTCCCCGTGTCAGGCACGGGGCAGGCTTATTGCGGAGTACCCTAAAGTGCGCCTCATTCCTCAAGATTAGCGCGCCTTGCCTCTGGTTCTTTTTAAAAGGTCGTTAGAAGTTATTTATCATAAGGAGTTATTGTTTTGACACGCAAAAGAATTCTCAGCGGAATGAGACCAACAGGGAAATTACATCTGGGTAATTTACATGGGGCTCTGGGAAATTGGGTGGAATTACAAGAAAGCGGCAAGTACGATTGTTTCTATTTTGTTGCTGATTGGCATGCCATTACCAGTGAATACAGCTCCACGGAATGTATTAAGGATGACTCGATCAGCATGGTGATAGATTGGCTCAGTGTCGGTCTTGATCCGCAAAAGAGCACTCTCTTTGTGCAATCCGCCGTCAAGGAACATGCCGAACTGTTTTTATTGCTCTCCATGATTACACCCCTGGCATGGCTTACGCGCAATCCGACATATAAGGAAATGCAGGCCGAGCTTNNGATCAACTTCCCCATGTTGAACTTACCCGCGAAATCGCCCGCCGTTTTAATTTTCTGTACAAAGAAATATTTCCGATTCCGGAGCCGCTTTTAACCAGTGTGCCCAAGTTGCTGGGTACCGATGGAAGAAAGATGAGTAAGTCTTATGATAACTCCATCTTTATAAGTGATCGGGGTAAGGAGCTGCAGCAAAAGGTTGCCTCTATGTTTACCGATCCGCAGCGCGTGAGAAAAAGCGATCCGGGAAACCCCGAAATATGCAACGTCTTCACTTTTCATGGCTTATATTCTTCCAAGGAGGAGGTGAAGGAAATAGATGTGGATTGCCGAAAAGCCGGTATCGGTTGCACTGATTGCAAAAAAAGGCTAGCCCGGTATATCGCTTCGAATCTGAGTCCGGTTCATGAGCGCATAGACTACTACGCAAGCCACCTGGCGGAAATTGAAGCAATCATAGAAGAGGGCAATGCCAAAGCAACGAAGATAGCACGTCAAACTATGGATGAAGTGCGCGCGGCGGTTAAGATCTAATATGAATGAAGAACAAACAATGGACTATGCCATTAAGCTGGATATTTTTGAAGGTCCGCTCGACCTGTTGCTGTATCTGATTAAGAAAAATGAAATTGATATTTACAATATTCCCATAGCCTTGATTACCGAGCAGTATCTTCATTATCTCAACATGATCAAATCGCTCAATCTGGATTTAGCCGGTGAGTATCTGGTTATGGCCGCAACTCTTATTCATATCAAATCGAAGATGCTCTTACCTGTGCCTCAGGAACCTTCCGATGAAGAATCTGAAGATGATCCTCGATTCGAACTGATCAAACAACTTCTGGAGTATCAGACTTTTAAGGAAGCGGCCGCCGATTTGGGGAAAAGACCTCTTTTAGAAAGAGATGTGTTTGTGCGGTCGGCGCCACTGCCTGCGGAGATTGAAAAATCGGATACAGAGGAAGAGGAATTAATTGAAGTGAGTATTTTCGAGCTTATCGAAGCATTTCACCATCTTGTTTCGCGCATTGATAAAAAGGAACTCCTGGAAATTGATCTGGAAAAGATGTCGATTACTGATATAATAAATGATGTGATGGAGCGATTGACACGTGAAAAGAATCTGACTTTTGACGAGTTAATCGGGGAGAAAAAAAGCCGCCGGAACGTTATCTACACGTTTTTGGCTATTTTGGAATTAATCAAGTTGAAAATGATCAAAGCCTATCAAACTTCAGCTTTTGGAGTAATTCGGGTATTCCCGGCTGTGGAGTCGTAAATGGAAAATATTCAGGCCATAATTGAAGCTTTAGTTCTGGTTTCCGAGGCGCCCCTGACGCTGGAAAAAATCTGCGCTGTTCTGGAGGAAGTGGAAAAGTCTCAAGTCAAGGACGCCCTGGACAAACTAATCGCGGAATATGAAGAACGCCAAAGTGGAATTTGTTTGCAGGAAGTTGCCGGTGGCTATCAATTTCGCACCAGAACTGAATTGGCAAATTGGGTAAAAAAATTAAAAGGCTCCAAACCTGCTTCTTTATCTCCGGCTTCATTAGAAACTCTGGCAATTGTCGCCTACCGGCAGCCGATTGTTAAGGCGGAAATTGAAAGCATTCGCGGCGTGGATGTCAGCGCTCCGCTTAGGGGACTTCTGGATAAGAAGTTAGTGCGTATTGTAGGGCGCAAAGATGTGCCCGGCAAACCCATGATTTATGGAACCACCAGGAAATTTCTGGAAGTATTTAACCTCAAAGACCTCTCGGAACTGCCGACTTTGCGTGAGTTAAAAGAACTTAATCAGTCGCAGGAGAATATTGAGGATATTCCTTCTTCATGAAAGAACGTTTGCAAAAAATCATATCTGCAGCCGGTGTGGCTTCAAGGCGCCACGCGGAGAAGCTAATAACTGCCGGTCGGGTCAGCTTAAATAATGTTGTGGTAACCGAGTTGGGAATAAAAGCCGACGCGCAAAAAGATATCATCAGGATAGATGGTACTACTATTTCCGTCGAAAAGACGATGTTTTATATAGCGCTTAATAAACCGGCTGGATACATTACTACGCTTGATGACCCGCAAAAAAGACCGACGGTTGTCGATTTGCTGCGCGATGTACCGGAAAGGGTTTATCCCGTGGGCAGGCTGGATTATGATTCCTCAGGTCTGCTGCTTTTGACTAATGATGGAGATTTTGCCCAAAAAATGCAGCATCCCCGCTTCCAGACGCCTAAAGTTTACAGGGTGAAGATTCAGGGACGTCTGAACAAAGAAGAATTAAAGCAATTGAGCAAGGGTGTGAAGTTGCCCGATGGAATTTTTAAACCGGAAAATATGCAAATAGAAAAGTTCAATGATAAGAGCTGTTGGATCAGGCTTACTCTGCGCGAGGGGAAAAACAGGATCATTAGAAGAGGTTTTGAAAATGCCGGCCATCGGGTTGCCCGTCTGGTGCGGGAAGCTATCGGCAGTCTCACATTAGAAAGTTTGAAGGAGGGTACCTGGCGTCATTTGACCAATAAAGAAATAAACCAGTTACTCCATTGCCATGTGATTGAACACAGGTAAAACACTAATGTCATTGACTTAAGCACGACAGCTCCCCTCTTTCTCTAAAGAGGGGTTGGGGGAGATATTTTACTCAATGCCATAAAAATCCCCCTTGTATCCCCCTTTATACCCTGGAGGGCACAAGATAAAGGGGGACTTGAAAGGTAAAAATCCTTAAGTCAATGACATTGGGTAAAACTCTATACATTTTTATTGACACAATAAACAGAACCTTATATGACTCGCAACCTAGTCTTTTTATAAATTATGGGGGTGTTAAATGAGTAAAGATACAAAATTATTTGGCATGCCCGCCGCAAGCGGCAGATGGTTATTTGTCGTTATTGGGCTGGTCATGAATGTATGCCTGGGTGCTGTGTATGCCTACAGTATTTTTCTGGGACCGGTAAAAAAAGCCTTTAATGTGTCGGCTTCTATGGCTAACTTGCCGTTCATGGTATTTCTGTCCTTTTTCGCAATTCTCATGTTTTTTGGCGGCCGCATTATGGAAAAGCTGGGCCCGCGCAAGCTGATCATTACAGGCAGCATCATTGTGGGATTGGGTTGGATGCTTTCCAGCTTCGCTCCTAATATCTGGATATTGACGCTGACTTATGGTGTTATTGCCGGATCGGGAGTCGGATTGGTCTATGGATGCCCTGTTGCCACGGCAGCTCGCTGGTTTCCGGATAAGAAAGGCCTTGCTGTCGGCTTGATGCTCGCTGGTTTTGGCGGCTCAGCACTGATCACCGGTAAAATTGCTAGTTTAATGATTCCCGCTGTCGGATTGCCAACTACTTTTCTTTATTTTGGAATTGTCTTTGGCATCGTTTTGGTTATCTTGGGACTTCCTTTCCGGTTTCCTGTTGCCGGTTGGAAACCTGCCGGCTGGACACCCGCTGCCGGTTCTGTGGCCGCAACCGACTTTATGCCGTCCGATATGATAAAAACGCCTACATACTGGGGACTATTTTTCTGCTTTATGATTGGTTCGATTGCCGGTTTGATGGCAATTGGAATTTCCAAGCCGGTGGGCAGCGAAATTATCAAAATCTCCGGTGAGACAGCGGCGACTCTGGTCGGCGTTTTTGCATGCTTCAATGCCATTGGCCGTCCGCTCTTCGGCTTCATCACCGATAAGCTTACAGCACGCTACGCAACAATGATCAATCTCGCCATCATTCTTCTGGTCTCTATTTTGATGATCAAGGCAGGCGAGGGAGATACCAATCTTTATGTAATCAGCTTTGTCGGTTTCTGGCTGTGCCTCGGCGGTTGGTTGGCGATTGCCCCGGCGGCAACAGCAACATTCTTCGGCATGAAAAATTACGCGCGCAACTACGGCGTTGTGTTTTTTGCGTATGGATTGGGCGCGATCATCGGCGGCATCATTTCCGGCCAGGCCAAAGATGTATTCGGCACATATACAGTTGCGTTCTATCCCACGGCAGTATTGGCGGTCGTGGGCCTGGTGCTGGCTTTTGTTTTACTCAAAATGCCTAAAAAGGCATAGTTACTGATAAAAGTTAGTTTAAGAATATAGAAAAAAGCGGGCTGCATACCCGCTTTTTTATTTTGGTTATCTGATGATTTTTCTATCAATGGCCACAGATTGCATGCCTTCCTTTTCCACCATTGTATTGACATCGGCATGCCCCTTAAATCTCATTACATTGAGCATGAATATTTCCAGCTTGCTCAGAACATTCGGCGGCAAAAGGTTGCCGTCGATTTCAATCGATATGACCGGATATTTTCTTTCTCTGGCCCATGGAGTAAACAATCCTTCAATTACTCGCCCGATGAGGCAGGCAAAAGGCGAAATGTTAACTATGCCGGAATATCCGTCCATCATTGCTGTGGCGGCAACACCACTGGATATGCTTATTTCCGAATATAGTTCCTGACTCACAAAATGTTTTTCGGTATTTTTCATAATCTCCTGCATATTATGCGGAGAATCAGGAACCAAACCGGTTGAAGCCAGTATCTCGCGGACATTTTTTTCCACATTGTGCTTGTAAGCATGTTCAATGTTCCAGTTGATCAAATCCATAAATTCTTTAGCGAACAAACGGCGATACCAGGGAAGCAAACTTAGTCTTTTTTTGAGTTCAGAATGCCGGACAAAATCGCAATAGAAAACCCATTCAGCAATACCCGATACCTTGCCTATAATTCCGCGTTTGCTGAAATGTTGAATCAATTCATCGATGGCAAAATCATCACGACGCACATATATTTCGCCGACGATGAGCACCTTCGGGCATTCCTTCATATTTTTCTTCAGGGGAATTTTGGAAATATCTTTGGAAATATCTTTCAGGACAGGAAGAACTTTGGTAATATCCTGTTGGGCAACACTAATCATTTTATGCCAGAGTTCATCATATGTAGCCATTGCCTGCACAGGTTCGGCTGCGCAGGTTCTCAATGAAGTTTCCAGGTCTTTTATATAATCGCTGATGGTAATCGCCCACCACGCGTGTTTATAAAACTCAGTGCCCAACTCGTTATAAGAGTTATCCGAATCCAAAGTAAAAACAACGACATTTTCCAGGCGCAGATCTTTGAAAAGATTTTCATAAAAAACAAAGTATTGACCAGTGCGGCACGGTCCGGTTGTGGTGGGAACAAATATAATATATGTTTCATCTTTACGGTATTTTTCCGAGGAGAAATATTTAAGCGCGCTGCCCAAAACAAGGTGCGATGGCAAACATTCCTTACCGGACGCGTGATTGCGTGCCATCTGCAGTGTATATATATCAGGTACCGGCATTGCTTCAGCATTGATCCCCAGCCCCCGGATTGTGGCGCTAATCAGTTCCGCCGAGAGCCTGCCCATACTGGACAGGAGAAGCTTTACGCGCGGATTATTTTTGATGGGAATCTTTTCGGCGGTCAGAATATTGCTGATATAAATATCCTCGTTGGGATTATTAATAAATCTCAAACCATTGTCATATCTTGCTTCTTTGATGGCGGTAAATTTTGATCTGTATCCTTCGATAATATCCAGAAATGCTTCAATACGCGTATCTACTCCGGCATCGGCTGTATGAGAATCCAGCTCCAGAATCAAAAAAGGTTTGGTGCCCATTATCCATTTTAAATAGTGCAGCATGAAAGAATCAGGCGCGCAAGAGAAATTGGAAATATAAGTGACGTAGATATTGTCTTCATTTTTCAACAGTACGCCGGTTTTCATGTCTTGCTGGCCGTAGTACCAGTACATATTTGGATAAATCGATTCATCAGCAAAAGGNNTTGGCATCAGTTGTGAAAGCGTTATAAGGTCTGCCCAAAAGAGCAATGACCGGTCTTTTTGCTTTTCGCGCTTCGGCCAGTGCGGTTTTACCTAACTGGCCTGCCTTGACAAAATATTCCATTTGTTTATTGTACGCAGTCGCAAAAGCCTTTTTAGATTCGCTTTCGGGAAATCCGAGCCCTAAAGCCATTTTTACAAATGATTCAGAGGCTTTTTCCAAGCCATACATAAAGCTGACTACAGGCGACAAATATTTATCATCCGGAATTTCCGGGAAAGCCTTCTTGATATAGTAGGGTAAACCTTGTGTGATGGGACAAAAGTTTGCCGGAGTGTCTTTTTCATAACTTTCCATGTCTTTAAAGTGTGGCAGAAAGATGTAATCAAGATTGCGGTCAAATATATCCTGCACAGCTCCATGCGCAATTTCCGCCGGAAAACAATAGCTGCTTTCCACCCGTGCTGTTCCTTCGGCTGATATATTCTTCGAAACGATAGTCTCTACACCCAACTCATGAAAAAACCAGGAATAAAGCGGCCAAAGGGTATAGATGGAAAAGCAGCGAGGAATACCGATAATAAAATCTTTTTTCTTGTTCAGGTCGGCAGGATTTGGCGCACATTCCTTAAAGAGGAGATCGTTACGCTGTTCGATATAATCAAATACTTCAGCTTCGTTAAATGCCTTTTTCTTTCTTATATTGGCATATTTATTACACCTGCCGCCAAACATATATTTGTTGTTATTAACGTTGAGAATGCGGATTGAACAGAAATTATCGCAAGCCTTGCATTGAAATTCTTTTTCGCGGATAATTTCAGTAGCCAGGATGTTTTCAATATCATAGGTGGCTTTGGTCAAAAAACCTTCTTTAAGCTTTTGCTTGGCTAGAATGCCGACGCCGAAGCAACCCATGAGCTCGGGGTCAGGCGGGACGAGGATGTCCTTATTGAGCAACATGGCAAAAGCCAGTGGCACAGCCTTGTTTTTAGCTACTCCCCCCTGCAAAACAATATTGTTGCCGATGGTCCTGTTACCGACAACTCTATTTAAATAATTGGAGACAACAGAGGTAATGATTCCTGCCGTTATGTCTTCAACGGATGCCCCCTGCTGGATGGCATTACGGATGTCCGAGTTGATAAACGCGGAACAATGTTCGCCGAATTTTAGTGGTTCTTTAGCCTTAAGGGCAATATCACCGATTTCCCAGGCATTGGCGATGTTCAAATCGCCCTGCGCTGATTCTTCCAAAAACGACCCGGTTCCGGCTGAGCAAGCCTCGTTCATGGCATAGTCTATCGGAACTTTATTCTTCAGGAGAACATATTTGGCGTCCTGTCCGCCGATTTCGAAAATGGTGTCAATATTAGCCTGATAAAAAGTAGTGCCAACGGCGTGGGCGATAATCTCATTATAGACTGCCGGAGTTTCCAGAAATACACCGAGAATTTCCCGCGATGATCCGGTTGTAGAGGCCAGCGTAATGCTGATTTTGCCGTCTCCTATATCTTCTTGAATTTGTTTTTTCATTTCGATAAGACAATTTTTGAGGGCGCTAACAGGATCGCCATGCGTGCGCCCATAAAAAGATGCGGTGATTTCATCTGTTTCCATGTCAATTAAACAAGCTTTAGTAGTGGTTGAGCCACCATCAACACCGAGTATATACTCCTTTCCTGCAACAACTTTGGCTTTTTTGGATGGCAAATAGGTGACTCTGCCCTCTGCCGTTTTCAAGTTGGCAAACCTCTTGAATTGAATCCGGCTATGCTTAAAAAGATTATTCAGAGGAGGCAATATGCTGCCTGAATCCCTGGCCATAAGCGCTGCCCCATAGGCCTCAAAATATGGCGCCTGAGGGGGAACTATAAATTCAATTTGCGGCATTCGCTCCCGAATATAGCTGATGATATACTGATTTTGGGTAACACCTCCCGTAAGAAGTACTTTCCCTTTGACTATTCTTGCCCTTTTGAGAAAATCAATTACCTTGGTCGCCATCACATCGCTAAGCGACAGGACGACATCGCCTTTGTTAGCCTCGCCTTTGTTCAGGCGATGAGTGCAATCGCTTTTCATAAAAACGGAACAACGCGAAGAAAGCTTGAACACACAGCTTTGTTGCGGGATAGTATTGATATCAGTCAGGTGCATATTCATCCGGGCAAGCTGCTGTTTGAAAAATTCGCCGGTTCCGGAGGCACATTTATTGCCGGAAAAACTTGTTATTATCCTGTTATTTTTATCGATCGTGTAAACAACCAGATCTTCTCCACCCAACGAAACTATCGCATTAATTTCATACTGGAGATGCTGGAGCGCTTCCTCAATACAGAGAGGTTCAATCACGCTGTTTATATTTAGAAGATGTCTACCTTCGGTGCCGGTGGCCAGAGATTTAATATCCGCCGGTATATTGTGGGATGATAAAATCTTTTTGAGTGTTTGAAGAAAGTTGCCCTCGTGAGGCTCTACTTCACTCCATAAAACATTATTCCCCTCAAGCATCGTCACCTTGACATTAGAGGAGCCAATGTTAATTCCCAGACTATGCATAAGAACTCCCGAATGATTTGATACCACTTCGCTTTCAAAGGATAACGAGGCGGCAAGGAGGAGGCGACGAGGTGTATTTTACATACGTTGAGGAAGCCGACGACCCAAGCATTCGCCAGGCAGGCTCTGCCAACAAAGTTAGCCAAAGAAAGCGAAGTGGTATTAATGTCCTGCTTCCAGGGCACCCGCTATATACATCATCGCCAGTAACATGAAAACAAGAGTCTGGACAATGGAAGTAAAAATCATCAAGATAAAAACGGGAAGCGGAACAAGCAGTGGTACAAGAAGAAGCACAACTGCCAGCACGATGTCTTCGCCAGCGATATTGCCGAACAAACGAAAAGTCAAGGAAAGAGGACGCGACAGATGGCTGATAATTTCGATGGGTAGCATTAAAGGTATCAACCACCAAACAGGTCCCAGAAATTGCTTAAAATATTTGAAGCCATGAATACTTACTCCTACTACATGTGTGGATAGAAACACGACAAGTGCCATGGAGGCAGTAGTATTGATATTCGCTGTTGGTGATTCAAAACCAGGAATGATTCCAATCAGGTTTGCTGTTAAAATAAAAAGGCCCAGTGTAGCTATCAGAGGAAAAAATTTCCGGCCCTGATGGCCCATAGTGTCAACAAGTAAAGAATCAAAGCTACCGATAATTACTTCCATTATATTTTGCATACGGCTGGGATAAACTTGCAGTCGCCGCGTGGCCAAAAACGATAGAATTGCCAAGAGCGCGACGACAAACCATGTATACGCGACATGGGCTGGAACATAATGGTTTTCCAAAAAAAGCAGAGGGTGCATACTCTAAATAACCTCCTCAAGTAATTTTTTTTTTGCCATAGTGGTGATCAGCGTGATGATAATGTTGATTACTACCACGGAAAGTCCGATAAGCAATCCAATGACATTTACTGTGCCATTGGCAATCAGGAAATATAAAACAATAGCGGTCAAAACCAGGCGAATGTAATATTTGATCATTACAGTGCCCTTAACAGTGCCCGCAGTATTGGTAAAAATGCCACGCAAACCGCGTTCCATCCAATAAAAATTGAGAATACTGATAAAACCACCCAGAAGGACACCTAAATAAAATTCAAAAGGAGTGAAAATCCATGAAGCAATAAAAAGAATGGCCAGAACTATCCAATTGGCAATTTCAATTTTTCTTTGTAGCGGGTCTTTGACGATGAGGTTCACTTTTCAAGCTCTTTATAATTTGTTCTTCATCTTTAAAATTTTTTTTAATCAAAACATATATGTTACGAAATCCGGCAGAAATACCAATAATTAAAAAAATTACAGTAAATACATTGCCAGAATCAAATTTGCGATCTAAATAAACCCCCAGTAAAAGACAACCAAAAATTGCCAAAACCATTGCTATACCGATACTGCTGGCAAAAGCCATTTGTACGGCATATTTTTTGGTTTCTTGATCCATTTTTCGGCTGCTCCTTAACATGAATGAGAGGCCAAGTCAATTAAAAACATGACCGTCGTTCAGTATTTAATTAAATGGCGATTTTTTTTATACCAGTCAATAGTTTTTATTAGTCCCGTGGTTAAATTCGTTTTGGCAGTAAACATGAATTCTTTTAATGCTTTAGTTGTGTCAAGCATTCGGCGGGGCTGCCCGTCGGGTTTGGATTTATCCCAGGTAATTTTCCCCTGAAAACCAGTGAGTTTAGCAATCAGTTCAGTGAGTTCTTTGATCGATATTTCGAAGCCCGCGCCTATGTTGACCGGTTCGCTTTTATTATAAGCATCCGCAGCCATACAAATAGCCTGGGCGGCATCTTCCACATAAAAAAATTCCCGCGTGGCTGAACCTATCCCCCAGACCTCAATTTTATCGTCATGGGCATCAATGGCATCAAAACATTTTTTTATTAGTGCCGGAATAACATGGGAGGAGCGGGGGTTAAAATTATCGCCAGGGCCATAAAGATTTACGGGAAGTAAAAAAATGGAATTGAAGCCGTATTGCTGTCGGTAGGCTTGCGATTGCACCAGCATCATTTTTTTAGCCAGACCATAAGGGGCGTTAGTTTCCTCAGGATAGCCATTCCAGAGGTCTTCTTCTTTAAAAGGCACGGGTGTGAATTTTGGGTAAGCGCATATTGTGCCTAAAGCGACAAATTTTTCGATTTTTCTTACGTATGCTTCATGAAGCAGTTGAGCGCTCATGATTAAATTATCGTAAAAAAGTTCAGCCGGTTTTTCCTGATTGAAGCCGATACCGCCAACTTTCGCGGCCAGGTGAATAACAATTTGAGGTTTTGTTTCTTCATACATTCGTTGAATATCGGGAATATTGGTCAAATTGTATTCGGGAAGATCAGCAACCTTAATTTGACGGCAATCATAAGCTGCCAGCTTTTTGATCAGATGTTTGCCTAAAAAGCCCTTGCCGCCGGTAACTGTAACACACTTTCCCTTGAGCATTCTTACAATCCCCTTTTTTGCGTAATGATGGATTTGAAATACTTATCTAGAATAGTTAAGACATGCGCTCACTATTATTGCAGGCGAAACCGGCATCAACAAGAATTTTTTCTTTTTTAGCTAACTCTAAATCAGCTGCAATCATCATATCGACAAGCTTATCGAAGGTGACTTTCGGTTGCCAGCCAAGTGCCTTTTTTGCTTTAGTCGAATCACCTAAGAGCACATCAACTTCCGTGGGCCGGAAATATCGCTTATCTACAACGACATGTTTATTATAATCCAAATCAAGTTTGGAAAATACCCTCCCCACAAATTCTCTTACAGAATAGGTTTCGCCGGTAGCTATAACAAAATCGTCCGGTTTGTCCTGTTGCAGCATCAGCCACATGGCCTCAACATAATCACCGGCAAAGCCCCAGTCTCTTTTCGCTTC
>PLNU01000041.1:0-2225 GCA_003142835.1 Syntrophaceae bacterium
CTTTGAAAGGAATAACTATTTACCTATTTTTATCTCCGGATGGAAGATTAACGCCATCGTCTCTATGGCATCAACAATGCGCGGAGAAGCGCGGCTGATGAGATCGGTATCTATGGGATAAATTCTGTTGTTTTTTACTGCCGGTACTCCTTCGAATTTCTGCCAGAAGTTTTTTACTGCCGTGAACTCTTTATCATTGGCCATGGGCGCAAATAGAATTATGTCCGGCGACCCCGCCATAATACCTTCCGGGCTGTAGCGTGGATAACGGGCGGTATCAAAACTTGCTATATTGACGCCGCCGGCACGTTCAATTACTTCATTGATTAACGTCCTCCCGCCAATAGTAATTAACGGCTCCAGGCCGATCTGGAAAAAAACACGCGGTTTACTTTTATGCCGGATTTGTGCTTCGATATTGCTGAGGCGTTTTTGCAGTTGCCGCACCAGTGTTGCAGCAGCACTTTTGCGAGCAGTTATTTCACCCAGGCGCGAAATACTCCTGAGAATACCATTCGTATCAGAAGGGCTTGTTACATAGACCGGCAGGCCGATTCTTTCCAACTGCCGCACAGTATCCTGCCTGTTGCCGTCGGCGGTGGCGATGATCAGGTCGGGTTTTAGAGACACAATCTGTTCTATGGATGGATTAATGAAACCACCTATCCGCTGTTTTTGAAGGGCGGATGGCGGCCAGTTACAAAAACTGGTTACTCCCACGATTTTATCGGCAAGGCCAAGCGCGTAAAGAGTTTCCGTGATTCCGGGGGCAATGGAAACAATGCGTTTAGGACTTGGAGAAATATTTATACTGCGGCCTATTTCGTCGGTTACCTGATAGGCAAAAGATATGCCCGAGAAGAAGATAATAAAAATAAGCGGCAGACAAACGGTTGCGATCCTTTTAGAAGTGGTCAATGTTTTACACATAATTATTTATCGTTAACTTGTTTTTTTGAAGTCGTATTTAAGTTCATAAAGAAACTTAATGAAGATATGAAGCTGTGTGAGATCGGTGGCAGGTAATTGTCCAAATGGAGCGGCGGATTTAGCGGCGAGTAAAGCCGCTTCGTCAAGAATTGCCGAGCCTGAGGAACTGATAATATTTACTTCCGAAACGCTGCCATCGGAATTGATGGATATTTTAAGAACGGCAATTCCTTGTTCGCCCGCATCTTTTGCTTTTTCGGGATATTTCCAGGCGCGACTAAGCTTCCTGGCCATATCACGCCTGTATTGCAGATACTTGGTATCCGAACTGCTCAGGTCAATGGTATCTTCCCGCCAACCGGCACTGCCAATATTTTTTACCGCCTTGGTTGGGGTTATTTTTTTTTCTTCTGCCACTTCTTCTTTTTTCGGCGGCTGCTGCGGGTCAGGTTCTTTAATACTAACGGTATATACTTCCGTATATTTGACATTTTCCCGCAAATCAAGCAAACTGGTTAGCATGATCAGCGTCACATGCCCGATAATTGAAATCAGCACCGGCCAAAATATAGCTTTTTTTACATCCACGTTTTCTTTTACCCGCAAATAATCATATACGGCATTTGCCATAAAATCAACAATATGATAACGACTTTTGAAATTATGGCAGGGGAATATATGCAAAACGACTATGACTTCATGAGAATAGCTTTGGAAGAAGCGCAGGCCGCCTACAGCGCTGGTGAAGTGCCAGTCGGAACGGTACTGGTGCACGATGGCCATATTCTAGCGCGGGCACACAATTTGCCGATCACCATGAATGATCCGTCAGCACACGCCGAGTTATTAACTTTAAGGCAAGCGGGCCAGAAGGCGGGTAACTACCGTCTGGTGGGAGCTGAGCTTTACGTTACGCTTGAACCCTGCATTATGTGCGCGGGAGCAATTGTTCAGGCGCGCCTGGCACGCGTTATTTTTGGGGCGCGTGATCCGAAATGCGGCGCTGTGGCTTCATTATATAATATTTTGACTGATGAGAGGTTGAATCATCAGGTAGAAGTAACGGAAGGAGTATTGCGGGAAGAATGCGGGGAAATTATGAGTAGATTTTTTCAGCAAAAGAGGATAAGAGCCGATTCGGCCGATTAATACGGTGCGGAGAGGTACCGAAGTGGTCGTAACGTGATCGACTCGCCCAGGCATACGCCGGGCGTCCGGCAAATGAGACTGTGTCGCAATCCTAATTTGTCATTGCGAGACGCCTCTCAGGCGTCGTGGCAATCTCTATGATGTCG
>PLNU01000041.1:2294-27989 GCA_003142835.1 Syntrophaceae bacterium
GAATCCCCCTCTCTCCGCCATAGATTATTGCGGGGAGACATTTATTATTTGTCATTCCGAACGTATGTGAGGAATCCTAAGACGTTAAAATTATTAGAATCAAGATTTCTCGCTTCGCTTCGAAATGACATAAAAGTTAATTATGATACAGTCCCGCTTGCTGTAATCCATGATTTTAGTGATGAATAACTTTACAATGTTTGTTTGCTGATAAAAAAATATTGTTTTTCTGGGAGAGATGTCCGAGCGGCTTAAGGAGCACGACTGGAAATCGTGTGTATGCCCTCAAAGGTGTACCGGGGGTTCGAATCCCCCTCTCTCCGCCATTGTTGACGCACAGGCGAACCCTATCCGGTAGAAGTATCGGGCAGGGTTTGTTCTTTTTTGGGGTCTATTTCACGGACAATTTTCTTAAACGCTTGCCCACAGACAGAAAGTGGTATCAAGGTGTCAAACTTGACCGGCTCTGTATTTTTGTTACAAGATACTAATGCATGCGATTATTTTCGTTGAACGTTTTTACAGGCAATGTATTTGGATTTTTGAAATGCTGAAATTTGGTACTTTGGCGATCAAGGCAAGTTACAAAATTAATTTGCCAAAATCATTTTCATATTGTATAATTGTTATGCGTTGATAATATAAGAGGTTATTTGTGGATAATAAAAATACATTTTCCGGATTGGGGCCTAAAGGGGCTGAATTGGTGGCCAGATTGTCTTATGAGAAAAAGATAATAGTGTCTTCCAAGGATATTGACGGCTTTTTACCGGCTGATTTCAAATATCGCAATCAATTTGTTTATAACCTCAGGCAGAAAAAAATATTAATCCCCATCAAGCGGGGATTTTATATTTTCACTCCTTTGGAAGCGATCCCCACTGGTATACGCGTAAACGAGTTTTTAATTCCAGCGGTTTTTTTCCCGCGAAAAAATTATTACATCGGATATTCGACGATGTATAATTACTACGGATTTACAGATCAGCTATTTCAGACAGTATATGTCGTTAATACCTCTCTATGCAGGGCAAAAGTGATATGCGGTGTTTCATATAAATTTTTGAAAGTTCCGGATAACCGTATGTACGGTATTGAAACAATAAAAATCAGTGATACCGATATTATGATCAGTTCAAAAGAGCGGACGCTGGTTGACCTGATTTATTTTAACAAACCAGTGGGCGGTATATCTCCTGCAGTTGAAATAGTGAAAAAAATAGTCTCGAAACAGGAATGCGATATAAGAAAGCTGGTCGAATATGCGGCTTTATTCCCTAATGTGACCGTGCGCAAGCGTGTGGGTGTGGTACTAGAAAATCTTGGCATAGAATCATCCATATTACGTTTGCTAGCCAAGAGTGTAGAAGATACGGCTCTTAGTTCATTAACCGGATCACGACGAGGAGAGATAAATAAAAAGTGGAGAGTTATTGTTGATGCTTCACAAAAATAAAGAAGATTTTACCAGAGTTCTCAATCAGGTCGCAATGCAGACAGGCTTTTTGTTGCCATTGGTTGAGCGTTATTCAGAAATTGTGAATCCATTACTTGAAGAGCGCTCTTATTTGAGAAACCAAAACCAAAAACTCGCTCAGGCACGGGATTTATTATTGCCACGGCTGATGAGCGGCGCAATTGACCCCATTAGATATGACAAATTATATAACGGGGTTGGGGTATAAAGTTATGAAAAAATTACTGGACAATCAAAAATCAAAAGGTTTAATGATCCGCAACAGCACGGCGGAGTTTTTGATGTTTACCGCCGACTCCCGCCAGGATGGGCTGGAAGTCCGTTTCCAAGACGAGACCGTTTGGCTGACGCAAAAATTGATGGCGGAATTATTTGAATGCTCCACCGACAATATCTCTCTGCATCTCAAAAATATCTTCAAAGACGGTGAGCTGGAGGAAAAATCAGTTGCCGAGGAATTCTCGGTAACTGCCAGCGACGGCAAACAGTACCGCACCAAACACTATAACCTTGATGCCATCTAATGGGGCAAGTTATGACATACTTAAACGAAGACACATTGGTCCAGCAAACAACTGCCGATTACCTGCGAGATAAACTCGGCTGGGATTCGGTGTATGCCCACAAAGGTGTACCGGGGGTTCGAATCCCCCTCTCTTCGCCAGTTAGAAAATGTCTTTGTTGGCTCGCTCCTGCGCGGCTGGCTAAAAGCGGGCTTCTATAGTTTTTGTCAACTTTTTACGGTTTTTCAACTGTAATTACTATTTCACAATTCACGCGCAGTTTTTCTAATTGTTTTTGCATAATTACTTTATTTTCGATAGAATGCAGTAAGTTTTGTACAGATAAAGATTAACATATCTTCTTATACAATTATGCGAAAGGCAGAGCGCCAAGAATATTTAAAAAATTAAATATTCAAGAAAGAAGATTCCTTAACCCCACCACCAAGAATGCGCCACGTCCGTGTGACGCGCAAGAGAAGAAAGTAAAGCGAGGATATAATGCCAAAAATCTATGACAATATTGAAAACCAGCTTTCGAGCGGGCTTGCTGAAACATTAAATCTTTCTAAACGCGGTGACTTTTGCGTTGGCTATTTCAATCTTCGCGGTTGGCATGAAATAGCGGATAAAATTGAAGCACTGTCTGGTATGCCGGTAACTGAAAAGAATGACCAGGTCCACCGGTATTGCCGGCTTCTTGTTGGAATGCAGAAGCTGCCTTCGGAAATATTGAGGGAATCATTTTTACGTGACGACACCTATATAATCGACCAAGCAGAAATGCTTAAATTGAAGAAAAAACTCGCTTATGAATTTAAAGAACAATTGACCATTGGAACCCCGACAGAGCGTGATGAAATTTATCTGCGTAAATTAAGCACACAGCTCAAAGAAAAAAAGGTCGTTGTCAAACTGCATTTAAAGCATCAACTTCACGCAAAGCTATACCTCGCCATTAGCGATGATGTCCGAGTGCCGGTCGTTGGTTTTCTTGGAAGCAGTAATCTTACCTTGGCAGGATTATCCAAGCAGGGTGAACTGAATATTGATGTAATGGATCAGGATGCCGCCTCCAAACTTGCGAAATGGTTTGATGACCGGTGGAATGATAACAAATGCATAGATATTACAGATGAACTGATACAGATTATAGATGAAAGCTGGGCAGCTGACAGGCTGGTATCACCATTTCATATCTACTTGAAAATAGCTTACCATCTCTCCCGCGAGGCTCGCGCAGGTATTAGTGAATACAAACTTCCAAAGGTATTTCAACAAGAATTGCTCGATTTTCAGCAAAAAGCTGTTTTAGTGGCTGCTCATCATCTTCATAAACGCGGCGGAGTGATGATCGGCGATGTGGTTGGGCTTGGGAAAACAATTACTGCAACTGCACTTGCCAAGATGTTTGAAGAAGACTTTTTTCTTGAAACGTTGATTATCTGTCCGAAGAACATTGTTGAAATGTGGGAAGGCTATGTCCATAAATATCAGCTCCATGCCAAGGTTCTCTCACAAAGCATGGTGCAAAGCCAACTTCCTCATTTAAGACGTTACCGACTTGTCATTATTGATGAAAGCCATAACCTGCGTAACGATGAGGGCAGCCGCTACCGTTCTATTAAAGCCTATCTTGAGGAAAACGAAAGCAAGGTTATCCTGCTTTCCGCAACCCCTTACAACAAGTCCTATGTTGATTTGTCCAATCAGTTGCGGCTATTCCTGTCCGATGACAAAGACCTCGGTATCAGCCCTGAGAGGTATATCGAAAGCATCGGCGGCCAGGTGCATTTTATAGCAAAGCATACAGAAACATTTATCAGAAGCATTAAAGCATTTGAGAGAAGCCATTTTTCGGATGACTGGCGCGAGCTGATGCGGCTCTACCTGGTAAGAAGGACACGAAGTTTTATCAAGAATAACTATGCTGAACCTAAAACCGGACCAGGGCGCAAATACCTCACCTTTTCGGACGGCACAAAATCCTATTTCCCCGACCGTATTCCGAAAAAAGTAGATTACACATTCAATCCGAATGATAAGAAAGACCAGTATGCCAGGCTTTATTCAGACGCAATTGTAGATGCCATTAACAGTCTTGACCTGCCCAGATACGGGCTTGGTAATTATATCAACCCCAAAGCCACGATAAAGCCTACTAAAGAAGAAGAACTGATTATCGCCAACCTTTCACGGGCCGGGAAAAGGCTTATGGGTTTCTGCCGTACCAATCTGTTCAAGCGATTGGAAAGTAGCGGTTATTCCTTTTTGCTCTCTCTTTCTCGTCATATTCTCCGTAACTTCGTCTTCGTCTATGCTGCCGAAAACAATTTGCCTATTCCTATCGGGAAAAACATTGTAGAAAATCTTGATGATTTTATTGAAGACAATGACACGGACGCAGACGGCGAGGACAACAGCATTTCATTTATACTGAACGAAGAGGAATATCTCAAACGAGCTAAACAGGTGTATGATCTCTTTGCCGGGAAATATAAGAATCGGTTTGAATGGATACGTAGTGATTTATTTATTTCTGATCTAAAAAAGTCGCTTATCAACGATGGCCGAGAAATCATCAAGATATTATCCGTTGCTAAAGAATGGAACCCCGGTGAAGACCGACAACTCAATGCACTTTATGACCTGATAGATGACACCCACAAAAAGGAAAAAATTTTGGTGTTCACCCAGTTTGCCGATACTGCCTGGTATCTGTATGAACAGCTGAAGAAGAGGGGCGTTAAAAGCATTGACTGCGTTACCGGTGATTGTGACAACCCCACAGGCTATGCGCATCGTTTTAGTCCGGTCAGCAATGAAATGCCGTTTATAAAAGGAACTGAAAAAGAATTGCGGGTGCTCATTACTACCGATGTGCTCAGCGAAGGACAGAACCTGCAGGATGGACATATTATCGTCAACTATGATCTGCCCTGGGCGATTATCCGGCTCATACAACGGGCGGGTCGTGTTGACCGGATTGGGCAGAAATCCGACAAAATACTGTGTTACTCATTTCTTCCTGAAGACGGCATAGAAAGAATTATTAAACTACGCGCCCGTTTGAAAGAGCGTATCAAACAGAATGCCGAAGTGGTTGGTGCGGACGAGACCTTCTTTGACGGTGATCCGGTGAATCTTCATGATCTCTACAATGAAAAATCCGGCATATTTGACGATGAGGCTGATACAGAGGTTGACCTTGCATCGTATGCCTATCAGATATGGAAAAACGCTTTAGACAGCGACGCTTCCCTTGCCAAGACCATCCCGGACATGCCAAACGTCATTTACGCAACGAAAGAGAATACCTTTGAAAAAGAGAAGGAAGGTGTAATTGTTTATACCCGAACTTCGGATGACAACGATGTCCTCGCATGGCTTGATGCACAGGGGAAAATGATTACCCAGTCGCAACTGACAATACTCAAGGCGGCGGAGTGTAGTAAAAATACCGAAGCGCAATATAAATTACCCGACCATCACAAGATTGTCAAAACTGCGGTGGATATCATCAGCAAAGAAGAGGTAACGGCGGGAAGCTCGCTCGGTAAAAAGACCGGCGTCAAATACCGCGTCTATATGCGCCTTGACCGTTACTTTAAAGAAAATGAGGGAACATTGTTTGTTACCGAAGAGATGAAAAAAGCAGTAGATGATATTTTCAAATATCCGCTGAAAGAATTTGCACGGGACACACTGAACCGCCAGCTCAAAGCAGGCATATCGGATGATGGACTGGCAAACCTTGTGGTATCGCTTCGGGACGACGATAAATTGTGTATTACTGACAATGAAGAACAAGCAAACCGTCTGCCGCAGATTATTTGCTCCATGGGTATCAGGAACGGAGAGTAAAACATGGCGATTACTAAAGCTGAGTTTTCCGTATATATAAAGGCATTTCAGTTCAGAGAACTTTTTAACGAAATGGGATGGAACAATGACCGCACGAAACAGTTGGTTGTTGTTGATGATGCTTCTTTCAATTTTTCTGGAATTGCGGAAAAAAGCGGCTTCAAAATTTTTATCTGCGAGCCTGTCGGAGGGTCAAAACTGCCCGATTCGGCAACGCGCAAGAAAATTGAAGGTAAAGTGACCAAACTTTTTCAAGAGCATCTCATCATTTTTATTGATGAGTATAAGCGTGAACAGGTCTGGCAGTTGGCGGTGCGAAAAGCTGACACTCCGACAAAAATCAGCGAAACACGCTTTACATTATCGCAAGACCCCGAACTACTCTATCAGCGGGCGAGCGGTTTGTTTTTCACATTAGATGAAGAAGAAAAGGTCACGATCATTGATGTCACCAAACGGGTTGCAGATAATTTCCAGCAGAATAACGAAAGAGTCACCAAGAAATTCTATGAAAGTTTCAAGAAAGAACACACTGCATTTTTAAAATTCATAAAAGGGATAGACGACCAGCTTAATATGGACTGGTATGCCTCGCTGATGCTCAACCGTTTGATGTTCTGTTATTTCATTCAAAAAAAAGGGTTTCTGGATAAAAACAAAAACTACCTGCAAGACAAGCTCAAAGCCTGTAAAGAAAAAAATGGCAAGAACCAGTTTTATTCTTTCTACCGTGATTTTCTGCTGGCGCTTTTCCACGAAGGGCTTGGTGCACCGGAACATGACAAAAAACTGGAAGTAGAAATTGGCCGGATACCTTATCTCAACGGCGGGCTTTTTGATGAACACGAAATCGAAAAGACCTTCAAGAAGATTGAAATAGACGATAAAGCATTTGAGCAGTTATTTAACTTCTTTGACGAGTGGGAATGGCATTTGGACACCCGCGAAAGCGCCAGCGGCAAAGATGTTAATCCCGATGTAATTGGCTATATTTTCGAGAAATACATCAACGACCGCGCTCAGATGGGAGCCTATTACACCAAAGAAGATATTACGGACTACATCAGCAAGAATTGTATCATCCCTTGGCTCTTTGATGAGGTAAAACGGCAGTATAGTAGGGGCAGGTTTGAAACCTGCCCGTTTGCCAATGATGGATGGCTCTGGCGTATGGTGAAGACAAGCGGAGACGAGTATATCTATGACGCGGTAAAATACGGTGTTCCTGAAGCGAATGCGAATGTAGGGGCGAATAATTATTCGCCCCTACTGGATGACCTGCCCGAAGAGATACAGAAGGGATTTGCCCCTGAACTGGGAAAGAAGGTTGTTGACGGCAACGGTCCCTGGCTCTGGGAACTGCGCAAAGACTGGAATAAGCAAGCGCCCTCAGATATTGCCCTGCCTACCGAGATTTACCGCGAGGTGATTGAACGCCGCAAACGGTATGCGGACATCAAAGAGAAAATTACCAATGGCGAGATCAAGGAGATCAATGATTTTATCACCTATAATCTCAATATCCGCCAGTTCGTGCAGGATGTTCTGGAAACAACTGAAGATGCCGAGTTTATCCGCCACTTTTACCAGGCATTATTGCGCATAACGATTCTTGACCCTACCTGCGGCTCCGGCGCGTTTCTTTTTGCCGCGATGAATATCCTGGAATTGCTCTATGAAGCCTGTATTCAGAGAATGCGGAGCTTCGTGAATGAATCGGGAAAAGGAAAGCACAAGTTTTTTGAAGAAATGCTGGCGCAGGTCAACGCGCCGGAACACCCGAATCTGCAATACTTCATTTACAAGTCCATTATTCTGAACAACCTCTACGGCGTGGACATCATGAATGAGGCGGTGGAAATTGCCAAACTGAGGATGTTCCTTAAATTAGTGGCAACCGTGGACGCCGATTACAGCAAGAAGAATTTGGGATTGGAACCGCTGCCCGATGTGGACTTCAATATCCGCGCGGGTAATACGTTGATCGGGTATGCGACAGAGGCTCAGCTTAATGAGGCATTTGCCGGCACGCAGTCAAGTATGCTCGATTTCGACGATGATAAAAAAAAGATTGAAGAACAGTGCGACATCGTGGCGCGCGCTTTTGCCAGATACAAGGAGATTCAGCTTCAAGGCCATTCCGATTTTGCGGATTTTAAAACAGCCAAGGACGATTTGAATGACCGGCTGGATAAATTGAGAAATGAACTGAATCAACTTCTGCATAAACAGCATTACCCCAATGTTAAATATGGCCACTGGCTTGCTACACATCAGCCCTTTCACTGGTTCGCCGAGTTTTACGAGATTATTCATGGGCAGGGTGGCTTTGATGTGACTATTGGAAATCCGCCATATGTTGAGTATTCGCCAACTAAAAAAGTTTATCAAATAGTAGGATATGAAACAATTACTTGTGGTAATCTTTATGTATATACTATTGAGAGATGTTCAAATATTTTAGCATCAAGTGGTTCAATCGGAATGATTGTACAATTGCCAATTGTCTGTACAGACAGAATGATTCCCATACAAAAACTGCTTATTACTAAGTTTGCTCTGAATGTATACGCGACATTTGATGATAGGCCCGGCAAATTGTTTGATGGTCTTGAACATATTCGGGCTACGATTCTGATTGTAAAAAAACAATCGAAAGAAAAATCTGTTTTCTCAACAAGCTACTCTCGCTGGAATACTGAATACAGGCCATTCCTTTTTGATTCAATTAGTTTTCTGAAAAACGAAAACCTCACATTTAATGGCGCTATTCCAAAAGTTGGGAACATAAACCATCGATTGGTTTTTAATAATCTGCAAAATCATAAACCACTGGCCAATTTTTTACATGGTAGTCATACAATCTACTTTCATAATGCACCACAATACTGGATAAGGGCGATAGTTAAACCACCATATTTTTGGAATGAAAAGGATGGCGAAAAAACATCTGTCCAGGTAAAATCATTGTCCTATTCAGATAAAGCACAAAAGGCTGTCGCTTGTTCCATCTTAAACAGCTCTCTGTTTTATCTTTGGTTTCTCTCACTTTCAGATTGTCGTCATTTAAATATGCGTGAAATTGAATGGTTCCCGGTGTCATTCGGATCTTTCGATAACAAGATTGTTTCCGAACTAAATGAAAAAGTCTGTCAATTAATGGAAAGTTTGGAGAAAAATAAATATCGGAAAGAAACATTTTATAAAGCAACTGGCAAAGTAATTTACGACGAATATTATCCCAAACTCTCCAAATCCATCATCGACCAAATCGACTGCCTCCTCGCCCAGCACTATGGCTTTACACACGAGGAGCTGGACTTCATCATCAACTACGACATCAAATACCGCATGGGCAAGGAACTGGACAATGGCGAGGAATAGTAGAGGCGTATTGCAATTCGTGGTAAGGTAATTGTTGATTTAACGATTATTTTAGAGATATGGAAATTTGGAAGATTTGAAACTAAGAGGATTTTAAAATGCAGATATTAGCGGATTTAAACAATAAATTCAGCGAGAATTTGGCTAGGCTAATGTCAGAAAATGGAAGTACTTTATCGGACATTGATTTGAAAGCTCGAGCAATAGCAGAGATAGGGGAAATATTGTCTAAAAAGGAGTCGTTGCAAATAAGCCAATCTGAAATAGCATTGATATTTCACGAAGTATTTTCTGACCTAGTTCTTTCAGTCTATTTTACTGGTTGCGCTCTCGATAAACCGGCTCAGACTGTTTTAAGGCGAGCATTGGAACTTGGCATTGCAATAGTTTACCTCTGGGATCTGCCACATGTTTTCTGGGGATGGAAATCCCATGATTATGACTTAAACTTTAACGATATGCTAGAGCATCTTTCAAAAGAAGGCTATGAGAGTTTTTTAGCATCCTTGAATACAAATTATCACGGTGAAAACCTGTTTGAATATAGCGAGGCAAAACGTCTATATAGGGTGTTGAGCAACACAATCCATGGAAAAATAACAACGCATGAATCAAACTTACCGGATAGATTCTCATATAATAAACAGGATTTACAAAACAATCTGGAGTTAATTAGACGTGTACAAGCGATACTTCTGCAACTTTTTAAGAAGAGATTCGCAAACTGTTTTGCTGAAGTGGAAAGACGAATACCAGCCATAAGTAAAGTTATTTAGGAGTCAACCATATGAAATCGCAAGACACAGACCTATTACAAGCAGCACGGGCCGAAGATTTACTCAATAGCGACATCCCAAAGCTTACAGTTTTAGGGAGTTTTGAAACAAAAGTTGTTGAGACTCTAAAACAGAGCGGTGCCCACTTGTTACAGGGAGCACGTGGTGTTGGAAAATCTATGTTAATGCGGCATGCTGAAGTTGAAATGGATTTTGACTTTCCTTCTTCAAGAAAAATGGCTGTTTATGTAAATTTCAAAACGAGCACTCTCTTGGAAGGAGTAAAAGCAGAGAAACGTGATGCTTTTCAAATATGGATTGGAGCAAAGATACTCTTATCTATTTATGAAAAGCTTATAGCACTTGACCTCGTTGGACATTCTGCAGTCCAAGATCCCTATTACAAGGTTTTTGGGATTAAGACTTCCCAAGGTATTCAATCTGAATTGCAAGAAAAAATCCACTTGCTTCAAAAGCTAGCAATGACGTCAAATAAAGAAGAAGCCATCAGCAAGATTGGCGATTCTTTTTTGGACAAAGTTAATGACGTCACTTTCCTACTTGAAATGATAAATGAAATTATCGAGGCTTTCAAGATTGATAAACTTATCCTTTTGTTTGATGAAGCAGCGCATACATTTATTCCATCACAGCAGGAAATATTCTTTGAAATTTTTAAATTATTGCACGGCGGAAAGATAGCAGTAAAAGCAGCAGTATATCCTACAGTTACCTCATACGGCCATAATTTTGAAATTGGTCAGGACGCCATTGTTATTCCAATGGATCGCTTTGAAACTGGGTTAGCTGGTAGACAGACAAATAGACAGCTTTTCCGTGATATGCTTTCGAGACGTGTTCCCAAAACGGGACAATTAACGAAGATGCTTTTTAGTAAAGGATATTTGCTTGATCAATGCATAGACCTTTCAACGGGCAATCCGCGGGCATTTTTTCACCTCCTTATCCGTACAATAGATAAAGGATATTCTGATCGAGCAGTATTGTTGTCCACACAAGAATTTGTTGACCAAGAATTAATTCCTTACCACCTGAATTTATCAAAAAGATTACCGAAATACGGTAACCACGTTCGTCAGGGATTTGATATGCTACGCGGCTACATAATCCCTGAATTACGCAATAAAAATTTCCGTACGAAATTATCAAATTACCAATCTGCTTATTTTACTATTCAGCGAGATATGTCACCCAATCTTAAACTCGCATTGGATATCCTGTGTTATTCAGGAATTTTGTCATCCCAGGGAACTGTAAAAATTGCTGAGAGAAAAACCGGCTTAAGATATATGATCCATATAGCCCTTTTATATACAGAAAAGGCTTTTTCATCAAAAAACATATCTGATGCGATAAAAGCTTTGAGTTTAACAGATTATCGTGAGTTTAGTAGTTCTGACAAACTTATAGAAGTATACATAGATCGCTTAAAGGATACATCCGATAAATGTCCTGATTGTTCAGCTGATATTGATCCTCAAGCAAAATTTTGTGCACAATGTGGGACTAGAATCACAATAAAGTCCATAATAGGACCGTTGTTGGACGAACCAGTATCAGCATTGTCAATTAGTGACAAATTGAAAGCTAGAGTGCAGCCACAATTTCCAAAAGTCGGCGATGTCATACAAGCGACTCGAAATGAGATTATGAAAATAAAATGGATTAAAGAGGTTCGTTCTCGAATTATAAAGAACGCTGCAGATGAGTTCATTTCGGGCTGACGCTGCAAATGCTCTGGAAAGAATTATTGCAGATGGCAGTTGGTTGCCTAAGAAAGAATGTGAAGCGCGTTTAAAAAAGTGGCAAAAGTGAAATGCCACTGCTGGTTTTATGAATTTACATGGCGAAATAATCATGAATGAATTGCATTCTTGCGGAAACAGAGACCTATTGAAACTGCATAAAACCGCCTTTCTATGCAGCCGGGAAATTCCCGCCTCTGTGGTGTTGAAGTGTTACGACTGGGCAATCGAACAGCGCAATTCGGGTAATTGTGTCATTAGTGGATTTCATTCCAAAATCGAAAAAGATGTTTTCCATTATCTGCTTGCAGGCTCACAGCCGATTATTATGGCGTTAGCGCGAGGCATAAAAAACAGTATTGAACCAGAAATCAAAAAAGCAATTGACGACGGTAGATTGTTGTTGGTTACGCCTTTTGCTGAAGATGTAAAACAAATTACCGCCGCAACAGCCGAAATTAGAAATCGGTTTATGATTGAACTGGCGGATGAAGTTGTTATTGGTTTTGCCAGTAAGGGAGGGATGTTGGAAAGCATGATTGCAAATGTAAGAGATAAAAAAATACTCGGGATTAAAGAATAAAGACTGCTTTCGCCGTAACCACAAAAAAATGAGCGCCTTTTGCTGGAATCATCAATTATTATAGGACGATGACCGGCAATCAAATATTAGAAAAAAATTGAGTTGATTCCTGTTCATTTATCTATTAGAAGTCACATATAAATTCAAAGGCCTATGCAAAGCCAATACTTTGTCATTAAGATTGCCACGTCGCCCAAGGGGCTCCTCGCAATGACATTTGGTAAGGTTTTTGCAAAGGCCGAAAGTTTTATCTTAAATAGTGTGGCCGGGTCCCGCGCAACGGAGGCTTGTGAACCCCGTCAGGTCCGGAAGGAAGCAGCGGCAGCAATGTCCACCGTGTGTTGCGGTAAACCCGGTCACCAGATATAAATGAGGAAACTGCCCCGCTGCAAAGCAACGGTGCATGAGTTTAATATTTCTTCTCCTTCCAAGGGAGATGGGCAGAATGAGGGTGAAAATGCCGTGAATACCCCTCCCCTCAATCCCCTCCCGCAAGGGGCGGGGAAATTTTTTCGGAGGCATAATTGGAATATCTTGTTTTAGCCCGAAAATTTCGGCCGCAAACATTTGAAGATGTTGCCGGCCAGGAGCATGTTGTCAAGACTCTGCGAAACGCGATTGGCCAAGGTCGTGTCGCGCACGCTTTTCTTTTCAGCGGGCCGCGCGGTGTCGGCAAGACTTCCGTTGCCCGGATTCTGGCCAAATCGCTCAATTGCGAAAAAGGGCCAACGGCCACACCGTGCAATGTCTGCTCCAACTGCCGCGAAATTACTAAGGGCTCCTCGCTGGACGTGCGGGAAATAGACGGTGCCTCCAACCGTGGCATTGATGAAATTAGAGAGCTGCGGGAAAATGTCAAGTTTGCTCCGGCGGCCGCCAAATACAAAATATACATTATCGATGAAGTGCATATGCTGACGCAACCAGCTTTCAACGCGCTCTTGAAAACGTTGGAAGAACCGCCGGCCCACGTAATTTTCATTTTTGCCACAACCGAAAATCATAAAGTTCCCGCGACGATTCTTTCCCGCTGCCAGTGTTACGATTTTCGCCGGATTTCTCTTGCGGAAATTGCCGCTAATTTGGGCAGGGTTGCAGTCGCCGAAGGAATTCAAATCAGCCCGGCTGCGCTTTTATGGATTGCCGAAGCCGGTGATGGCAGTATGCGTGATGCCCAGAGTATTTTTGATCAGGTCATATCCTATGCCGGCATGAATATCAGCGATACCGATGTGGAAGAAATATTAGGGCTGGTGGACCGTAAATATCTTTTTAGTCTTTCCGCAGCGGTATTGCAGCGAAATGCCGGCAAGTGCCTCATTATCCTCGAAGAAGCTTACCTGGCAGGAATCGACATGAAGCACTTTTACCAAATGATGTTGAAACATTTTCGTAATTTGCTTTTGGTTAAAATTGCCGCTGACGGCAGTTCTTCCTTTGACATTGCCCCGGAACAAATTCAAAAGCTGAAAGATCAGGTGCAGAAAATATCGCGGGAAACATTGCAGCGCTATTTGGAAATCCTGATTAAAGAAGAAGATAGTTTCCGTCGCAGCCAGGAGGCGCGGATGAAACTGGAGACCGTTATTGTCGGGCTGGCTTATTTGGAACCAATAATTCCTCTGGGTGAAATTATTTCGACAATCGAATCTATCGAGCAAAAACTTCGCCAGGGTCTGCCAGTAGCTGCCAACATCGGGCCGCAACTTTCAACAAACAAACAGGTAAAAGAAATGCCTGCGGATTACGGTGCTGAAATCAATATCGCCGATGAAAAAAATAATGGTGGTAACCTCCTCAATCAGGATAAGCCCACCGGGGATCTGGCAACTCTTGGTGATAATTTGAAGAAATTTATCAAAAAGGAAAGCGCGATACTGGGAGCAAAAATTGATTCCGCTGAAATTTTAAGTTATGAAAACGGCTTGCTGACGCTGGGTTTTCCCAGGGGCTATCTTTTTCTGGAAAACATCAGCGAAAAATCGCAAAAGGAGCAATTGCAGCAAATTTCCGGGAGTTTTTTTCAGGAAAATGTGACGCTGAAAATTCAGATAAACGAGACTCAAAAAGTAAATGCCAGTAACAATAATGGACGCAGTAAGGCCAATAACATTAACGATATCAAACGCGAGGCAATGAACCATCCGCTTTTACAAAAAGTTCTGGATGAATTTTCCGGCGCCCGGTTAGTAGAGATAAAACCACGAATTGATAAATCCCGTTAGAAATTCTCGCGGGAATATTTTAAAAGAGGCAATTCCCATCGTAGAGCGAGGTGTAATATTTCTAACGGGATAAAAAACAGGGAGGATAGAAAAAGTGCAGAATTTTGGCAATATCATGAAGCAGGCAAAAAAGATGCAGGAGCGAATGGGTCAGCTCCAGCAGGAATTAGAGATGAGAACCGTCGAGGCTCAGTCTGGCGGCGGGATGGTGCGCGTTGTGGTGAACGGCAAGTTTGAAATTGTATCACTGAAAATTGAAAAGGATGTAGTTAATCCTGAAGATATAGAAATGTTGCAGGATCTTATTGCTGCCGCGGTCAATGAAGGAATTCGTAAAGCGCAGGAAATGGCTTCTGCGGAGATGGCGAAAATTACCGGTGGGTTGAATATCCCCGGAATGGGTATGTAAAGATTATTTTATGAAAGCATATGCACAACCGATTAAACGTTTGATAGCCGAGCTGGGTAAACTTCCGGGGATTGGCGAAAAAACTGCCGCAAGGCTGGCCAATTATATTTTGCGCGCTACCGAAGACGATGTAAAAAAGCTTGCGGAAAGTATTATTGAAGTTAAAAAAAGAATTCGGCTTTGCCGGATTTGTTTAAACCTGACGGAAGAAGAGATTTGTTACATTTGTCATGATCCTGCGCGGGACCAAAGCGTTATTTGTGTCGTAGAGGAGCCGGATGCTCTGGTGGCAATCGAAGAAAGTGGTGGATTCCGCGGCACATATCATGTCCTGCACGGGGCTCTGGCTCCGCTCGATGGCATCGGGCCGGATAATTTACGACTGGGTGAACTTCTCCTGCGGATCAACAATGGTCATATCCGGGAAATAATTATCGCGACAAATCCCAATGTTCACGGCGAAGCAACGGCATTGCTGATTACCCGGATGCTTAAGGAAAAAGACATCAAACTGACCCGGATTGCCACGGGCGTGCCGATGGGCGGGGATTTGAAATATATAGATAAAATGACGATTTCCAAGTCGCTGGAATTTAGGCGCGGCATGTAATGATGACACCGGAAAAAGTCGGAAAAACCCTGCTTTGTCATTCCGGACTCAGAGCCGGGCGCATGCCGGGTGATCCGGAATCCAGTCATTTCAATATGTTCTGGATACCGGCTTTCGCCGGTATGACGATTATTGAACTTTTTACGAGAGCATCAAATAAGAACTATGTATAAAAAATCCAAAATAAAATAGATTTTTCAGATCAATATTGAAGGAGGATCAGGTTGCTATGGTTCAAAAGAATAATCTCCGATTGTCGCTATTAATATTCATTTTAAGCGCATTTATTTTTGTATGTCCCGCATTTGCGGAGATCAAGGTCTTTGAAAAAGAGACGACATGGAAAGCTGCAAAAAACCAAAGCCAGGAGCAAGCGGAAAGACTCGCCATCATGGAAGCGCAACGGCAGGCCATCGAAGAAGCGGGTGTCTTTATTTCGTCTCTGACCGTCGTAAAGGATTTCAGGCTGGATAATGACGAAATTACACAACTGGCCTCCGGCATCCTCCAGACAAAGACTAGGGGTGTACCCGCTCTTTCTGCCTGCGATGATACTTTCTGTGTTCGAGTTAAAACCATCATTCAGGTAGATACCTCTGTTTTAGATCGTAAAATTGAAGCCTTTATGAAGGATAAGGGGGCGCTAAAACGGGAAGAAGAAGCCATGAAAAGTGTACGTGAGCTCCAGGCACAGCTGGCCAATCTGAAGAGTTCTGAGGTGAAGCGTCTGGAAGAACTTAACACACAGGCTCTCGCACTGGAACGGGAGCGAGACCGTCAGCGTCTTTTCCGGGAAGAGCAGGCCTTGAAGGCGAAAGGCGAACTGAGCCGGGCTGAGGCGGATCGCATCGCGAAAGAGCGGGAGATGCAGGACCGGATCAGCCGGACATTGGCCGAGCAGGAACAGGCTAAGAAGGAAGAGGCGGCGGCCCTGACAGCGGAACAAGACCGAATCAAACGCGCCCAGTTGGAAAACGAGCAACGGTTTAACGACTTAGCGAGGAAGGCGCAATTGACGCAAGAGCAATGGGTCATTATAGATGACAACCTTTCCCTGAAGCAAGCCGTGATGGAAGTGAATGACCTGAAACGGGAAATCGCCAACCTGAAGGGTCGTCTCGATTACCAGTATGGTGAGAATACGAGAAATCTGCAGGCCGCTTACGCCCAGCAACGTGCCCTGACGAAAGCAAAGCTGCCGCCCAAACCGGCTCCCAAAGACGCCTTTAAGACCACAACGAAGTACAATAAAAGAATCTCAGCCTATAAACGTCAGGTGAAAGAGGCGGAGATGGAAAAGGGAAAGGCCGTGGGAAAGCTCCAAAAGGAGGAGAACCTGAAACTCACCCAGGCGAAAGTGGAGTACCTGGGACAACAGATCCGGGTGCTGGAGCCGTTTATCAAGCGCCTCCAAGACTTGCAGGATCGCAAATTCACCCTTCCCGAGGGAGGCGCGATGACGGTCGAACTGGGCGAGCCGGATGAAGATAACAACCGGTTCCCCGTCCGTCTGCAATACAAGGGGAAATCATGGTCAGCTTATTGGAACTATAGTGACCGCGAGACGGCCAAAGACTTCTACCGGACGAGGAGCTACCTGAAGGCCGAGGGACTCTTCCAGATTGAAGAAACGGCGGAACTCAGCCCAAAGCTGACGGCGGCGCGGGTGACGCATCCGGGGACGAAGGAAACGCGGGAATTCGGTCTGGAGACGCCAAAAATATTAACTGAGATCGATCAGCTCGGCAAAATTAAGAAGGAGGAGACAACAGCGCAGGAGACGAGTAAGGCGGCAAGATTGCTTGCCCGGAAGGAAATCAGAAAGGACGGCCGGTTTATCGCTTATGATGACGAGACGGTCCTTGATAGGGGGAGCGGTTTGATGTGGGTGGCGAAGGACAATGGGTCTGATATTAACTGGCAAGGCGCCAAGAGCTATTGCGAGAATTATCGAGGGGGCGGATATACAGACTGGCGGATGCCGACGCAGGATGAGCTGGCGGGGTTGTATGATAAGGCTGAAGGTTATAAGTCTGCCTGTGGAGATGAGGCTCATTTAACGGAATTGATTCGTCTTACTTGTTATTGGATGTGGGCTTCCGAAACACGCGGTTCCGGGGCTGCCTGCTTCCGTTTCGGTGGCGGTGGCTACCGTTGCTGGGGTCCTCCGTCCGGCTCCAGCTTCTCCCGGGTACTCCCGGTGCGTTCTGGCAAATAGGCTATTTGATTATTTGTTTTTATTTTGTGCCAGCCACCCGCCCACGGGTGACTGTAATGGACTGTAATTATGGAAAAGAAAACGAGGAAAACTTTGCGGTGGATCAATGTTAAGCGTATTACCAAAACGGTAAAAAAACTTTTTATCGAAGCCAATACAGTACTGAGCGAAGATATTGTTTCCGCTTTAAAAACGGCTTGGTCACTTGAGGAGTCGGCATCCGGCAAACACGTACTGGAAAAAATCATCAAAAATGCCGGTATCGCCTGCCGCCACAAAATGCCTATTTGCCAGGATACGGGGCTGGCGGTTCTCTTCGTCGAAATCGGTCAGGATGTTCACATTGTCGGTGGAGATTTACGGCAGGCAATTGAAGAAGGTGTGCGGCAGGCCTATGCCGACGGCTTCTTGCGTAAATCCGTCTGCGATCCGCTCACTCGAAAAAATACCGGGGACAATACACCGGCAATCATTCACATCGATATCGTCGAAGGAGACCATCTGAAAATTATCGCCATGCCCAAAGGCGGCGGCAGTGAAAATGTAAGTGCCGCAAAAATGCTCACTCCGGCTGTAGGAATTGATGGCATTAAAAAATTTGTTCTGGAAACGGTTGATCGTGCTGGTGCCAATCCCTGTCCACCCATTATGGTTGGTATCGGCATTGGCGGGTCGCTGGAGCAGGCCTGCATTCTGGCAAAAAAGGCTCTCCTGAGGCCGGTGGGTCTTCCAAATTACAAAGATGAACGGCTGGCGCAAATGGAAAACGATCTTTACCAAAGCATCAATAAATCAGGTATTGGTCCGGGAGGTCTTGGCGGTAGAATTACGACACTGGCGGTCAATGTCGAAATGATGCCCTGCCATATTGCCTCTCTGCCAGTGGCGGTAAATATACAATGTCACGTAGCCAGACACAAGGAATTAACAATCTAAAAATAACTCTGACAATTGTCATTCCCGCGCAGGCGGGAATCCAGGAAATTTTAAATGGCAACCCAACGCCAAATCCATACACCTTTAACAGCCGAAGTCATTGCGTCACTTAAGGCCGGCGATATGATCTTGCTCAGCGGCGAAGTTTATACAGCCCGCGACGTCGCTCACCGGCGTATGTACGAAGCTTTGATAAAAGGTGAAAAGCTGCCCATAGATTTGCAGGGTACTGTAATTTTTTACGCGGCTCCTACACACACTCCCACAGGTAAGGTGATCGGTTCCATCGGTCCGACCACCAGTTACCGTATGGATGCCTTCACACCGAAACTCATCGAAAATGGTCTTAAGGGAATGATCGGCAAGGGCAATCGTTCACCTGAAGTTGTTGCGGCAATTAAGGAATATGGAGCTGTCTATTTCGGTGCCATTGGCGGAATTGCCGCTTTGACCGCCCAATGCGTCACCAGGATGGAACTAGTTGCTTATGATGACCTGGGGCCGGAGGCAATCCGAAAACTGACGGTCATGGAACTGCCGGTCATTGTTATTAACGATACTGCCGGTCATGATTTGTACGCCGAGGAGCAAAAGAAATGGCGTATCATTGCTTAATTATTAGCTATTTTATCAACCACTAATAATTATTGACAGAGAAACACTAATATATTAGGAAAATCTTGTTATTTTCATTTTTATCGATGAATAAACAATTCAGTTAGGGAGATGTAGATAAATGATAGAAGTTAGATGGCATGGCCGGGGCGGCCAGGGGGCGGTGACGTCGGTGGAACTGCTTGCTGTGGCGGCCATCGGCGCGGGAAAATATGCTCAGGGATTCCCTAGTTTCGGTCCGGAAAGAAGAGGAGCACCTATTGCCGCTTTCAGCCGTATTGATGAAAAGAAAATCAAAGTCCGTTCAGGAATCTACGAGCCGGATGTCGTGATCGTGCTGGACGCAAGTTTGATTGGCCTGGTGAACGTCATCGACGGTTTAAAGCCTGGCGGAAAGTTGATTGTGAACACGCCAAAAACTCCTGAGGAAATCAAAAAAGAGCTTAACTTTAGCGGTGTTGTAGCCACCGTTGACGGCACCGGCATCGCCCGTAAAGAAATGGGGGTGCCTATTGCCAATACAACGATGATCGGAGCGCTATTGAAGGTTATCGGTGTTATGGGACTCGATGCTATGAAAGAGGCGGTGGAACACCGGTTTGGCAGAATAGCCCAGAAGAATTTAACGGCCATGAAAAGGGCCTACGAAGAAATTAAAATCAGCAATTAAGAGGTATTAAAATCATGGCAAAGAAAAAAGGACTGGCTACCTGGCAGGAAATTACAACCGGGTGCGTTGTTTTCAATCCGGGCAGCGCCAGTGAATATCATACGGGAAGCTGGCGGGCACAAAGACCTGTCTGGAACAATACAAAATGTATCAAATGCGGTATCTGTTATGTGTTTTGCCCGGAAGGCTGCGTCCAGCAAAGCGAAGATGGCTTTTTCAAGGCAAATATGGATTACTGCAAAGGGTGCGGTATTTGTGCTCATGAATGCTGGCCCCGGGCGATAACAATAGTGGAGGAAAAATAAGCATGGCCAAGCGCGTTGGAATGGAAGTGGCAGTTGCCGTGGCGGAAGCAGTGGGACAGTGCGATATTGATATGGCGGCCGTTTATCCCATTACGCCCCAGTCGCATATTGCTGAACATCTCTCCGATCTTGTAGCTGATGGCAAAATAGATGCGGAATTTGTGACGGTGGAATCAGAACATTCGGCAATGAGCGCGGTCATCGGCGCGTCCGGTACTGGAGCACGTGTGTATACGGCAACAAGTTCTCAGGGCTTGATGCTGATGCACGAACTCCTGCCCATTGCCTCGGGTATGAGGTTGCCGATTGTCATGGGCATTGCCAATCGTGCTGTTTCCGGTCCTTTAAATATTTTAAATGATCATTCCGATATTATGCCGCAGCGCGATTCCGGCTGGATTTCTCTTTTTGTGGAAAACGGCCAAGAAGCGATTGATTTGTCTATTCAGGCTTTCAAGATTGCCGAGCACAAAGATGTCTTGCTGCCGGTTTGCGTCAATATCGATGGTTTTCAATTAACGCACATGGTGGAACCTTTGGAATTTCCCGATCAGGAACTGGTGAATAAATTTCTGCCGCCGCGTGTGCCTTATGCCACGCTGCATCCCTCCAAACCGGTAACGATGGGCGCTTTTGCCATGTCCGATTATTTTACGGAAATGATGAAAGCAAAAGATGAAGCGCTTAAAAATTCCAAAAAGGTCATTATCGATATTTGGGATGAGTGGGCCAGAATGTTCGGACGCGCCTACAAGCCGGTGGAAACATACAAAGCCGAAGACGCGGAAATCCTTATGTTGACGATGGGTTCAATGGGTGAAACAGCGGAAGTGGCTATTGATGCGTTGCGGGCAAAAGGTGTTTCCGCGGGCCTGATTAAGCTTCGACTCTGGCGGCCTTTTCCGTTTGAGGAAATCAGGGCAGCGGCAAAAAACGCGAAGAAACTGATTGTCACCGATCGCGCCGTTTCGTTCGGCGGCCCCGGCGGCCCCGTGTTTTCGGAAATCAAGTCGGCTCTTTATCATGAAGCGCATCGTCCGGCTATTTACAATTACATTATCGGATTGGGCGGACGTGATGTAACCGTAAAAGATTTTATCGGCATGGTTGAAAAAGTAATCCCGTACAATGCTGAAAAAACAGTGGACACGTATGAATTTTGGGGAGTGAGAGAATAATGAATATTGTAGAAAATTTTGATTTATATGCCCCGCGGCTGATTAACAAAAAAGAATTATTGTCTGCCGGTCACCGCGCCTGTCAGGGTTGCGGCGAGGTTCTGGCGGTGCGGCTGATGTGCAAAGCCCTGGGTGAAAATACTGTTATTGCCTCCGCGACAGGTTGTATGGAAATTATATCCAGTATGTATCCGACAACCGCCTGGGAGGTTCCCTGGATTCATGTGGCTTTTGAAAACGCGGCGGCAGTGGCCGCAGGTGTGGAAGCAGGCCTCAAGGGATTGCGTAAAAAAGGGAAGATCGATGACCGCTATATCAAAGTCGTCGGCATGGCTGGCGATGGCGGAACAATGGATATCGGTCTACAAGCGCTTTCGGGAGCTATGGAGCGCGGCCACGATATGCTATTTGTCTGCTTTGACAACGAAGCTTACATGAATACCGGCATTCAGCGCTCCAGCGGCACGCCGATGGGCGCATCCACAACAACCGCTCCAGCGGGAAAGATCAGTTCCGGGCAGAAAACCTGGAAAAAGAATATGGCTGAAATCATGGTTGCTCACAGCGTGCCTTATGTGGCCACAGCTTGCCCCAGCTATCCGCTGGATTTCATCCGCAAGGTGGAAAAAGCAAAAGCGACCAAAGGGCCTTCTTATATTCATTGCTTTTCCGTATGCCCGACTGGCTGGCGTTGCGGTTCTCATTTAGCAATTGCTATGGGCCGTCTGGCTGTTGAATCCGGTGTTTTCCCGTTGTATGAAGTGGAAAACGGCAAATATAAGGTTTCTTCGGAAATGCCAAAAAAATTAAAGCCGGTCAAAGATTATTTCAAGGGGCAGGGCCGCTTCCGTCATCTGGGCGAAGCAGAAATTCAAGTGATTCAGCACAAAGTAGAAAGCGAATATCAGAAGATTTTGGACAAAGTCAAATACCTTAAGGCCTGGGATTGAAAAACAGGGGAAACCCTTCAAGAATATTGAGGTGAAGAAAGCATGACAAAAGCCAGTGATATTGTGGTGAAAACAAAACAAATCGTCAAGAAACACGGAGGGGATAAGAGTTCTTTAATTGCTGTACTGCAGGATATTCAGGAAGCCTTCAATTACCTTCCGAAACAAGCCTTGACGACAGCGGCTAAAACGATGAATATGCCTTTAAGCCGTGTGTATGAAGCGGCCACGTTTTACACCGCCTTTAGTTTGAAACCGCGCGGCGAAAATGTAGTCAGAATCTGCAAGGGCACTGCCTGCCATGTCCGCGGTGCGTCCGCCCTCCAGGACAAGTTCGAACGCACGTTGGGTATCAAACCGGGTGAAATGACGCACGATGGAAAGTTTTCGCTCGAAACCGTTAACTGTGTGGGTGCCTGCGCGCTGGGACCCATTGTGGTCATTAATACCGAATACCACGGCCAGATGACCATGAACAAGGTAGATAAACTCATCGGAAAAATCAACGAAGAGGGGGCGCAGCGATGAAAGAAATTCCCAATATTCAAGCCCGCCAGGTTCAGGATGATTTGAGAATAAATTACGGCCCGAATAAAAAATTTATTACGATTTGCGCCGGTACCGGTTGTCGCGCTTACGGCAGCCTCAAGGTCAAAGAGGCACTCGAGGCCGAAATAAAAAAACAGAACATGAACGTGGAAGTCCTTGCCACCGGATGTTTCGGTTTCTGCGAAAAAGGACCGATGGTAGTCGTTCATCCCCATAAATATTTTTATCACCAGGTGAAAGTCGAAGACGTGCCGGAAATCGTTTCTAAAACCGTGGCCAACGGGGAAGTTATAAGTCGGCTGCTCTACCGCCATCCGGACACGAAAAAAACCCTGTTCAGGGAAGAAGACTTGCCCTTCTACAAGAAGCAGCTCCGTGTGGTGTTCGGCTCCAACGGCATGATTGATCCGACGCGGATCGAGGATTATCTTGCCATCGACGGCTACCAGGCGCTGGGCAAAGCGCTTTCTGAGATGACACCTGAAGGCGTCATCAGCGAAGTGAAGAAGGCTGGCTTGCGCGGCCGCGGCGGCGGAGGCTTTCCTACGGGCGTCAAGTGGGAAGGAGTACGCAGGGCGCACGGCGAACCCAAATATGTCATCGCCAACGGAGACGAAGGCGATCCCGGCGCGTATATGGACAGAAGCCTCATGGAAGGCAATCCCCACAGCGTCGTCGAAGGCATGATCATCGGCGCTTACGCCGTAGGCGCGCAAGACGGATATATTTACGTGAGAAACGAATATCCGCTGGCGGTGATGCATCTAACGATGGCGATTGCGGCTGCCAGGGAAGCGGGGATTTTAGGCAAAAACATTTTAGGCACGGATTTTTCGTTTGATATTCATATTAAAAAAGGCGCAGGAGCATTCGTTTGTGGTGAATCCTCCGCTCTGTTTGCTTCGATCGAAGGCCGCGCCGGTGAACCGCGCGCCAAATATGTCCACGCTGTGGAAAAAGGCCTGTGGGACAAACCCACAGTACTCAACAACGTGGAAACATGGGCCAACGTGCCGCTAATTATAAATCGCGGAGCGGACTGGTATGCCTCCATCGGCACCGAAAAAAGCAAAGGCACCAAGATATTCTCGCTTGTCGGCAAAATCAAAAACACGGGCCTTATTGAAGTTCCGATGGGCACCACGCTCTACGAAATCATCTACGACATGGGCGGCGGCATTACCAACGACCGCAAGTTCAAAGCCGTGCAGACCGGCGGTCCTTCCGGCGGATGCATTCCGGAGAGCCTGCTGGATCTGCCCGTCGATTTCGACAAACTCCGTGAAGTCGGCTCGATGATGGGCTCCGGCGGCATGATCGTCATGGACGACCGCTCCTGCATGGTGGATGTAGCCAGATACTTCCTCGCCTTCCTTCAGGAGGAATCCTGCGGCAAATGCGTGCCCTGCCGTGAAGGTATTCGCCGGATGAGCGATATTCTGGAAGATATTTGCGCCGGGAAAGGCAAAGAAGGAGACATCGATCTTCTGGAAAACATGTCCCAGGCGATTATCGACGGCTCTCTGTGTGCACTTGGCGGCAGCGCTCCCAATCCAGTGCTCAGCACCATTAAATATTTCCGGGATGAGTATGACGCGCATATCAAGGATCATCGCTGTCCGGCGGGCGTCTGCAAGGCGCTTATCACCTACAGTATTGATCCGGAAAAGTGCACCGGCTGCGGTCTGTGCATCAAGGTGTGCCCCACGCAGGCAACCAGCGGAGAAAAGAAGAAGCCCCACACGATTGATAATGATAAATGTATTCGTTGCGGCGCGTGTATCGAGAGCTGCAAATTTGATGCAATAAACGTTGAGTAAAGGTAGGATAAGCAATGGTAAATTTGATTATTGACGGCAAAAATATAACCGCAGAAAAAGACACCATGCTGCTGGAAGCGGCTCGCGCCGCGGGCATTGCAATCCCCTCTCTTTGCACCCATGAAGCCGTGTCACGATCAGGCGCGTGCAGGCTGTGCGTGGTGGAAATCAAGAAAGGCAACAGGACCATAATTGTCACCTCCTGCCTCTACGGCGTGGAAGAAGGTCTCGTGGTCAATACCAAAAGCGACCGGGTACTCAATGTTCGTCGTCTGGTTATGGAATTGTTGCTGGCTCGATGTCCCGAATCCGACGTTCTGCAAAAGATGGCGAAAGAAATGGGCGTGGAATCCCAAGGCCGGTTTGTTGCCGATTCTGATAAAGGCAAGTGCATTTTGTGCCGTTCCTGCGTGCGCGTTTGCGAAGAAGTTGTCGGTGTGAGTGCTATCGGTCTTTTTTCCCGCGGTTCTCAAAAAACCGTCGGCACGCCTTATAATGAAAAATCTGACGTCTGTATCGGCTGCGGCGCTTGCGTCTATGTATGCCCCACCGGACATATTGAAATGATCTCGACAGAAGACAAACGTAAAATCTGGGGTCGCACATTCAAGATGCAGACCTGCGCTAAATGCGGCAAATATTTCGCGCCCGTGGATCAATTGAAATTCATCAGCAAAAAAACCGGAATTCCCTTAAGCGAACTTACAGTTTGCACGGAATGCCGGTAAAAATTATTTCTCTGATAGCTTGTTGATAGAACAGACGGCTATTAATCCCGATATAGTCGGGTTTCCGGTTCTTATGGTGAACCAACCGCCCGTATTTATTTAATTTTTTTCTTCCTGTAAGTGAGCATT
>PLNU01000025.1 GCA_003142835.1 Syntrophaceae bacterium
GCAATAAAATCAACATAGGAAGGTGAATGAACAGTGGCTATTTCATCATGTGTTGCTTCACGCGCCTCGATCTGGGTAAACTTCCAGGACATTGCCGGATTATCCAGCATTTCGTAAATTCCCGCCAGCCTCTCTGGACTTTCCGGATGGGAGAAACCGGCCAAATGCAATAGGTAGCGTTTATCTTCGACAATGCCTGTTTTCCTGGACATGCACCCCTTCCTTCCCTTTTCGCCCTATCGTAACAGTGGGTCGTTTATCACAAATGGTTTTAAAGCGCAAAATATTTCCCCGGATTATGAAATGGAAGCCCAAACTCAGGATTAAGTTTCGATCTTCTGGTAGTTTCAGCTCCGATATTGCGATCAAACCGTGCTTATTTTTTGCAGCAAAAAACATTGACAAAAACAGGATTCAATATATAGGTTAACAATACATTTTTAATAGGAGTTGATAATCAATGTTTGGCATCGGTATGCAGGAGCTTATTATAATTGCTGTAATAGCTCTGATCATTGTTGGTCCTAAAAAACTGCCGGACTTGGCCAAAACTTTGGGCAAGGGCTTCAGCGAATTCAAAAAAGCAACTGAGGGAATAACCGATGATCTCAAAGAAACCCTGAAAGAAGATAAAAAACAAGATGATGACGGCCTGAAAGATTCGCTTTTGTTGAAGAAGACTGTTGAAGAAGAAACCAAACCGAATTCAACCGATAACGAAGCGAACAAATAAATAATCCTCAAAGAATCTTCCCCAACTTTTTAAATTAAGAAATATAACTCAACATATTTATGAAAACTATTGAAGATTACAAAATGTCCCTGACTGACCATCTGATGGAGTTACGCAAAAGACTTGTCCGCTGCGTAATTATACTGCTTATCGGTTTTGGCGCCTGTTATTATTATAAAGACTTCATTTTCGATATTGTAACCAGACCACTGGTGCAAGTCCTGCCCAAAAACAGTTATTTGATTTATACGGGCCTGACAGAAGCATTTTTCGTCTATATGAAGTTAGCATTTTTTGCTTCCCTGATAATTACCTGCCCCTTCATTATTTATCAAATATGGAAATTTATATCACCGGCGCTGCATTCGACGGAAAAAAAATATGTGCTGCCTTTTGTGTTTTTCTCTACATTGCTCTTCGTCAGTGGTGTTTTGTTCGGTTATTTTATCGCTCTACCGCCGGCCTTTGAATTTTTTGTCAGCTTTAATAACCGATATCTGCAGTCAATGATTTCCTTTAGTGATTATATTTCTCTTTTCGTGACATTTTTACTCGGATTTGGCTTATCCTTTGAATTACCTGTATTTATATTTTTTCTGGCTAAGCTGGGAATAGTAAATGCTCAAATGCTTTCCAAGCAAAGAAAGTATGCAATTTTAGTTATTTTTATAGTAGCGGCGATTTTGACTCCTTCACCCGATGCGTTAAGCCAGATATTAATGGCAATACCCCTGATGTTTCTTTATGAACTGAGTATATTCATCTCAAAATTTGCCGGAAAGAAAAAAGTTGATTCTGAAAGCAAAGATAACGAATAATAAATGGTGAAATTATGCCTGTAAGACGACAACAAGCAGATGATGAATTACAAGAAGGAAAAAAACACTCCAAGATTGTTGCCATGTTATTTGGGTTAATCGTTTTAATCTTGGTTGTGACTATAGGTGGAACTATCACCTACTACGCGCTGACAATTGATTTGCCGGGAATTGACACGCTGAAAGATTACCGACCCAGTATTGCTTCCAGTGTTTACGACGACAATAACGAACTGATTGACGAATTTTTTCTGGAGGACAGAAAAGTTGTCAAGATAGCCGAAATTCCGAAAGTAGTTCACTATGCTTTTGTCGCCGCGGAAGATTCACGTTTTTACCTGCATCAGGGCTTTGACATACAAAGCATTTTTCGTGCGCTGTTTAAGAATTTTGAAGCCGGACATATTGTGCAAGGCGGCAGTACCATTACACAACAAGTGGCCAAACTCATGTATTTATCACCCGAAAAAAAATACATTAGAAAAGTCAAAGAAGCGATTCTCTCTTATAAAATCGATAAATATCTGACTAAAGATGAAATCTTAAATTTATATTTGAACCAAATTTATCTCGGGCATGGTACTTACGGAATAGAATCGGCATCGATTGGTTACTTTGGAAAAAGCGCAAAAGAGCTGACCCTGCCGGAAGCAGCGCTGCTCGCCGGACTGCCCAAAGCGCCCAATACTTATTCGCCGTTTCTCCATTTTGAAAGAGCAAAGCAAAGGCAAGCTTACGTTCTTTCGCGCATGGTGGAAGACAAATACATTACGCAGGCAGAAATGGACAAGGCCATCAACGTGCGCCTAAAGTTACGCGACATTAAACCAAAAGATAAAGTCGCCGCTTATTTTGTGGAACACATTCGCCGCTATGTTCAGGAAAAATACGGCGCGGACGTCTTATACAAGGAAGGCCTTTCTATTTATACAACTTTGAATTTAGCAGCGCAAAAAGCTGCGCGGGACGCCCTGGAAAAAGGCCTTACAGAACTGGAAGGCAGAGAAAAGTATAAACGCGGGCTTGTTCAGGGCGCGCTTTATTGCATGGATGTGAAAACAGGAGCCATTCGCGCTATGGTTGGCGGCCGTGATTTCAATAAAAGTGAATTCAACCGCGCTACACAGTCCCGCCGCCAGGCCGGTTCCGCCTTTAAGCCGCTTATCTATACAGCCGCATTTGATAAGGGAATGAATCCTTCAACGAGATTTGTTGATTCACCTATTGTCTTTGAAGATCCATCCCAGGAAGACGGGCTCTGGAAACCGAAAAATTTCGATGAAAAATTCTTAGGGCCGATTACGATGCGCACAGCTCTTGTTCAATCCCGGAATATTGTGACCATCAAAATATTACGGGAAATCGGTATCGATTATGCCGCATCTTACGCAATGAACATGGGCATATCCTCCCCGATCGCCCGAAACTTGTCACTGGCCCTGGGAGCATCAGGAGTTACTCTGCAGGAACTTGTAAACGCCTACGGTGTTTTGGCTAACGAAGGTAAAAAAGTTACTCCTTTTTTCATCAAGAAAATTGTTGATCGCACCGGCAACGTTTTTGAGGAGACGAAAGTAAAATCAGAGCAAGTTATTGATCCGCGTATTGCCTTCATGACATCTTACGTTATGCGCGATGTTGTGGAAAGCGGCACCGGCCGCCGGGTCAAAAGCTTAGGTCGTCCGGTAGCCGGAAAGACCGGAACAACCAATGATATCCGCGATGCCTGGTTTATCGGTTTTACTCCTTCCCTGATTGCAGGAGTTTGGATCGGATTTGATCAGGAAACAACTCTGGGGAAAAACGANNGGCGGCTCAGACAAGGGAGCAATTTACGAAGCCTTCCTGGCTAGTGCGCCGCCAAAAGAAAAAGCTGACGGTCTGACTGAAGAAAAAGAAGATTTATTCCGATAGAGTAATATAACCTGTAATAAAGAAGCTTGACAAACAATTTGTTTTTCGCTAAAAGGATAGAAAAATTAACGGGAAGAAATTATGTTTCTTAAAGCTTTAGAGGGCGGAATCATACAGATACTAACCAGCGTATTGGTACTGGTAGTAGTAGTACTTACGGGGTCTGCCGCTCTGTATCTTTAGGAAATAAAAATAAAAGATACAAGCCGCGGGCCCCTAAAGCCCGCGGCTTTGTTGTTTTAGGAACAAAGCCGCTTTTCCCAAAAGAAACTGGCGGCTTTTTTAGTTTTACCGGCTTTGAGCCTATATATTATACTATGATAAATAGGGGGATATTTAAAATGAAGTTGAAAGGCACACAAATTTTACTGAAGGCGCTGGAAGAAGAAAACGTTGATGTTATATTTGGATACCCCGGTGGTGCCGTCCTGGATATTTACGATGAGCTTTATAAAAGCACCATGAAACACATTTTAGTCCGGCATGAGCAAGGGGCTGTACATGCTGCTGACGGCTATGCCCGCGCCACAGGAAAAGTGGGCGTGTGTCTGGTTACGTCCGGTCCCGGCGCCACCAATACCGTTACCGGCATTGCCACGGCGAATATGGATTCCATCCCTCTTGTCGTTTTTACAGGACAGGTTCCCACGGGACTTATCGGCAATGATGCTTTTCAGGAATGCGATATTACGGGCATAACACGTCCCTGCACCAAGCATAATTTTCTGGTACGCAGCATTGAGGATCTTGCGCCGACTATTAAGGAAGCTTTTAATATTGCCCGATCGGGAAGGCCAGGTCCTGTTCTGGTCGATTTACCGAAAAATGTGATGGCAGCGGAAACAGACTATGATCCCGCCAATATAAAAATTAGAAATTACGAAGTGACGCATAAACCGGCCCCCAAGAAAATGGCCAACGTTTTCGAAATGCTGACTTCTGCTAAAAGACCTTTAATTATGACCGGTGGCGGTGTTATCCTCGGAAAGGCCTCAGCACAGTTGACCGGACTTGCCAGAAAATATCAGATTCCCGTTACGGGCACCTTGATGGGACTTGGTTCTTTTCCGGGAACCGATCCGCTCTGGCTGGGCATGCTGGGAATGCACGGCACTTACTATGCCAATATGGCCATCAGCCACTGTGATTTGCTTCTTGCCGTGGGTGTAAGATTTGACGACAGAGTCACCGGCACTATTAAAACATTTGCCGCCAACGCCAAAATTGTCCAAATTGATATTGATCCTTCTTCCATTAATAAAAATGTTGTTGTTGATTTGCCGATAATCGGCGATACCAAAGCAACACTCACGGATATGATCAATTTTTTAGCTAAGCACAATTATACATATTCACCCGCAGACCGGCAGGAATGGCTGGGACAGGTTGCCGAGTGGAAGGGAAAAGTGCCGCTGACATATTGTCAAAACGGCAAGGAAATTAAGCCACAGTATGTAATTGAAACGCTGCACAAATTAACTAAAGGCAACGCAATTATTACAACTGAAGTCGGTCAAAATCAGATGTGGACCGCGCAGTTTTTCCATTTTGATCATCCCAATACTTTCATTTCTTCGGGCGGATTGGGAACAATGGGGTTTGGCCTGCCAGCTGCCATTGGTGTCAAATACGCTTTCCCGGATAAGCAGGTCGTGGATATCGCCGGCGACGGCAGCATCCAGATGAATATCCAGGAGCTGGCCACCGCCGCGCAATACAAAATTAACGTAAAAATAGTTCTTTTGAACAATGGCTACCTGGGAATGGTTCGCCAGTGGCAGGAATTGTTTTACGAAAAACGCTATTCGCACACAGATATGACTTACGCGCCGGACTTCGTAAAATTGGCTGAAGCCTACGGCATTATAGGTTTGCGTGCGACTAAACCGGAAGAAGTAGAATCTATTCTAAAACTAGGGCTTTCCCTCGATAAGCCGGTGCTGATGGATTTCAGGATATCGCGTGAAGAATGCGTATATCCCATGGTGCATCCGGGTGAATCGATCAGCAACATGTCGCTGGGGAGCAGAGAAATGATTAATTAAAATTTATATAGAGAAAGGTTAAGAAAATATGGAAAAAAAAGAGCACATACTATCGATACTTGTTCACAACAAGCCGGACGTATTGGCGAGAATCGCCGGAACACTGGGCGGGAAGGGATACAACATTGAAAGCCTGAGCGTAAATACGACCACGCAATACGAAATATCAAAAATAGTTATGACCACCGTGGGCAGTCAGGAAACTGTCACTCGTATTGAAAATCAATTGCAAAGGCTCGTCGATGTCATTGCCGTGGATGATTTAACCAATGTAGAATCAATTCACCGTGAACTGATTCTCGTCCGCTTGAATTTAACAGCGGACAAAAAAGAGCAAATAAAGAAAGCTGTTGACACAAATAAATGGAAAGTACTAGTGTCCGCCGATACATATATGATCTTAGAAATAACCGGCGATCATTCACAAATTGATTTTGCTCTTGTCCGTCTGGAGCCTCTGGGTATCGCTGATATAACAAGAACCGGCATTATTGCATTAAACTTGGAAAATTAATAATTTGGTTAAAAATAATAAATTTTATCAACATTAATTATAGGGGGTTATTATGGCAAAAATTAATTTTGGCGGTGTCATTGAAGATGTCATCACAACGGAAGAGTTTTCTCTAAAAAAAGCCCGGGAAGTTTTAAAAAATGAAGTTGTGGCTGTTCTCGGTTACGGCGTTCAGGGCCCGGCACAAGCTTTTAATCTGAAAGATAACGGCATTAATGTAATTATCGGTCAGCGACCTGAAGGAAAAGCTAATTGGGATAGAGCCATCGCCGATGGTTGGGTACCTGGTAAAACTCTTTTCCCCATTGAAGAAGCAGCCCAACGCGGCACGGTTATTCAATACCTTGTTTCCGATGCTGCCCAAAAGATTCTTTGGCCCAAAGTTAAGGCCAACCTGAAAAAAGGTGACGCCCTTTACTTCTCGCACGGTTTCTCCGTTGTTTATAAGGATCAAACCGGGGTTATTCCGCCTGATTTTGTGGACGTTATCATGGTTGCGCCTAAAGGATCGGGAACCAGCGTCCGCAGAAATTTTCTGGACGGCAGCGGCATAAACTCCAGCTTTGCCGTGCATCAGGATGCCACCGGCCGCGCTATGGAAAGGACTTTGGCACTGGGCATTGCCATCGGCTCCGGATTTTTATTCCCGACCACTTTCCAGATGGAAGTTTACAGTGATTTGACCGGCGAACGCGGCGTGCTCATGGGCGCGCTGGCTGGAATGATGGAAGCGCAGTACAATGAATTACGTAAGCGTGGTCACAGCCCCAGCGAATCTTTCAACGAAACGGTGGAAGAGCTTACGCAAAGCCTTATTCGTTTAGTTGCGGAAAATGGTATGGATTGGATGTACGCCAATTGCTCTACCACGGCTCAACGCGGAGCTCTGGACTGGCGCCATAAGTTCCGCAAGGCAGTGGAACCTGTATTTGCCGAACTCTATGATTCAGTCGCCACCGGTAAAGAAACAGCCATCGTGCTGAAAGTGAATAGCGCTCCCGACTACAAAGTTAAACTGGAAGCTGAACTCAAAGAAATGCGCGATTCGGAACTTTGGCAGGCAGGAGCGGCTGTACGAGCCCTACGTCCAGAGAAAAGAAAGAAGTAGCGGTTTTGTCATTGCGAGGAGTGCCTCGCGCGACGTGGCAATCTTTATTCAAACAGAGGGAGAGAAAATAATGAGAAGCGATCTCATGAAAAAGGGTTTCGAGCGGGCACCGCATCGTTCACTTTTTAAAGCGATGGGCTACACGGATGAAGAAATAGCGCGGCCACTGATCGGTGTGGTCAATTCGGCCAATGAAATCATTCCCGGACACATCCATCTGGATTTAATCACGCAGGATGTCAAAGCGGGAATCCGGATGTCCGGAGGAACACCTGTGGAATTTCCGGTTATCGGTGTTTGCGACGGTATCGCGATGGGACATGCCGGCATGAAATATTCGCTCGCCAGTCGCGAGCTGATTGCCGATTCCATTGAAATCATGGCGATGGCTCATCCGTTTGACGCACTTGTTTTCATTCCTAACTGCGACAAGATTATTCCGGGCATGCTCATGGCTGCATTGCGCCTCAATATACCGTCCATTTTTATCAGCGGCGGTCCCATGCTGGCGGGAAAACTTCAGGGCAAGGCAGTTGACCTCATCAGTGTTTTTGAAGGCGTCGGTGCTGTCAAAGCCAAAAAGATGACTGCCGCCGCGTTGAAACAACTGGAAGATTGCGCCTGTCCGGGCTGCGGTTCCTGCTCCGGTATGTACACGGCTAATTCCATGAACTGTGTCACAGAAGCATTAGGTCTGGGGTTGCCCGGCCACGGAACTATTCCGGCGGTGCTGGCTTCCCGTCATCGCCTCGCCAAATATGCCGGTATGAAAATAATGGATTTGCTCAAGAAGGAAATAAAGCCGCGCGATATCTGTACATTTGCCGCTTTTAAAAATGCCATCGCTGTGGATATGGCGCTGGGTTGTTCCACCAATACCGTTTTACATATTCCCGCCATCGCCCATGAGGCGGGCATCAAACTCGATTTGAATCTATTTAATAAAATCAGCGAGAAAACTCCCAACCTCTGTAAGCTGAGTCCCGCAGGCCTTCATCACATTGAAGATTTGGATACGGCAGGAGGTATTCAGGCCGTAATGAAAGTGATCAGTGCTCTGGGTGTCATTGAGGAGAAGGCAATTACAGTAACCGGNNCCATTGAAAAATCCCTATTCACAGCAAGGCGGCATCGCGATTCTGCGCGGCAACCTCGCGCCGGACGGAGCGGTGGTGAAACAATCCGCAGTCGCGCAGGCAATGCAGGTAAATGAAGGCAAAGCCCGCGTGTTTGATTGTGAAGATGACGCCATTGCCGCAATTATGGACGGAAAAATTAAATCCGGTGATGTTGTGGTTATCCGCTATGAAGGACCCAAAGGCGGCCCGGGTATGAGAGAAATGCTCTCGCCCACCTCAGCGATCGTGGGGATGGGCTTGGATAAGACAGTGGCACTTTTGACTGATGGACGCTTTAGCGGCGGCACGCAAGGCGCGGCAATTGGTCATATATCACCCGAAGCCGCGGAAGGAGGCCCGATCGCTCTGGTAAAAGAAGGTGATATCATTGCCATCGATATTCCGGCCAAAAAGCTGAATTTGAAAGTAAGTAACGCGGAATTAGCCAAGCGCAGAAAAGCGTTGAAGCCATTTAAACCGGCCATCACTACCGGCTATCTGGCGCGCTACGCAAAACTGGTGACTTCCGCTTCGACGGGAGCAATTTTTAAGGACTAGAGGGCTGCTGAAAAAAGTCCATCTGCTGCGTTGCGCTGTATCTCTCGTCATTGCGGCGTATGTAAAAATACGCCTCATTCCTCAAGCCTTGCGCGCCTTGCATCTGAACATTTTTGAACAGCCCTCGATTTAGTTCAGTCCCAAATCAAATAATCTGTCATTGCCGGGCTTGACCCGGCAATCCAGTTTTATAAATCCAGTATAAATAAATGCTGTCGCCAAATACTAATTAAGTATACTGTCCCCTTAATTAGGCTAACTACCACCCTCGATGGCCCAATGAGACATTGAGGGTGGTACGGTTGCAAAAAAAATATGTGGCTTACCTTTTAGAGCCGGAGAAAAACTGAATGCCCGGAATGTTCTTCTTACTTACAATCAAAACGTTACTGCTAATTTGCATCCAATTTCCGTAGAGTTATTTTTTGGCTCATAAATACCAAGGTTAATTTCTGAATCATCCATATTCCAATATTTAACATAAGGTTCTATTACAAAACCAACCTTCTCGCCTTTCTTTGCAATGGATATTGAGCCCCTAACGCCATAGCCTTTCGTCTGCTTATTTTCGACATCAGGATAAGCCGGATTCAAATCACTCCCATAAGATTTTTGTTTCCCCCACAGGAAAAAGTCATATTCCCCAGCCGCTCCCAAAAACCAGCCATTACCTAAATTGGCAACAAATTCTAAACCTATCGGGAGGTACAAACGATTTGATTCTCTTTTGTAGCCATAAACAGATTGTTCTTGCGAATTGTCCTGTAACCATCTATATCCAATACCTAAGTAAGGTGTAATCGTGACGGCCTTTGCAGCGAAGTCATAACCTAGTAACCCTCTAACTTCAAACATATAATTAGGTATGCTATTTATCGTTAGCGGGGTCCCGTCCGAGAGTGCGCCGTCATAATCTAACAGACCAGCGGCAAGCTTCCCTTCTGCTTTTAACATAATATAATTGTGATAGGCATAGGAACCAACTATACCAGCCATCACACCCGTTTCTTTCATCACGCCGGGCTCTTCATATTGAAAGTAAGATACTTCTGTCCCAACGGCAAAAAAATGCTTTTGTCGCTGTTGGTCTATTGCTGGAGCTGTCACCCTCTGATCTGGCGACTGGGACTGTGATAGTTCACTTTGCGCAAAAGCACTTCCAATTCCTATAAATGTAAAACATAACGTTATTGCTAAAATCCTTTTCATCTTTTCCTCCTTTTTCATTTTTTTTATGAAACAATGATACGACCTACCTGAATAATCTTACCGGTTATATTGTTGCCGATTCATTCAGCGCAAGCTTAGAATCGTGGTAAACAATAATAGATGACCTTACATTAACGGTACTATAAACATAAATACCGCAAATATTAAGAAAGTCAAGAATTAATAACGTATATATACGGTTTAAAATTGTATCAATTCCTTATAAATACGTCATTATGAAAAAGGATAAAGACCAATATAGCATTCTTCTAGGCAGGCGTATTCGGACACTGCGAACAGCCAAAGGATTAACTCAACAGGAACTGGGCTACCGAGCTGATGTGGATTATAAATTTGTTGGTGAAATTGAACGCGGCAACATGAATCCGTCATTTAAGGTGCTGGTTAAAATTGCAACAACTTTAGATGTTGAACTTCCGGAAATTCTGCGCTTCGAGCAAGAAATATCAGATCAAAAAGAACTGGAAAGCCGCATTGCGAAAATTGTTAAAACATTGTCAATTGAAAAATTACAAAATGTCCTAATGCTACTTCGCATTATTTATCCGATACGCTAAATAACATAATTTAACCGAGCTGCATTATCTGTCGGACTCTTTCCAACTCCTGCTGATTGTCAACTTCGACAGAATCGTGCGGGGTAATGACAACTTTAATTTTATAGCCATATTCCAATGCTCGTAGCTGTTCCAGCGCTTCGAGCTTTTCCAGCTTTCCTTCGGGAAGTTTGGTAAAAATATCGAGAAAATCCCGCCGGTAGGCGTAAATTCCGTGGTGCTTATAGTAATCAGCCTTGAGCTTTCCACCTCGAACATAAGGAATCGTCGCCCGCGAAAAATAAAGGGCGAAATTCTGATGGTCGAGAACAACTTTAACCGCGTGGGGATGAGTTATTTCTTCTTCCAGAATAATTTTGTAAATCAATGTGGACATGACAATAGCCGGATCATCAATTAAGGGCTGAATGACTTCATCCACCTGCACCGGCTCAAAAATCGGCTGATCGCCTTGGATGTTAACCACAATCGCATCGGCGGAAAGATTAAGTGTTTTTACCGCTTCTGAAATCCTGTCTGTGCCAGATTGATGTGTTCTTGCCGTCATGATCGCGTTGCCACCAAATTTTTTCACAGCGGCAAATATGCGTTCATCGTCGGTCGCCACAGCCACGTAAGGTACAGCCTTGGCTTGCGCTACACGCTCATAAACATGCTGAATCATCGGCTTGCCGCAAAGATCGGCCAGAGGTTTACCGGGAAAACGGCTTGATTCGTAGCGTGAGGGGATAATGCAAACAATATCTCTTTTCATTTGAACAACTCCGTAAAAAGTCCATATACTGCGTTGCGCTGCATCCTTCGTCCTTGCGGCCTACGCCAAGGTAGTCCTCACTCCTCAGGCTTTGCGCGCCTTGTCTCTGGAGCATTTTACGAAGTCGTTTCGAACAGTATATTTGAATAATATTTATTCTATTTGTTTTACAACTGTTTACTTTCCTAAATGGGGATCAGATTTTTGTAGATAGTTAGTTATATAATCCCGTACTGAATCTTCCAGCGATGAAAACGCTGCCGGGCAGCCCGCGGCTTTGAGCTTATCCATTTTTGCCTCGGTAAAATACTGGTATTGATTGCGCA
>PLNU01000075.1 GCA_003142835.1 Syntrophaceae bacterium
AAAGATCGTTTTCTTAACGGACGGATCTTCCCGGATGGTTCACGTCGGTAATTGGCGTATTAAATTTAAAAAAACAACACCCAAGAATATGGCGACTGCCGGGCGCGTGAGCGGCTTGGTTATTCAAGCCTTGCGTTATATGAAGCAGGAGAATATCGATGACAGAATTATTAAAAAGCTTAAAGGAAAATTATCAGACGAGGATAAAAAACAGCTTGTGAGCGATCTTCGTTATGCCCCGGCGTGGATTGAAAAAGTGGTTAGGAAATTACAGGGAGAATAATAGGTAAGTCTCGCACCATTGGCGCGAGGAACCGAATAAAAGAGGTGCGCTTTGAACAAAAAAGAGTTTATTGAGAAATACGCAAAGGAACATCGCTATTTCAGTTTTTCAGATGTCGTGAGCGAGTCAGGAATGAGTCGGCCTCTTACTAAAAAGTATCTTTACGAGTTAAAGGAGACCGGTATCATTTTTCCAGCGGGGAGAGGGGTATACAGCTCCATTTCAAAAACATTTCCTCTGGAAGAAAAAAGCCGTGTGGTGAAAATCCGTCAGATGATTTCACGGGAATATCCCAATCTTGACTTCATTATTTGGAACACACTTTCTTTTCAGCCCTATTATCATCATCAGCAGACTCATAACATCACGTTTATTGAGGTAGAATATGACGCCATCCATCCAATTTTCGATAGAATATCCCGGGATTATCGCTACGTTCTGATTGAAAAGGCCAGCCGCGTACCTCCGAAGGATTTCGATATTACAAAAGATCCCATCGTTATAAGACTAATGCTTAAAAATTCTCCTCGACAAGGGCATGCCGCAACATTAGAAAAAATGCTTGTGGACTTATTTATTGTCAAAGATAAATATTTCACAATGCCGAACGCGGATTATTGGGAGCTTTGGAGAAGTCTTGATAGTTTTTACCGGGTTAATGTGACAGATATCATCTGGTATGCTAAGGCGCGCAGGTACTTCGGAGAGCTATATTCGCAACTCATTGATAATGTTGGACTTAAAGAGGTAACCTTCTCTGCATATTTGAAAACTGCAGACAAAGTTACCCGCAAAGAAGGTAGCAATGGCAAAACAAATTCTTGATTTTGACAAACTGGAATCGTTACGGAAAAAGCTTGGATTTAAAGATCCGGGTATATTTGAAAAATGTGTTTACGCATTCAACTTGTTAAGCGACGTTTTGAGGGCTTACCCGAACTTGGTATTTAAGGGCGGGACATCTATTCTTTTGCACGTGTTTCCGCCTGTACGACTATCGATAGATATCGATATCTTGCTTCCCCTAAAAGAACGGGACGGGCTTTTGCAAGGATTGGAACATGTGATCAAAGATTCAGAGTGGTTTGAAGGCGTTGAAGAAAATCATCGTGTCGGCAAAAAGATTCCCAAGGCCCATTTCAAGTTTCCTTTCACTTCCCAGTTTTCCAAGGTTCCGCAATATGTATTGTTAGACGTCGTTTTTACGGAATCACCTTACGGGAAATTGCTCCGCAAGGACATTGCCGCAAATCCCATGGCGTTTGCCGGAGGGAAGGGTAACGTGAGCGTTCCATCTGTTGAGGGGCTTTTCGGGGACAAGCTGACGGCGATATCTCCAAAAACAGTAGGCATTCCCTTGTCACAGAATCGCGCGATGGAATTTATTAAACAAATCATCGATCTTGGCGATCTCTTTAAGGTTATAAAGGATGTGGAAGAGTTAAAATTGGCATTTTCAAATACTCTTTTAACCGAGAACGGATTTAGGGGGAGCAATTACAGCGATGAAGATGTTTTTAATGATATTACTGAGATCGCGTTTAAGTATTCACAAGTGCTTCTTCGGGGTAGTAATAATACGTTTGCAGAAATTAATCTTCTGAACGAAGGCAACGCAAAAGTCGCCAATCATTTAAAGGAAAAATTAAGTCCGGAAGATATCAAAATTGCCCTTGCCCGGATCGTCTATATTATCAGTCTGCTACGTCGCACCGATGAGGGGAGTTTGGTTCAAAAGGTTAATATGGATATGGTAAAAGATCGCGCTTTTCCTGAACAGTACAAGATTCTCGAGCGACTTAAAACCCTTGTGCCGGAAGCTTATTTTTATTGGGCGATGAGTTTTTAAATAAGTAGAAGAGAGAATAAGAAAGAAGTTTAGAAAATGAATTACTGGTGGACATCAGATTATCACTTTTCGCATTTTAATATCATTCGATATTGCAAGAGGCCGTTTGAGACGGCCGAGGAAATGAATGAAACGATCATCCGAAAGCACAATGAGCGGGTTAAGCCGGACGATACAGTTTTCTTTCTTGGTGATTTTATCTTTAAAGGCGGGAAAGAAGGTGGAGTAGAGAAATACCGGCAATTCGAAAAGCGACTGAATGGCAAGTTTATTTTTATCAAAGGCAACCATGACCGGCACAATAGCCTTAATACGATCATCTCGAAGATATATATTCATTATGGCTCCAAGGATATTTGCATGACGCACCGGGCCGAGGATGCGGATCCCAACGTGCCGTGGAATTTTTGCGGCCATGTTCATGAAAAGTATAAGGTAAAACGATTGAACGAGAATTCATTGGTTGTGAATCTTTGCGTTGAGGT
>PLNU01000026.1:0-900 GCA_003142835.1 Syntrophaceae bacterium
GTCGCTGATCCGGGCGATGGCGAAGGTGAGCTCATGGGCCTGGTGATACTGTTCCAGCAGTTCTGCCCGGGTCTTTTCGATATCTGCCCGCAACAGATAGGTGACCAGTGACAGGAGGACGCCGATGCCAAAGATGGTATAGGCAGCTTCCGGATACCGGAGCACCTGGTGGAAAAAGATGGCAAGGGCTGATCCCGCGAGAAATTCGATCAGGACCGCTATTTTCTGCATCTTTTTATTCATAATTGACTACATTGACTACCTTTTTTTATTGTAAGGACATGTAGGTAAATCCGTGCTTCTGACAATGTCCTCCGCGAATATCGGTTCAATTGATTAAGACCCTGCCTTTTGATTTGGTTAAAAACCCAGTTTATTTAGTCATCCTCTGGGCATCCGGCGAATCGCCGTAGGTTATAGTTCATCAGCCCCTCGTTCTGATAGCCGATACTGGACCATGGGGTCGGGAAGCCCCCGCTCCACGCCCTTAGGCATGAAGCGGGAACCCGAAACAACCAACCATGTCGAGAGTCGGTTATCCCACGTCCGCGATAAATTTGGCGGTGGACGTCTTGCCGCCCTTGATGATCTGGACGGACATGTTCCATGAACCGCCCTTGGGGAGGTCGATCTTCGCCTTGTACTTGCCGCCGTCCGGCTTGGCCACCGCCTTGTTTTCCACCGCCGGTATCCCCGACATGGCCGGCATCGATGCGGTCACGAGGACCTTGGCGTCCGTCACGGCCTCGCCGCCCTTGTCCGTGACGCCGATCTCGATGTTATTCGCGCCCACCACAGGGGGCCCTTTGTCCATCAACTTGATAGCCACTAAATAATCGCCCGCCTTCGCCTGTAAACCTTGTACTTCCTGTGGACCTTGTACTCCTTTCTTCTCCTGGT
>PLNU01000026.1:950-6560 GCA_003142835.1 Syntrophaceae bacterium
AGAATATTGGGAAGTCACCCCCAGACAGTCGAGTCACCTGTTCGGAAAAGGTTTTTCACAGCCCTCCCACTTCACCATCACCTTGCCCTGCAGTGGACGTAATTGAATTCAGCCTCCCTTTTTCATCCTCTAACTCTCCACCGCCATGAGCATTCAGCATCTTCCTTTCCGCTCTCGGTTGGAGCAAGCCACCTCCTTTCTTATGCATCCCCCGACCCCTTGCGGAATATCCGGTCGTAATGCCTGCTCTTTTTGTCTTTTATTGAGCACGAAACGTGCCATAAGGCCGGTAATAAGTTAACATGCTTATTTCATTAGGGAACAATGGGTAACTTTAAACCATCAATATAAAAATAAATACATAAAGGCTGCAAGAAATGGCGCTATTTTTTTGCCATTATAATAAATAGTGTGTTTATACAAATAGTTATGTGTATGCAATTTTTGGTTTTGAAATCAACATAGTTGTCGTTTTATGAGGTTTCAATGAAGACAGATAANNTCACAAAAGAACTTCCCTTCAGCCACTGGCCATTGGCATCGCCAGTGCAGTTATTATTGCCCTCATTCTTATTATGGGAATCATGGACTTGAGAAGAAGCGACCGGAGTCTGACAGGATTCATTGAAAACCAAGGGCTTGCCGTCACGGATGTAGTGCAGAGGTTGACCCAGGAAAACTTTAGCCTTCTTCGTCATGTTTATCAGCGGAAAGGAGGAAAAACTGATGCCCCCTTCCGGATGAACCCCTGTATCCGAAAACATGGCTCACTACCGCGCTCGCGGATTTAGGAAGAGAAATAGATAACAAATGGAAAGCCGACGCTTTAAGCGAGGCGGATTTAAAAAAATTCGCTTCTGAAAAGGGCCTTTGGCTAGTGGCTGTTATGAACAAGCAGGGACGAGTTGTTTTTCAAAGCAGACCCTTGCCTGCCGATTTTTTCCCTGGAACATGCCGTTTCCGTAAAAGCAGCCGTCCGTCACCAAAATGTGACAGTGGGGATTAAATCCGAGGAAGTCGCCAAAGCTCTGAATAGCAATGACTGCGCCGGGGATGGGGTTGTTCTAATGGACCGCCTCTTGCTTGTGCCCTTCAGGGTAGAGAAAGACCTTCAGCGATTCCCATGCACAACGGCTTAAGTCGATATAAGAAGCTTCCGGTTCCCGTATCAAGTACGGGACAGGTTCCGAGAAAGTAACGGCGGAGGATCTTCGGGATGATGATACCCTAAAGGGCACGCGAGACAAAATGCCGGTGGGGAACCTTCTTGAGGATATCCATGCACAGCCATTCCCCGAATTCCACCACCCGTTTTTGATGGCAGGAGGGGCAGAAATGACGCCGCTTGCAGGAGAAGGCCAGGAAGTTATTCGCGGCCGCAGTCTTTGCATTTCACACGGGCAAACCCGTTGTGGATGTCGCCGCAATCCAGATACCGATAAATCACCTGCTGGACGTAAGGTCGCCAGAATCCGTACTGTCTTGAGAAATGTTCATCATAGATTTGAACAAAAGTTTCAAAATAGTCCTCTATCAAATCTTCCATATTGAGCGATTATAGCGAAAATTCAGCCTGGTTTCCAGGACCTCTTCGGCGCAATTACAGAGTAACTGAATAAATTTTCAGGCCTTTTTTTAAATATATTTCCTTACCGTCTTTTATTCTGAAGTCATATCCGAAACCCGATACTACCTTTTGAACATTTTGCGAAGAACGATCATCAATTTCAGAAACAAAAATACCGTCTTCTACTGACAGAATCAAAAGATCATTTCTTCCCGGAAAAAAGTCAAACGATAAAACTTTTGAAACAGTGTTTACAATAATTTCCAATTTACAAGCGTTTTCGCAAAAATAATTCGGCGTTGAATCTTTCTCACCCTTCCATAAAACATGAAGTTTGCCGGCGCTGTTTTTCACCAATACATCTCCCAACATCTTTGTATAGGGAGAGGTTGTCGCAGTCTTGACTGAAACGCTCTTAAGACCCGGCGGCAGGAAAAGAACATTGATCAAATCATATTCGGAATTTTTCTTAGAAACATTTCGACTAGTACTGCTTAAGGCTGAACTATCTCCAATAAGCAATCTCGGAATCTCGGTCAAAACAGGCTCAGACTTAATCAAAAAAGGTCTGGCCTCGGTAACAATTTCCGGAAAAACCCGCAGGGACTTATTCCATGACTGTAAACCTTCTTTTGAAATATTTATTTGATAAACACCTGGTTTTAAATTTTGCACAAAAATGCTTTTTTGGATTATGCCGGTCTTCCTGACGATTTCACCGTTAACCGAAATATCTATCCTCGACTGATCAGTGCTGATATACAGGCCTCCAGTTTTGGAAACATTAAAAAAATCATGCAAATTCAGCTTATATCCTTTGGCATTAAAAATAAAAAATGGCGTGCCAATAATAAATATAATGGCGAAAAAAATTAAGTAAAGACGTCTTTTGTTTCTTGAAAGTGGCAGCATTTTAATTTCTATTTCCTATGTTTCGGTGTCACCCAAAAACCCATATATTTGCCAAGCATTAATCTTGTCTGCGCATCAAGACCCGGAATCGCCCCGAAGAAAACGATTGTGAAAGGCACAAGAACCCATTGCAAAACCATGGCAAAACTGGCAAATCGACCTTTGTTCAGCGGTCTCTCAGGGAGAAAAGTCATAAAAATAACGGCCGACATAATAAGACCAAGCATGGCAACGACCATTATATTTCTAGTCAGTATCGGCAAATTATAAGATAAGACTAACTCGTTGAACTTATCTCCTCCTAAAATAATAGGTAACCAGCCCAAAAGAAAGATGATAATAGGATTAGTCGCCAAAGACCAGAAACCTTCTATTTGTACAACTGAAATTTTAAATTTAGTCCAAAATGGAATTTTTTTATTTTTTATGAAACCAAAAAGAATATATGGCAAATTTTCGGCGCCATAAGTCCAGCGTCTGTACTGTTTGTAAACATTTTTTACAGTCTGCCAAAAACTCGGCGCAACATTTGCATCCATCGACACCGGATATGACAGTGGCAGGACTGAATAATCTCCATCGTGGGCTAAAAACAAATTCCAAAAAATTCTGGAATCTTCAGAAACCATATTTTTTTGCCAATAACCGATTTCATATAATGATTTAAAAGGCACAGAATGGGAAGAAAAAGTTGCCAATTTTTCCGGACGTTCCTGCTGTATCATTTGCCAAAAAGTGCTTGAGCCGGCTACAACCCGCGAGAGAACCGGCGCGTGCCAAATATTGTTATTGTAAAAAGGTACCGGTTGAAAAGAAACCTTATATGGATCAGGTACGGTCAAAAAATGCCAGGTGAGACATGAGAAATATTGTTTGTAAGCAACGGTGTCAACATCGAAAGCAGAGACAATAACGTTTTTATAAGGAATATTATTTTTGTCCAAAATAATTTTTCTGGCTTTTTCTATCGCAGAGGTCGTATTCGCACCCTTACCCGCAAGTTCTCCTTCAATGTCTTTCGGATGAACAGTCGCTAAAAAGTAGCCGAATTCCTTGGCATATTTCTGCTCTATCAGGCGAGAGACTGCTTGCGCCTCGGTCCCCGCCCTTTCTTCCGAAGCCAGAACGACTGCCATTTTCTTTTTGTCATACGCCGTTTCCAAAAGACTTCTGACGCTTTGCTCCACAAGCCCAAGTCCTTCTTTGTAAAAAGGCAAAACAATTAGATGGACAATATGCCCATGCTTAAGTTTTAACAGCATTTCGGACCAATCGACAGAAAGATTATATTTTATTCTTTTCCAGTTGTGCCGGAGATGCAGCGACAAATAAACAGTCTTGAGCATCCAATAAAGATCGAAAGCGATAATAAAATAGGCCGCGGCACTCGGCGCAAAAAATGACAGAAAAACGACAAGAACAATGGTTCCCCAAGAAAGAAATCCCGGCATAATTTCCAGGGCTCTATATACGACTTTATCAGAGCCGGTAAGTTCACTTGCCCGACCAACCTTAAAATATTCTGTATTCTTATAATCCATAACTTTTAGAAGGCTACTTTACTAGAATAATATGAATAAATCTATTTGACTCGTTCTACTGGGTGTGCGACAAATTTAGTAGTAGATTTTCACGCCGCCACCGCCCGATGCTCCCAAAAATCTTCCCAACGGTTGCTTCATAATACTGCAGCGCAGGGCGACAATACTATTCGCTCCCCTGACTGTCCAATGCATACCCGACTGTTTCAGGCGCTGCCCAACGACGGTTCTGCACCCTGCCTCCAAGACGCCAGAGCCTACGAAGAGACCTCTCTTCCTGAAATCCGCATACCGCCCCGTCCCTTGTTCTTCTCAAAATAACCGATCTCCCGTTCACATATTGCTTTATCGTATCCCGGGAGGGATGAGAAACGATTGATGGCATCAATAACCTCTTCCGGCCTGCCATCATCCAGTTCCTTGCGACGTTCCGCTGTCCACTGACAAAGTTTGTCTTTATTCTGCCCGAAGCATGCTTTGGCAACGTTCCAGTAATGTTCCCGCGCATGATACAAATCAACAATCTGTGTCGCTCCGTAAAATTGCTCATCCGCAATATTCCATATCCAGGCGGCGCCATCTCCGATCACAACAGCCTCCCCCGCCGAGTCCATGCCGCGCCGCATTGCCTCCTGATACATCCGCCTGCCAAACACTTCTGCCATTTCAATTGCCCCGGCGTAGCTGGTTGAGTCATCGTCTCGCACCGGACGGCCTTTCCGGTCAAAACCTGTCTGGGTAAAAACACATCCCAGCTTGGCTTCCCTGGTCTTGGCCTGGCCGTCTTCACCTTTACCCTGTCTGCCCGCGGTCTCTTTCTTCACCACAGGCACCCCGGGTGCCGTCCATACACACATACATCCTGGGAACCGGCTTGATCGGAACAACCTTGTCTGACAAAGACGCCTTGGCCTCTGCTGCGTGAAACGCTTCCGCCTGATCGCCGACCATCTGGGATATGCGCTCTACTTCCTTTGCGCTGACGCGGATATCCGCCAGCTCGTACAAGTTCTTCATGACCGAGAAGACCAAATGGCCGGTAGGCCCCCACCTTGCTCATCATCCGGCGCACCCCGGAACTGTAAGATGTCCCCTCGATGTCGAGGGCACGGTCTTTCGGACAATACCCCATCCGATACTCCCGAGCGTAATAATATGCTCGTTTGACTGTCACCGGGCCTAAAACCCCGTCAAAAGTTTCTTGTCTCGAAACTCAATAAACTCACATTGATGATCGCTTCCACAGGGAATAGTCCTCCACTGTTTTCCCGACAAGTGGTTCTATGACGTCAGCACCAACCGCCGGACACAGCCCATCACGATCAGGCGGTGAACAGGATGGATTGGGATCAGGGAACCAATGCCTTTTCTTACCCTATACGGGAAGGATTGCAGCAGTAAAGTGTACCATTCCGAGGGATTTTACGAAGCAAGGGGGATGACGTCACCTGCCAGAATAACCTTATCGTCCTCCAGGGTAACAGCATAGGCGCTGTGCTCGACAAGTTCATACAGATGGAGATACTTGGCCACTTCCACAGGCTCACTGGTTTTTCTGCCGAAGTATTTCCCCGGCTTGCTGAAGACATC
>PLNU01000154.1 GCA_003142835.1 Syntrophaceae bacterium
TGTATGACGGGATTCAATTACCTCCTGAATAATTTCCTCAATAGTCGCTTCCGTGCTGACAGCAACTATCTGTGTGCGAGGAATCATTATTTCACGAACCAGAATATGGGTAAATGCTAATATATTTTCAATCATTTCGCGCGATGACGCATCGACAAAACCATTTCTTTGCGCTTTCATGAGCATCGCTTCAATTTTTTCTTCAATATATTTTTTATTGCGCCAGAAAAAAATGTTTGAAATAATTTTCATAATTTTTCTAAAATACACCTAACTTATAAACCACGTAAATACTCCGGTCTGATCCGTTTCATATCTTTTTCATCAATGACTGAACTAATCAGTTTTAAAACATTTTCTTTTTGAAGCGGTAAATAAGCCTTTATTGGTAAATAATTAGAGGCATGATTAGAAGTGAAATAGCAATTAGTAAAATTTGAATTTGCTATAATTAGATATAATTCACGGATAAAACCAAATTTATCCGGCAATACAAAGCGACCCGCCATATAATCTTCATATAACGGTGTCTGAGGTACAAGCATCAGGGTAAGTGCGCCGGCATAGTCTGGATCCATGTCAGTCAATATTTTTGCCGTATCCAAGGCATGCTCAACACTTTTTTCAATTCCACCCAATCCCAGTATCACAGTCACTGAAAGGGCAATCCCTGCTTCTTTAACACGGTGTGCTGCTTCCACCATTTGTTCATATGTTGCACCTTTATGAATCTTTTGCAGTAATTCAATATTTCCTGTTTCTACACCAAGATATATTATCTTTAAACCCAATTCTCTTAATTTTTTCAATTCATCAACCGATTTTCTTAATATGCTTTTGGCATTGGCATAAGTTCCAATTCTCTCTATAGTCGGTAGGTTAAGGTTAATTAATTCAAGAAGTTCTTCCAGCCTGGGCTGCGGTATAATCAACGCATCTCCATCACACAAAAATACTTTTTCCACACGTCCATAAGACCTTGCTTCGGTTAGATCTGTTGCGATCTGTTCCATAGGCTTAATTTTAAATTTTTTTTGCCGGTATGTTCCACAAAATGTACATTTATTATGCGAACACCCGACTGTGACCTGCAAAAGTAAGCTATATGCTTCACTTGGCGGTCTTATTATTAGTCCTTCATAATCCATAATTAATTTTTCTCTCTAAACGAATATATATTCCGGGAAGTGATTATAATTATTAAGAAGTTTATATCAACAATCGTTAAAAAGCAAGCCATGGTCAAATAAAAAGGGAGCCACCATACTGGCTGACTCCCTTGAATTTTCTGGCGGGGCCGAGGGGACTTGAACCCCTGCCCTCCGGCGTGACAGGCCGGCGTTATAACCAACTTAACTACGACCCCAAAAAATCTTTTTTTATTTTTTTCACTTCCCCAAATTATCAAATGGTAGGCGGAACAGGACTTGAACCTGTGACATCCACGGTGTAAGCGTGGCGCTCTCCCAGCTGAGCTACCCGCCCGTAATGCCAAAAAAACGCTTTGAGGCTTCTAGCAATATTGATATTTCTTGTCAAGCAAATATAAATTAAAGACCACTCAATTGACCGGCGAAGCATTTACCAGTACATCATGAGCGGCGGTTGCACCAAATTTTTCTTCTTCTTCAAAGGCAATCTTAAACACTTCATCAACATGATCAACGAAAACAATTTTCAACGCATTTTGTACATTTTGTGGTACTTCTGCCAAGTCTTTTTCGTTATCTTTGGGTATAATAACCATTTTAATGTTACCACGATGAGCAGCCAGAATCTTTTCTTTTAGACCGCCTATAGGTAAAACCCTTCCTCTTAACGTAATTTCACCGGTCATTGCCATGTCGGAACGCACTTTTTTCTTCATCAGCGCCGAAGCAATAGAAGTGACCATAGCAATTCCCGCTGAAGGACCATCCTTAGGAATTGCTCCTTCCGGCACATGGACGTGAATATCAATTTTATTATAAAAATTCTTGGGCAAACCGAATTGCTCCGCTCGAGCACGAATGTAAGTCAGGGCTGCCTGAACAGATTCCTGCATTACATCGCCTAATTTTCCGGTCATTACCATCTTGCCTGTACCTTCCATAATGGAAGCTTCTATAACCAGAAGTTCACCGCCAACTTCCGTCCAGGCTAATCCAATCGTGAGACCAATTTCACTCTTACCCTCGATTTCACCATGGCGGTATTTTGGCACACCCAAATATTTGGGGATCGACTTGGAACTAATTATCAACTTCTTCTTGTTGCCGTTATTGACGATTTCTTTAGCTACTTTACGGCAAACAGAAGCGATTTCCCTCTCCAGATTTCTAACTCCAGCTTCCCGCGTGTATTGCCGGATGATCCTTAATAATGCTCCTCGCGAAAATTCAATGTTTTCAGGAAGCAAGCCGTTAGCTTCCCTTTGTTTTGCTACCAGGAATTTTTTCGCTATTTGCAGTTTTTCCAATTCCGTATATCCGGCAATCCTGATTACTTCCATTCTGTCCTGCAGAGGAGCAGGTATAGTCTGCAAAACATTAGCCGTAGTAATGAACATGACATCGGACAAATCATAGTCGACATCAAGATAATTATCATTGAATGCTATATTTTGCTCCGGATCAAGAACTTCGAGTAGTGCTGAAGATGGATCTCCCCTAAAGTCGGAGCTGAGTTTATCAACTTCATCCAAACAAAAAACAGGATTATTCGAACCAGCCTTTTTTAATGATTGGATAATTTTCCCCGGCATAGCTCCAATGTAAGTCCGGCGGTGACCGCGAATCTCAGCCTCATCACGAACACCTCCCAGAGAAATACGAACAAATTTTCGGTTTGTTGCTCGAGCCACTGATTTAGCGATTGATGTTTTCCCCACGCCAGGCGGACCAACCAGACACAAAATCGGACCTTTGTTTTTCTTTGCTAGTAATTGTACGGCAAGATATTCGATGATACGTTCTTTGACCTTTTTCAATCCATAATGATCTTCTTCAAGGATATTTTCTGATTCCATCAAGGTGAATTTGTTTTCTGTTTTATCCGCCCATGGCATATCGATCAGCCAATCAATATAATTTCTTACTACTGTAGCTTCTGCCGACATCGGCGCCATCATTTGTAATTTTTTTATTTCCTGCCGGACTTTTTTCGTTGCCTCTTCCGATAGTTTCTTTTGTTTGAGACGTTTTTCTATATCCACTATCTCATTGCGAAATTCATCTTTTTCGCCCATTTCTTTTTGAATCGCGCGCATTTGTTCATTGAGATAATAATCCTTCTGTGTTTTCTCCATTTGCTTTTTCACACGCCGCTTGATTTTTTCTTCGACTTGCAGGATTTCAATCTCGGAGAGCATCATCGAATAAATTGATTCAAGACGTTCGCCGACGTTAAACATCTCCATAATTTTCTGTTTATCTACCAATTTTACATTGAGATGAGTTACCACGACATCGGCAAGTTTAGATCCATCTTCAATTGCTGCTATTGTTCCCATCATCTCGACGTGAACTTTTTTGCTGAGTTTCAGATACAGCTCAAAGGATTCCTTAATGCTGCGCATTAGTGCTTGCTTTTTTACATCGTTTTGGTCGTCAACATCTTCTATCTCGCTGACCTTGATCAGGAAATAATCATCATTCTTTAAATATTCTTTGATGGCACCACGCATTTTGCCTTCGACTAAAACTTTTACCGTTCCATCCGGCAATCGCAATAATTGAATAATAATTCCGATGGTACCCACCAGGTAGATGTCTTCTTGAGAGGGGTCGTCTTTCTTGGCATTTTTCTGAGCAACCATGAAAATACTTTTCTCGTCTTTCATGGCCGATTCTAATGCAGCAATGGACTTCTCTCTTCCGACAAATAATGGCACAATCATGTGCGGAAAAACGACAACATCTCTTAAAGGTAAGAGAGGTATTACAACCTGTTTATTTTGATCATTAATTTCTTTGTCTTCAAACATGCATTTATTCCATATATTTCTTAAGCTGATTCAGATTTGGTTTCATAAATTAATATTGGTTCTTCTTTATTTGTGACGACTTCTTCACTAATGACACATTCCTTGATATCACGCTGCGAAGGAATGTCATACATTACTTCCAGCATTGTATTTTCCAGTATGGATCGTAAACCTCGCGCTCCGGATTTTCTCTCCATAGATAATTTAGCGACCGCCCGTAATGCGCCATCGGTAAACTTCAAAGTCACATTTTCCAATTCAAATAATTTTTTGTATTGTTTAATAATAGAATCTTTTGGTTCGATTAAAATACGGACTAGAGTCGATTCATCCAAATCATCCAGTGTAGCAATAACCGGCAGACGGCCGATGAACTCCGGTATTAATCCATATTTTAACAAGTCTTCCGAACGCACTTCAGCAAGCACTTCCCCAACTCTTTTTTCCTTTTTACTTTTAATTTTAGCGCCGAAACCAACGCAGTTAGCACCCAAACGCTTGGAAATTATACTTTCCAGGTCATTAAAAGCACCGCCGCAAATGAATAAAATATTCGTTGTATCAACTTGAATAAATTCCTGCTGCGGATGTTTGCGGCCACCTTTAGGCGGAATATTGGCCATTGTTCCTTCCATAATCTTCAACAGTGCTTGCTGAACGCCTTCGCCGGAGACATCTCTTGTTATAGAAGGATTACCTGATTTTTTGGCAATTTTATCGATTTCGTCTATATAGACAATACCTTTTGAGGCTCGAGCAACATCATAATCGGCGTTTTGCAGTAAACTCAAAATTATGTTTTCAACATCTTCGCCGACATATCCGGCTTCTGTAAGTGTTGTGGCATCGGCAATTGTAAAAGGGACATTGAGAAATTTTGCTAAAGTTTTAGCCAGCAGCGTTTTTCCGGAACCAGTCGGACCGACTAAAAGAACATTGCTTTTTTGAATTTCAATACCATCGGAATCAATATGGGAAAATAACCTTTTATAATGATTATATACGGCAACAGACAATATTTTTTTTGTTTTATCCTGGCCGATTACATATTGATCCAGGAATTTCTTAATTTCTTTCGGTTCCGGTAGAACTTTTTTTGGTCCTTTTTCTACAGATTTCTCTTCTTCTTCCTCAACAATGCACCGACAAAGCTCAATACATTCATCGCAGATATATGCAGTTGGACCAGCAACCAATTTTCTTACTTCACTTTGCATTTTCCCGCAAAATGAACAAAAAAGCATGCCCGGATCCATTCGATTGTCTTTACTTCTTTTTATCACTTATTTTCTCCTTTATTTACTGTCAGGTGATGATGGCTTTCTAACGATAATGTCATCAATTAAACCATATTCTTTAGCTTGCTGGGAAGTCATAAAGTAGTCACGTTCCGTATCATTCATTATTTTTGAAAGCGACTGCCCGGTTAAATCAGCTAGAATCTGGTTTAATTCTTCCTTCAATCTTAATATTTCTTTTGCCTGAATGTCAATATCTGTCGCCTGCCCCTGAAATCCCCCCAAGGGCTGATGGATTAATATGCGTGAATGAGGCAGCGAATATCTTTTGCCTTTTTCACCTGCCGCTAACAGTATTGCCGCCATACTGGCAGATTGACCCATGCAAACTGTAGAAATGGGAGGCTTTATGTATTGCATTGTATCATAGATTGCCATACCGGAGCTTACATGGCCACCGGGTGAATTTAAGTAAAAAAATATTTCTTTGTCAGGGTCTTCAGACTCCAAATATAGCATCTGCGCGACAACTACATTGGCCACATTATCATCAATCGCTGTCCCTAGAAAAATTATCCTGTCTTTTAATAAACGAGAATAAATATCAAAAGCTCTTTCACCCCGTCCATCTTGCTCAACCACCATGGGAATTAAATTCACTATTTACCCTCCACAGCTATACCAATTTTTTCTACAACGTTAATATTGGCCTTTTGTTCAATAAAGTCAAATACCTTTTTTTGAATTAATTCAGTCTTGAGATTATCTTTCCTTTCTTCCTTTTCGAATGCATTTTTTATTTGTTCATAATCCCGCCCGTGTTTAGCAGCTAATTCCCGGATATGCTGATCTAAATCTGCTTCTTCCACCTGGATAGCTTCTTTTTCCGCAATTTTTTTAAGCAGCAAGAATGTTTTTACGACTTTTTCAGCCTCTTCTTTAAATTTATCGTGCATTTTGAAGCTTAGTTCCATGGCACTATTCTCATCCATGCCGGCAGAGGTCATTCTTTTTTGAGTATCAGCCATCATATAAAAAATCTGTTTTTCGATAAGCGATGGCGGAACTTCAAAATCATTCTCTTTAAGGATAATTTCCATTATTTTATTTTGCAGATTAGTTTCCGTCAGGCGCTGGCAATCCTGTTCCAAAGCTTTACGTACGTCATTATTTAACTCATCCAAAGAATTATATTTGTCAAAATTCTTGATAAAATTTTCATCAATCTCCGGCAATTTTTTTTCTTTAATATCTTTAATCGTTACTGTGAAAATCACATCTTTTCCCGCAAATTTCTTTTCATGGTAATCTTCAGGGAATTTTACGTTAATTGCCTTTATTTCGCTATTTTTCATACCGACCAACTGCTCCTCAAAACCGGGAATGAATCTCTTGGAGCCAAGTTCCAGAAGATAATTATCGGCTTTCAGCTCCTGATGCGATTCACCATCAAGACTACCTGCGAAATCAATGGTAACGTAATCGCCCATTATTATTGCCCGGTTATCTTTGACTTCTTCCATTGTCGCAAACATCTGTCTTATTTCTTTGAGTCTATTTTCCAAATCACTTTCAGTTATTTGAATTTTTTCCTTTTCCAATTCAATTCCATTATAACCTTTCGGTTCAAAATCCGGCTCTGTTTCAAAAGAAGCCGTAAATGAAAAATTGGTATTATCCTTAAATCCGTCTTGTTTAATATCTGGTCTGGAAAGCGCCATGATTCCCTTATCTTCCAGTGCCTGCCAATAAAATTTATTGATAATATTGGTAATTGTTTCTTCTTCGGCATGGTCTTTAAAATGATTTTCTAACACCTTACGGGGAATTTTCCCCGGACGAAAACCTTTTATTTTTGCCTTTTTACCAACATTCCGATAAACAGCATCAAGTTCTTCCTTTACTTTACTCCAGGGTATTTCAAACGACAGCTTTTTCTTCACCAGACTTATTTCTTCCATTTTTATTGCAACTTCGCTCACTGCGGCCTATCTCCTTTGTTTTTAAATGTTATAAATTTGCGTGAACTTGGTGCGAGAGAGGGGATTTGAACCCCTATCCGCGTAGGCGGGCTGGATCCTAAGTCCAGTGCGTCTTCCAATTCCGCCACTCTCGCCTGGAAATTTCGAGGATGATATTATATATTTATTACGCTACTAAATGTCAACGTGGATTATTTCCAGCCATCTTCCCATAAACCAGTCAAATTGAGATTTTCGCGAGCTCATGTAATTGATTATATATTTTAATGCAAGAAAAATGATCATTTTCCTTACTTGAGTAAAAAAGAAATCACTCTACGGATAATATATTTGTGAAAAAAATTGATTAAAGATGGTCGGGGCGAGTGGATTTGAACCACCGGCCCTCTGAACCCCATTCAGATACGCTACCAGACTGCGCCACGCCCCGACATGCTGCAAAGTGTTGAGATGATTACCATCATACTGAAATCATGTCAAGAACAAACGAAAAATAACAATTATTTTTAAAAATATTAAAGAATATGACTGGCCTGTTCGATATATTAAGATAATATTATTAATTGCGAGTGGCATTGTTAACACATTTGTATGATCATGATAGTGTTGTTAACCTGAAAGACGTTGAATTTATGTTTAAAATAATCCTTGAACTAAAAGTGCCAATGAAGTAAATTTAACTATGCAAACTTATTCGAACATAGACTTTATCAAATTCTGCACAGCTTTACTTTTAAAGTCTGCTGTTGTTTTTTTTGCGTTAATCGTCAGCACATCCAATATTGCACATGCCGATATTTATAAATACGTGGACAATGAAGGTGTTCTGCATTTAACCAATGTACCTTCAATTCACAAGGCTAAATATGTCCTCGTTCTCAAAGAAAAACGAATTCTTTTTCAACCCTATATTGATGTAAACAAATACGATCAGATAATCAAAAGAGCCGCGGAGAAATTTAAAATTGATTCAGCCCTGATTAAAGCAATTATCAAAGCGGAATCAAACTTTAATCATCAGGCTATTTCCCGGGTAGGAGCACAGGGTTTAATGCAGCTGATGCCAGCAACTGCCTCTTCCCTGCAGGTAGAAAATGCCTTTCATCCGGAAAATAATATTGAAGGAGGAGTGCGCTATCTTCGTTATCTGCTCAATAATTACGGGGGTAATTTAACTCTTACTCTTGCCGCGTATAATGCCGGAGAAGGAAATGTCGCCAAATATAATAATAATGTACCTCCCTTTCGGGAAACCCAAAATTATATAAAGCGTGTTTTGAGTTATTATAAGTCATTCAGTAAATAATAAAATAAATTTTACTGCTTTTCAACATATAGATATTTGCGGAGTTTTGCCAGCTTCTTTTCTTTAATTCCTTTAATTTCAGTTAATTGTTCAATATTTTTATATCTGCCTATTTTACTGCGCAGATCTAAAATCTTCTTTGCTGTGACTTCACCAATTCCATATACCAATATCAGATCAGATTCTGTGGCCCGGTTAATATCGAGTGGCATACCCAGGGCAAGCCTCTTGGCTGATTCGATCTCGGCAACAGTAACATTCTGATTTTCTGAAACTGAACTTATTGTTATTTTCATTCCACTATCAAGTAGAAAATCTTCTTTGGCCGGGTATTCAATGCCCATTGATTTTAATAACTGATTGACTGAAGTCTCTGGAGCAACAAAATAAATTCCTCTACTTTTGCCGTCTTCGACAACCTCTACAGCGATTTTTTCTGAAAACTGATTGGCTAATTCCGGGATCCTATAGTTTACTTTTGAACCGGAGATGAAAATAATAAAGGGAATAATCGCTAAAGCTATACAAATGGCGATTATTCCCTTTATTTGCCTTTCGAAAAAAATCATTAAGTATTTTTCTTTTCCAGCCCGAAAGCATCATGCAGAACAGTTACAGCAAGCTCTGTATATTTTCGTTGAATAATACANNGATATTTTAATTTCTGATGTACTGATCATCATGATATTGATACTTTCGTTGGCCATAGTTTTAAACATTTTAGCGGCAACACCGGAATGACTCATCATTCCTACGCCAATTATCGATACCTTTGCTACATCATCGTCAACTTCAACTTTTCTGGCTCCAACTGCTTTTGCCGTGGCTGCTACTATCTTCTGGGCTTCTTTCATATCTTTTTTGGATACAGTAAAAGTAAGATCAGTAAAACCTTCCGCACTGACATTTTGAATAATCATATCGACGCTGATATTGTGCTCCGACAAAGGTATAAATAAACTGGCTGCCACGCCCGGCTTATCCGGAACATGCACTACAGTGATTTTGGCTTGATCACGATCATAAGTAATACCAGAAACAACTTCTCTTTCCATTTCTTTATCCTCCTTAGTCACAAGTGTTCCTCCCTCGTCGGAAAAGGTTGATTTCACGTAAACAGGAACATCATATTTTTTTGCCATTTCTACTGAACGAGGCTGTAAAACCTTCGCGCCGGTCATGGCCATTTCCAGCATTTCAT
>PLNU01000087.1 GCA_003142835.1 Syntrophaceae bacterium
CTTTTATATGATTATCAAGTCTGCCTTTGACTGTTGAGAAAAACAATTAGGAGGGAATAGGGTCTTGAAATGACAGTTTTCTTTCCCTTTTCCAGTGGCTATTTTTCTACCATTTGTGAATGATTTCTGTCTTCCAACTTCGTTTCATCCTTATTGCATTTGTTTCCTGGATTCCGTCCTTCGATGGAATGACGAATAGAGGAGTTTTGCAAAGCTCTCGGTAAGTGCCTCCGTCTGCCTGGAGTGAGACCGAATTTACGTCTCCGGGGGAGAAACCAGAACAACAATCGTCGACACAAAGAATACAGCCATCTCACAAGAGCAGCAAAAAGGCGGCTCAATCGATCTTCGCGTTTAATACCCTTTCGCTTTCAAAAGGATAACGAGGCGGCAAGGAGGAGGCTCGTAGGGAACGGTTTCAAACCGTTCCTTACAAATACGTTGAGGAAGCCGACGACGATGCCAACAANNGCCAAAGAAAGCGAATTGGTATAAATTCAATCTTGTTTTACCTGCTAATATCTGGTAGTTCACAGCACATGACCGTGCAGATGAAAGAAATTCTTACAGTTTCACAGCTCAATGAAAATATTAAATACGTCCTGGAGGAAACATTTGGTTTTGTCTGGGTCGAAGGCGAAGTCTCTAATTTGCGGCGGCCCCAATCCGGACACGTCTATTTTACGCTGAAGGATGACAAAAGCCAGATTCGCGCGGTTTATTTCCGTCAATACGGCTGGACAAAAAACCGTTCGGCCGATTTTGAATTGGAAGAAGGCTCAAGCGTCTTGTGCCGCGCGCGCTTGAGTGCTTATCCTCCCCGCGGCGAATATCAATTGATTATTCAATCCGTGGAGCCACGCGGTGTCGGAGCGCTCCAAAAAGCTTTTGAGCAACTTAAGGCAAAACTTAGTGCCGAGGGTTTATTTGACGAGCAGTATAAAAAAGAGCTCCCTTTTATACCAAAGAGAATTGGTGTTATCACCTCACCTACAGGCTCCGTGATCAGGGACATTTTGAACATAACCAAACGGCGCTTTCCGGCAGTGGATATCTTAATCGCTCCGGTGAAGGTGCAGGGTAGCGATGCTGCCGCGGAAATAATTCAAGCGCTGAGCAACCTGCATGCCAACGGATCTGTTGATGTAATCATCATTGCCCGCGGCGGCGGCTCTCTGGAAGATTTGGCCCCTTTTAATGATGAAAGCCTGGCGCGCAAAATTTTTAGTTCAGCCATTCCCATAGTGTCGGCAGTCGGCCATGAAACTGATTTTACTATTTGTGATTTTGTGGCAGACTTGCGCGCGCCCACTCCATCAGCCGCGGCGGAATTAGTAGTACCCCAAAGATTGGAATTGCTGACTAAAATTAATAATCTCAAAAAAAGGGCAATTGCGGGTTATGGCCGCTACATGGCCGATAGAAAGAAATACCTTGCAGGACTTCAGGAAAGATTCAAAGATCCGCGCCGCTTGTTGATTGATTGGCAAATTCATCTGGATGACTTGCAGCAAAGAATGCACCGAGACATGCGCCACCAAAGACAATGTCTGGGCAATAAATTGCAGAAACTGGAGTTGAGTCTAAAACATTCAAGCCCGGCAAAGCAGGTCCAAGAAATAAGAGTGTTGCTCAATAATTTACAAAAAGATACACTAAATACTTGGAGAAGCTATTGGGCTGCTCATTATGAGCGTCTGCGGAAAAACGCCGCTGTGCTTTCTTCACTTAGTCCTTTAGCTGTATTGCAAAGAGGTTACAGCATTACACGCAAGTTGCCGTCTGGAGAAATTGTCCGGCAAGCCGGGGCACTGAAGACAAATGAAGAGGTAAATATTCAATTGGCAAAGGGTAACTTCCACGCTAGAATCGAAAAAATATACGGGGAGTAAGCCCCGTTAGAGTAACGGGCGCTTTGCGATTTCAGATGGCGGCATTAAACAGCCATCTGTGTTATAAGACTTTAACCCCCCAACGGGAGTTGGGGGCTTTCTCTAACGGGGTAAAAACTATGGCAAAAGAAAAGTTTGAAGATGCTTTGGAAAAACTCGAAGATATAGTAAGAAAAATGGAAGCGGGCGATATGCCGCTGGATGACGCGCTGAAGTCTTTTGAAGAAGGAATCAAGTTGATTCGCTTTTGTTCAGCCAAACTCGATGAAACGCAAAGGCGCGTGGAACAACTGCTGGGAAATGAAGATTCCCTGAAAGTAAAAAGTTTTCAGGAAGAAGACGGCGATGGCAACTGATGAAGAATTCCTTAAAGCCTATCTGAATGACAGGCAAAAAATTGTGGAAGAAGCGCTCCTGCGTTATCTTCCCTCTGAGGACAATATTCCGGCAGAAATATTCAAAGCAATACGCTACAGTGTTTTTGCCGGCGGTAAAAGAATCCGGCCGATTCTATGTCTGGCCGCAGTGGAAGCGGTTGGCGGCGATATGGCTCCGGCAATGCCGGTTGCCTGCGCGCTGGAATTGATTCACACTTATTCGCTTATTCATGATGATCTGCCGTCTATGGATAATGATGATTTCCGGCGCGGCAAACCGACCAACCATAAAGTATTTGGAGAAGCGATAGCAATTTTGGCGGGCGATGCGCTCCTTACCGAAGCGTTTATCTTGTTGTCTCGGGTGGAAAAAGTGCGCCTGACCGCCCAGAGGCGTCTGGCTGTAATTCAGGTAATCGCCCAAGCGGCAGGCCTTTCCGGTATGGTCGGTGGCCAAACTCTCGATTTACTGGCAGAAAAGACCAACCCGGATCTGGAAGCGCTGCGCGATATTCACCGGCGCAAAACGGGAGCGTTGATTGTTGCCGCGGTAAAATCCGGCGCCATCATTTCCGGCGCCCGCGAGGATAAGGTTCAGGCATTGGCCGAATACGGCATGAACATTGGACTGGCCTTTCAAATTGCCGATGATATTTTGAATGTTGAAGGTGATAGCAAGCTGATGGGAAAACAAACCGGCAGTGATGCGGCCCGCGGCAAGGTTACTTATCCATCAATACTGGGGCTGGAGTCCGCCAGAAAAAAGTTATCGGAGCATTTAGCCGCGGCAATTCAAAGCCTTGCTGATTTTGATGACCGGGCTCTTCCTTTGCGCGTTATTGCCAGCTATATTATTAACAGAAAATCTTAAGAACCTTATTATCTGGAAAGAATTAAAACTCATGAAATCGCAGGAAACAGTAAATTACAGTGTATTACAAAACGTTAATTTTCCCGCTGATATCCGCAAACTCAGCATTCCCGAACTTAACACCCTGGCGCAGGAACTAAGAGATTTGATTATTCAAACAGTTGCTTCCTGCGGCGGTCATTTGGCTTCATCTTTAGGCACTGTTGAATTAACACTGGCTCTCCACTACGTATTTAACACGCCGCAGGACAAGGTTGTCTGGGATGTCGGCCATCAGTGTTACGCGCATAAAATTATCACCGGACGCAAAGAAAAAATCGTCACCATGCGCAGTAAAAACGGTATCAGCGGATTCCCCAAAAGAGAAGAGAGCATCTATGATGTCTTTAATGTCGGACACAGCGGAACTTCTATCTCCGCGGCGGCGGGGTTTGCCGAAGCCAAGTGCTTAAAGGGTGATCACAATAAAATAATTGCCGTAATCGGCGATGGTTCCATGACCACAGGAATGGCCTTTGAAGGCTTGAACTGGACGGGCGACCGCAAAAAAGACGTGATCATTGTTTTAAACGACAATGAAATGTCCATTTCTCCTAATGTCGGCGCTTTATCCTCATATTTAAACCGCATGATGACCGGTCATACGGTAACTCGATTAAAAGCGGATATAAAAAATTTCCTCAAAAGCATCCCGGGCATTGGCGAACAAATGGTCAGAATATCCCGCCAAATAGAAGAGTCCCTGAAAACGTTTGTTGTTCCCGGAGCGCTTTTTGAAGAGCTGGGGTTTACTTATGTAGGACCATTGGAAGGTCATCGTCTGGATAACCTCATTCGTAATTTTGAGAACATCAAAGAATTGACGGGACCTGTGCTCGTGCATGTCATCACAAAAAAAGGCAAAGGCTACAAATTTGCTGAAGAAAAACCTCTCACTTATCACGGCCTGTCACCTTTTGATGTTCAAACAGGTAAGCCATTGGCCGCGCCTTCCGACATCCCGACTTACACGAATATTTTTGGCAAAACCATGCTCGAGCTTGCCCGCGTTGATTCCCGCATTGTCGCCATTACGGCCGCCATGTGTGAAGGAACCGGATTGGATCAATTCTCTCAGGAATTCCCCAAGCGCTTATATGATGTTGGCATTGCCGAACAACACGCAGTGACTTTTGCCGCCGGTCTGGCGGTCGAAGGGTTTATTCCTGTTGTGGCCATTTATTCGACTTTCCTTCAGCGCGCTTACGATCAAATTTTACATGATGTGTGCCTGCAAAAACTGCCGGTAGTTTTTGCTATCGACCGCGCGGGTATTGTCGGCGAAGACGGCGCAACCCATCAGGGACTTTTTGATTTCTCCTATCTGCGCAATATTCCCCATATCGTCATTATGGCACCCAAAGATGAAAATGAACTAAGGCACATGCTCAAGACTGCCGTCGATTGCCGTTGCCCGGTATCGCTGCGTTACCCGCGGGGAAGAGCAGTAGGAGTAAATATAGATGAGGAACTGAAAACTCTGGAAATCGGCAAAGGTGAAGTGCTGCGTGAAGGTGCGGATCTGGCCGTAATTGCCATTGGCTCGACCGTTTACCCGGCACTTGCCGCCGCGCAAAGACTGACCCAAGAAGGAATCGACATTAAAATCATCAACGCTCGTTTCGCTAAACCGATTGATAGCGAACTTATTGCCGACACGGCGGCAACGATCAAAAAAATCATCACCGTCGAAGAAAATGTTCTGCAGGGAGGTTTTGGCAGTGCCGTGCTGGAACTTTTATCAGAAAAGAATATAACCGGCGTTCAGATTAAGCGGCTGGGCATTCCCGATGAATTTGTGGAACACGCGACACAGGCGCAATTACGTCAGAAATACGGTATCGATGAAGATGGGATTTTTCTCGCGGTAAAGGAGATGCTGGAGATTAATGGGGACTGTTGTCCCTAATGTTCCTGATAATAAACACTTTTTACGTAAGACTTCAATAATAATTATTTGATTTTAAATAAATATTCGTGTAGAAATATATCACTCAAAGAACAGATGTTGTTTCAAGCCGGTATATAAAGGGTCACGTATATTAATTGTTATTTGCATAACTACTTGATATTATTACAAAAATTACGATAAAGATGATAATTATTGTAAAATAATATTGTGATAGGGATGGCTAACTCCTTAAAATTATGATAAAAAGTGAAGCGATTTTCGCTGCAACATAACGAAGTTGATGTTGACACGAAACATAGCTTCACTTGCCGTGTTTAACAATTTACCCCTCCCTATAATTTTTATTTTTTTATTTAAGAACAATTAAAAGCTAAAGAGAAATTTTTTAAAGGAAGCAAATAACAAATCGCTCACGCAGAATGTCAGGCGCTTGCTAATCTTCGCTACGCTCAGGCAAGCTTTGCCATCTGCATAGCTCAAATGTTATGTGAGAAAAAATGAAAAAGAAGAATATTCCTATTAATCAATATGCTTTTGAAACAAAAAATCTTGATGGCCCCAACGAAGAATTTTTAGAAAATACCGCTCCCCTAATTGGATATGTTGTCCATAGTTTTAACACGCTTGAAGAGTTGTTAAACGGAGCCATATGTGAACTATTTTTTGATGATATGGATTGGCTGGGATTGCATGTAATATATAAAAGAAATTATTCAGATAAAGTTGATTTATTTAAAAGACTTTTGATCGAAGAACAAAACGGTTTAGGAAAAAAGATGCCAATGTTCGAAAAATTCATTTCGAATTTGACAGAGGCTGGAAAGCTTAGAAATATGGTGGTTCATGCTGACTGGGAAAGTGCACATGATGATGGCTACACTCTTTGCAAGCTTATAATAAACACAAAAGGTATCCAACATGAATATGTCCAATTTACGCAAGAATCTTTGGAGAGTATTTTAAAATTAATAAATGAAACATCTGAGATGTTTGATCAATATCTTGAAGAAAGAAGCGACATGTTCAATTCATTAAAAATGGGCAAAAGAGAAAAATAAAATAACATAACAAAGTCAATCCAGCCGATCGCTACGCTCCGGCTGATTTTTTCGTTGTGCTGAAAAAATGTTAGTAAAGGATTAAGAAATGGAAGAAGGTACACCCCTTGTTTTTGTTTCCTACTCTCACGATAGCCCCGACCACAAAAAGTGGGTTGCAGAGCTCGCAACGAAACTGCTGGGTAACGGCATCGACGTAATTCTCGATCAATGGGATCTAAGGTATGGCGATGATGTCCCTAAATTTATGGAAAGAGGTGTCCGTGAAGCAGACCGCGTCTTGATGATTTGCACTGAACCTTACGTACATAAATCGAACGAGGGAAAAGGAGGCGTCGGATACGAGGCAATGATCGTCACTGGGGAACTCGTTCGCGACTTGGGTACGTCTAAATTCATTCCTATAATTAAGCAAGATTCGGCCGATCCTAAATTACCAGTTTCCGTCAGTACTCGCTTCTACATAAATTTGACCGACGAAAAGATATTTGACGAAGAGTTCGAAAAGTTACTCCGAGAACTGCATGGTACACCTCCTGTAAAAAAACCCCCGCTAGGTGAGAATCCTTTTCGGACTCGGAAAGTTCCAGATATTGATGCTGAAAAGGAATCCGCGCCTGATCGCAATGAATCGTCTCGGGAAGACGAAGACAATCGTTTGCTTAGTGCCGACGTGGTAATTGTACGGTATTACGAGAACGCCTTTAAAACCGCACGGTCTAGTGACCTTGTCCAATGGCGAAAGCTTGTCCAAAAGGCCCGTGGCCACGTAAATCAAGCCATTCAAGATTGGAGAAGCACACATGAAAAAAGTTTCCCCAATACATGGCAGGAAATCCTCCCTATCGCTATGTCAGGTGCTGCAACATATGCGCCCTTGATCGCAATCGCTCTCGCTGGCGTACAGTCCGGTCAAACTAAATTCAATAATCAGCGTGCCATTCTCGATGACATCCTTTATCCCAGAAACTGGAATAGATCAGGTCGCACAATCCTTGTTGATTTCCCGACTACTCTAGCGTTCGTATACCAAGGATTACATGGTGCAGTCTGTCTTGCAACTGACCAACTCGAGACCGCAATCAAATTGGTTAGTGCACCAATTGAATTCCCCGGCATGAGCAAAAGCATTCCATTCTGGCGGCATCACGGCACAATGGGATGGCCCGAAGCATTTGAAGGTAAATGTACAACAGGGTGGTCAACACTCAGCAATCTGATAGAGCAGTGGAACTGGCTAACCCAAATATTTGGGGATGTTGAAGAGTACAAAGCCTCACTATGTGCCTACTATATGGCCCTTAATGTATATGAATATGTGGATACCCTGGAGTCAGGAAATACAAAAGCCCTTTCAGAGGGAAGAATTACACTTGAAATCCCTCTTTGTTACGAATCTGAAAATGACGACATTAAACGGCGCGCTTACAGACTGCTAACATCCGATCCAGAGGCAGTAATGCGGTTATGGAGGAGCCGTGGTATTGACGATAATGTCGTAAAAGAGAATTGGGCAGCTTGGATAAGTGTTTGTGACGGATGGCTAGGAAATGTTTATAAATTTGGCTTCCATAGCGGTGCTTCACACAGCAAGCTCCTCCGTGAACTACTTGGCTAGCAATGTGCCGAACCAAAATTTGGCACAACAAAGTCAATCCAGCCGATCGCTACGCTCCGGCTGATTTTTTCGTTATGCAAGAAGGATGAAGAATGAACGTCGAGAAAATCAATCTATCGGACAAGTTCGGAAAGTTGCCAGCCGGTGACTACGCAGTGCGTTTGGTCGCTAAGATGAACAACTACGACTTCAAAATCGTAAAATTCAAAGGTGACTTTATTTGGCACAGCCATCCTGAAACAGACGAAACATTCATTATCATGGAGGGCACGCTTGTTATGAGCTTCCGTGATCGCAAAGTGGAAGTACGCGCTGGGGAGATGATCGTCATCCCAAAAGGAGTCGAGCATAAGCCTTCTTCTGAGAATGGGTACAAAGCCATTCTTATTGAACCGGAGGGTGTGTCCAATACTGGCGACGTTCAAAGTGAGATTACAATAAACAAGTTTGAATGGGTATAAGTTCAGTGATCGCTACGCTCCGGCTGATTTATTCGTCATGAGAGAATACTAATGAAACTATCTAAGATCAATTTCAGAGAAAAGTTTTCAAAATTCCCAAATGAAGATTATTGTGTTCGAATTATTGCGATGATGAATAATTACGAGATAAAAATTGTGAAACGCAAAGGTGAATCTATTTGGCATAAGCACCCTGCTACTGATGAGGCTTTCATAATTTTAGATGGTAAGATGCAAATGAATTTGAGAGACAAAGTCATTGAATTAAATCCTGGAGAAATGATTGTTATTCCGAAAGGAGTGGAACATAAACCTGCATCCGAAGAAGGATATAAGGCAATTCTAATAGAGCCGGAAGGTGTTCCTAATACGGGTGATGTTGATAGCGAATTTACGATAAAGAAAGCAGAATGGATATAGTAGCTCATAACAAAGGCAATCCAGCCGATCGCTACGCTCCGGCTGATTTCTACGTTAGCTAAACTAACCAATAACTGAAAGGAGAACCGTCATGAAAAACGAGAAGAAGAACCTAACAACCAGATCCGGCGCCCCTGTTGTTGATAACCAGAACATCCTTACCGCGGGGCCACGCGGTCCGCAGCTTCTGCAGGATGTCTGGTTCCTCGAAAAACTGGCCCACTTTGACCGGGAGGTGATCCCCGAGCGGCGCATGCACGCCAAAGGTTCCGGCGCTTTCGGCACCTTCACCGTCACTCACGACATCACCAAGTACACAAAGGCCAAAATATTTTCCAAAATCAACAAGAAAACCGAATGCTTCTTGCGCTTTTCCATCGTTGCCGGCGAGCGCGGCGCCGCCGACGCCGAGCGGGACATCCGGGGTTTCGCGATGAAGTTCTATACCGAAGAAGGAAACTGGGATCTGGTGGGCAACAACACGCCCGTGTTCTTCATGCGCGACCCGTTGAAGTTCCCCGACCTCAACCACGCCATCAAACGGGACCCCCGCACGAACATACGGAGCCATAAGAACCAGTGGGATTTCTTTACATCCCTGCCTGAGGCGCTCCATCAGGTGACCATTGTCATGAGCGACCGGGGCATTCCGTATTCCTACCGGCATATGCACGGCTTCGGCAGCCACACCTTCAGCTTCATCAACGCCAAGAACGAGAGGTACTGGGTCAAGTTCCACCTCAAAACCCAGCAGGGGATCAAGAACCTGACCGACCAGGAGGCCGAGGCGATCATTGCCAAGGATCGGGAGAGTAGCCAGCGTGACCTCTACGAAAGTATCGAAAAGAAAGACTTCCCGCGCTGGACCTTCTACGTCCAGATCATGCCGGAGAGGGACGCAGCGAAATTGCCCTATAACCCCTTCGACCTGACCAAGGTCTGGTACCACAAGGACTATCCCCTGATCGAGATAGGGATTCTGGAGCTCAACAAAAACCCGGAGAACTACTTCACCGATGTCGAGCAGGCGGCCTTCAACCCCGCCCGTGTCGTCCCCGGCATCGGGTTTTCACCCGATAAGATGCTCCAGGGGCGACTCTTTTCTTACGGCGACGCCCAGCGCTACCGGCTCGGCGTGAACCACGACCAGATCCCCGTCAACGCCCCCCGCTGCCCGTACCACAGCTATCATCGCGACGGAGCGATGCGGGTGGATGGAAACTACGGAAGCACCCTCGGGTATGAGCCCAACAGTTACGGAGAGTGGCAGGAACAGCCCGATTTCGCCGAACCGCCTCTGAAGCTTGAGGGGGCGGCGGATCACTGGAATTACCGAAAAGACGATGACGACTACTACACCCAACCCGGCAAGCTCTTCCGTCTGATGAGCCCTGCGCAGCAGAAGGTCCTCTTTGAAAACACCGCCCGCGATATGGGCGATGCACCGAAGATGATCAAGGTCCGCCACATCGGCAACTGCCTGAAGGCCGATCCGGCCTACGGTAAGGGGGTCGCCAAGGCACTGGGTATTCTGTTGAGCGAAGTTCCTAAATAGACAATTGTCAGCTAACAAGTCAATTCACCGGACCCGCGTTTCGCGGGCCGGTGATCTTTTCGTTAAGGCAATAAAATTAATACCAAAATCATCTAATTATAATGTATAATGGCAACAAATATGTAAAGGGGTTAGCCATTAATAAAGAATATAAAGCGATAATAAAGCGGGGAGGTGATTGGTGGATTGGCTGGATCGAGGAAGTTCCCGGTATTAACTGTCAAGAACCAACCCATGATGAATTAATATCAAGTCTTCAGGTTACATTAAAAGAGGCTCTTGAATTTAACCGTCAAGATGCGCTTGCAGCAGTAGGAGCGGGATATGAGGAAGAAAAAATCGCCATATGAAACGTAATGGAATATTGGGGCCGGTTGTATTTATTGGGAAAGAAAAGAAAGTAGCAAGGGAAAGTAAGGCGGATGCCGGATAGCAGGTAGCAAGGAAAAAAAAGCAGAGTGATGTCTCCCTTTTTTAAAGGGAGAGAAAGAGGGATTTTAAAACGTTTGTCATTTTGCAATGAGTCCGCTACGGCAGACGAAGAAAAATCTTTTTCTTTACACAGCAAGATGTCTCACTGCCTTTGGCGGTTCGACATGACAAAATCCCCCTTAATCCCCCTTTAAAAAGGGGGAAAGAAATAAGAGCTGTCGTATAATATATAATGGAAAAAATTCGTTTAGATAAGTTGCTCGTGTTGCGCGGTCTGGCGCCGACAATACAAAAAGCCCAAGCGCTTATTTTAGCCCGGGCGATAAAAGTTAATGAAGTCCGCCTGGATAAGGCCGATACGCTAGTACCTATCGATGCCGAAATACAAATAAAGGGCGCGGATAATCCTTATGTGAGCCGCGGTGGGCTCAAGTTAAAAGGAGCACTGGATGAATTTGAATTGAACGTTGAGGGTTTGGTTGCCCTTGATGTGGGGGCTTCCACCGGAGGTTTTACCGATTGCCTCTTACAGGCAGGCGCGAGAAATGTTTACGCTGTGGATGTCGGCTACGGACAACTGGCCTGGAAGTTACGCCAGGATAAGCGCGTAGTTGTTATCGAAAGGACAAATATCCGCCACTATGATGGCGTGGATCTTACCTTGCAGCCTGATTTGGCCACAGTTGATGTCTCATTTATTTCGCTGAAAGTTGTCCTTCCCCCTATCTTACGCTTGCTGAGAGATGATGCGCGAATACTGGCGTTAATTAAACCACAGTTTGAAGCCACAAGAGGAGAAGTGGGTAAGAATGGCGTAATTCAAGACCCAGCAGTTCATGATCGCGTGGTTGAAGAAATCAGCGAATTTTGTAAATCGATAAATTTAGAGGATTTGCGAACCTGTGCTTCATCTATTTTGGGGCCTGCCGGTAACAAGGAATTTTTTATTTTAGCGCGAAAGAAAAAATTAAATGGCAATTAAGCTGGCGAAAACTGCGGGATTTTGCATGGGGGTTCGCAGAGCGGTAGACATTGTGCTGGAAATTGCCCAGCATGAAACCAGCCGCCGTATTTACACCTACGGCCCGCTCATTCACAACCCGCAAACAATTGAACTGCTCAAAAGCCGTGGCATAATTCCTGTCGGCAGTGTTGATGAAATCAGCGACCGGGAAAATGCTGTCCTGGTTATTCGCGCTCATGGCATAGCCCCCGCTGAAAGAAAAAAAATTAAAGAAAGCGGTATAAAAATTATCGATGCTACCTGCCCAAAAGTTGGTTATGTGCAGGCAATAATAAAAAAACATACCGCTCTTGATTATACGGTAGTGATCGTGGGGGATAAAGAACATCCGGAAGTTGACGGGCTCTTGGGCTATACCGGCGGCCGGGGGATTACCATCGGTACGGAGGAAGATGTTTATAAAATGCCCCCGCTGATTAAAGTTTGCGTTGTTGCCCAAACCACGCAGGATTCAGAAGATTACAGAAATATTGTCGATAAAATCAAAGAACTCTATCCCCAGGCAATTGTCTTTAGCACAATTTGTTCTTCAACTGAGCAGAGGCAGGCGGAAGTAATAGCAATGGCCCATGAAATGGATGCCATGTTTGTTGTCGGTGGAAAAAACAGCGCCAACAGCAGAAGGTTGGCTGATCTGGCCCAAAAGCAGCACACTCCGACTTTCCACATTGAAACCGCGAGGGAAATCGGCAATATCAATCTTGATCCGTATGATCGTATTGGCGTTTCCGCAGGCGCGTCAACCCCCAACTGGATTATCGACCGGGTGATGGATAGAATCGCCGAAGGTCAAAACCGTAAATTAAAAAAAGTTGGCAGTTTCCTTAATCTTTGGATACTGGCAATTAAAACGGACGTCTATTCCTCTCTTGGNNAATAGATTGATCAGCCGCAAACCGCCCGTAGGCTTCATCGGTTCGTTTCGAGAAGAAACTTACCTGCTGCATGAAAAATCATATCTTTACTCTGCCATAATTTGCGTTGTCGTTGCCCTGATTCTGGCCTTTAGTAATGGTATTATACCCTTCATGTTTTTGTTTGTTATTTCACTTGCCGGCATACTCTACAATATGAAAATCATGCCCAGGGGATGGCGCTTTCAAAGTTTAAAAGATTTGCCCGGTTCGAAAAATATATTCATGGCCACAGCCTGGGGAACTGTTACGGCAATTTTACCAGCTTTGAATAATAATTATAGCCTTCATGCCGCCTTAATCATCGCCTTTGTCTTCACCTTCGGAGTTGTGTTTATTCGCTCGGCAATGTCGGATATTCTGGAAATCCAAAGCGATAAATTAATCGGCAGGGAAACAATCCCGGTATTATTCGGTAAAACGCCTACATTAACCCTGCTTAAAATTATATCATTGATATTATTAGTATTATTGATTATTTCCAATCCTGCTGGCTGGACTTCTTCTTTGAGTTTTTTCCTGATTACCTGCATATTATATATATGGATTTGTTTCCAACTATGTGATAGAAAGGCCGGGTTTTCGGGGGCAGTTATGGAAGGCCTGCTGGAAACAAGTTATATTATTGTAGGGTTAAGTGTTTTGATTTGGTTTTTTCTACGCTAATGATACCATTTACGCGGAAGAAGGAGGTTCTGAAATTATGACCACCAAATTATTCGTTAAATGTATTCTATTGTTTTTTGTATTAATAACTATCGCTTGCGGTGCATTGCGTTATTCCCAGGTTGATCCTGCCGCAAAAGATTTTCATCCCCAAAGGATAGCTATTTTTCCGGTAGTAGACGTGGGCACTTATGAAGAATCAAGAGGCGATGTGGAACAAATTACAGCCTCTGTGCTTATCGAAAAGAAGTGGTTTGCTGATGTAACAGACACGGCCAACCTCAATAGGCAAGTTCAGGCCAATGAGGAACTGCGCAAAGCAATGACTGATTATCTTCTCAAATTGCGTTCACTAACATTTTCTGATCCGGATTTGAGTAGAAAAATAGGCGAACTGGCCAAAGTCGATGCGTTTTTATTAATATCTGTAGATTCGTGGAATTACGCGGTGGAAAATAAAGATAAAGTAGCCAAAGTGAGTATCGGCATGAGATTTATTGAAGCCTCAACCGGTAAAATCATGTGGAAAGCAGGTCATCATAAATCGGAAAGTTACATGCTGATAAAACCGGATTTGCCCAAAGTCGCCCGCGGTGTAGTTCGTGACATGGTTGATTATATGCCGCATTGAGCGGGGTCAGCTGATTAACTTTATAGTAACGATGGAGATATTTTATGAAAGAAGAAGTGCAAAAAGCTATCAATATAGTCAGGCCCAACCTGCAGGCTGATGGTGGAGATGTAGAACTTGTGGATGTTTCAGCAGATGGTGTAGTAAAGGTTAAACTGACCGGTGCTTGTCACGGCTGCCCTATGTCTCAGATGACTTTAAAAATGGGCATAGAAAAAATAATTAAACAGCAAGTGCCTGGTGTTAAGGAAGTTATTTCCGTTTAAGCTGGCAGCTTGAGTTTATAGAATAAATTATCGATTAAAGGAGATTTAAGGAAAATGGCGTATGTAATTACTGATGAATGCATTGCTTGCGGCTCTTGTGAGGATGAGTGTCCAGTGGAAGCAATTTCTGAAGGTGAAGACAAGTATGTTATAGATGCCAAACTATGCACCGACTGTGGAGCCTGTGCCGATCAATGTCCCGTAGAAGCNNCACTAGGGGTTTAAAGCGTCTTTAGCCGGCTGCTTTACCCCTGCTCTTACTCATAATTCCAAACCATCCTTAAATTATTGTCTTTCTATCTGAAAAATCTGCACCGGGCATTTTTGGTCTCGTCAAGCAATACCGAAAAATTAGATGTAGGGGTTGAACCAATGAACAAGTTAATTACCTTTGAAGGTATTGAAGGATCAGGAAAATCTACTCAGATGAGGCTTGTTGCCGAGCATTTAATCAAACTGAATGTTCCTCTTTTGATTACGCAGGAACCATCCGGGACTGATATTGGCCGGAAAATCGGGGGCATTCTTTTTAATCGGGAACACTATTACATGTGCGCCGAAACGGAAGCGTTTTTGTTTTGCGCAGCGCGGGCCCAACATGTCCGGGAAATGATTCTGCCGGCATTAAAACAGGATCGAATTGTGTTATGCGATCGTTTTTCTGACGCGACTTTTGCCTACCAAGGCTTTGGCCGAGGTCTGGACCATGAATTTATCAAACTTATCAACGATCATTCATCGATGATGTTAAAACCCAATTTGACCCTGCTTTTTGATTTACCGGTGGAAATCGGTTTGAAAAGAGCCATGGACAGGGATAACCTTCTGAAAGAATCTTCCTTTTCTGACAGATTTGAAAGGGAAAATTTAGATTTTCACAACCGGGTTCGTGAAGGTTACCTCAAACTTTATAAAAATGAACCGGGGCGTTTTCATTTAATTGACGCGACACGCGATGTCGATACAATTCAGGAAGAAGTGCGAAAGCATATATTAGCTTTTATCAATCGTTAGAAATCCTGTACGGCTGATTCCCCATAAGGCAGATCTAAGATTATGTCATTTCTCGATATTTACGGCCATGAAAAACAAATCGTAATTCTTAAACAAGCTCTGGCTCAAAATCGAGTAGGACACTCTTATTTATTCAGCGGCATTGACGCCACAGGCAAGAAGACTCTGGCTTTGGAATTTGCCAAGGTTGTTAATTGTGAAAAATCGGACGAAATACATGATTCCTGTGGAAAATGCCCGGCTTGCCTGAAAATAAATCGCCACAATCACCCTGATATCTTCTTTATTGAAGCGGAAGGTCAATTTATTCGCATCAATGCCATTCGCGACATTCAGGAGCAAATGACCTTTAAACCAATGGAAGGGAGAAGGCGCGTATTTGTCATCGACAATGCCGACAAGATGAATGATCAGGCGGCCAACGCTCTTTTAAAAACACTGGAAGAGCCATCACTCGCCAATATATTAATACTCGTCACAGCCAAACCATATACATTGCCGTCAACAATAATTTCCCGGTGCCGTCACATGCGTTTTAATCCACTTAGTATCGATACCGTGGCTAAATTTTTGATTGAGCGCATGAATATGGAAAAGAAAAAAGCCTTACTATTGGCCGGTCTATCGGGTGGATCTATCGGTCAGGCACTGGAATTAAATAAAGATGACGTAATTGCCTACCGCACGGAAACATTGAAATTACTTGCAAACACAAAAAAAAGTGAGCCCTTGAGTTTGCTTGCTTTTGCCTCTTTTTTCGGCCAGGATAAAAGGGAAATTAAGCAGGGATTCAATATTCTCAAAACTTGTTTTCGTGACGCCTTAGTTTATAAAGAAACTAAAAATAACCAAATGCTGATCAATCAGGATAATTCTTCCTTTATCGCCTCATTGGCTTTGCGCCTATCCGGTGAACAGATTCTCCGAAACATCGCGCTGGTGGAAAAAGCCGCGGAAACAATTGAACAGAATGTCAACAAATCGTTGACTTTGGAGACAATGGCATTTAAGCTGCATTTATAAAAGTTGATGGATGGGATATTAAGTTGCTTACAAACATAGTCGGCGTCAAATTTAAAAAGGAAGGCAGAATCTATAGTTTCAACGCTGCCGATCTGATCATCCATAAGGGTGAACAGGTTATTGTAAATACCGATAATGGTTTGGCTCTGGGGATTATTGTTGCCGATGTAAAAAGATGCGAGCAATCGGAACTTCCGGCAAATCTCAAAAAGGTTGTACGCAAGGTAACCGTTGAAGATTTAAGGATCAAAGAAGAAAATGAAAAGCTGGAAGATGAGGCCAGAAAAATTTGTATAGAAAAAATTACCGAAAAAGGCCTTGCCATGAAATTGATTGGTGCGGATTGCCTCTTCGATAAGAGCAAAATGATATTTTATTTCAGCGCGGAAAGCAGAGTTGATTTCCGTGAATTAGTTAAAGACCTTGTGCAAAAATTTAAAACACGAATAGAACTAAAGCAAGTCGGAGCAAGGCAGGAAGCTCGCATTGTCAAAGGTATGGCTGTGTGCGGACGGATGGTTTGCTGCGCGGGAATCTTACAAAATTTGGACAGAGTTACAGTAAAAATGGCCAAAGAGCAGAACATTTCACTGAATCCGGAAAAAATCTCCGGCTTATGTGGCCGGCTGATGTGTTGTTTGTCCTTCGAACATGAAGGATACGCAGGATCAAAAAAATGCCCTAAAGCAGCTAAAATTATCAGTGCCGCTGATGCCTTAAATTCGATTTCGCAGGAAGACAATAAAGCAATAGAATTGGAAAAAATGGACAACAATTCTGATTTTCAATAATTCACAGAAGGTGAACATGCCCAAATCATTCTACATAACAACACCAATATATTACGTAAATGCTTCTCCTCATATCGGACATGCTTATACGACAATTGTTGCCGACACCCTGGCCAGATACCACCGCATGGCAGGCGAAGACACTTTTTTTGTTACGGGCACGGACGAACACGGAGATAAAATTGCCGAAGCGGCGCAGAAGGCCGGAATTACACCTAAAGAGTATGCGGATAAAATTAGTGCCCAGTTTCGTAATCTCTGGCCCGAACTTTCCATAACCAACGATTATTTCATCAGGACAACAGATACTAACCATATCGAAACTGTGCGCAACATTTTGCAGAAAGTTTACGATGCCGGCGATATTTATTTCGGCCAATATGAAGGTTATTACTGCGTCGGTTGCGAACGATTCTACATGGAAAAGGAATTAGTGGAAGGCAAATGTCCCGATCATCAAACTAAGCCTGAGTACCGCAAAGAAAGTAATTACTTTTTTCGCATGAGCAAATATCAGGACTGGTTAATCAATTACATCAAGGAAAATCCCAGCTTTATCCGCCCGGAAAGATACAAAAACGAAGTCCTGGCTTTTTTGCGTGATCCTCTGGAGGATCTTTGCATCTCTCGTCCCAAGACGAGATTGCAGTGGGGTATCACGCTGCCTTTTGATGAAAACTATGTGACCTATGTCTGGTTCGACGCGTTGATTAACTATATTACTGCGCTTGATTACCCCCAGGGCGATAAGTTTAAGAAATTTTGGCCGGCATCACAGCATCTGATCGCCAAAGATATTTTAAAGCCGCACGGTATTTACTGGCCGACAATGCTCAAAGCCGCGGGCATCGAGCCTTATCGGCATTTGAATGTGCACGGCTATTGGAATTCAGACGCAAGCAAGATGTCGAAGAGCCTGGGTAATGTTATCCGCCCCCTGGATTTGAAAGATAAATATGGGTTGGACGCGTTTCGTTATTTTCTCATGCGGGATATGGTCTTCGGGCTGGATTCCAACTTCTCCGAAGAAGCTTTTGTCCAGCGGTTAAATTCCGATCTGGCCAATGATCTGGGGAATTTGGTCAGCCGCACTATAACCATGGCCATCAAATACTGCGACGGCAAGACTCCGGCGCTATCTCCTGCCAAAAGAGATTCTGTGCTTCAGGAGGCTGCAACAAAAACCATTGATGAAGTCGAAGCCTGTTTCAGCGATATGTCCTTGCATAAGGCTCTGATTGCGATCTGGGCTTTTATTAATACTGCCAACAAATATATCGTCGAGCATGAACCATGGAATCTGGCAAAGGATCCGGTAAGCAAAGAAAAACTTCTGGCAATCATGTATAATTTACTTGTGGCACTCAGGTCTATTGCTATTTTGATTACTCCTTTTATGCCGCAGACGGCGGGGAAAATTTTACGGCAAATCGGCATCAGTGAATCTCAAAAACTGAATTTTTCGATTATACGGAAAGATGGTGCTTTAACTGCGGGCAGCCCTTTAATCCGCGGCGATTCATTATTTCCCCGTATTGAAGTAGAAAAAGAAGTTTCTCCTGCCACAATGAAAGCGGATACTTTGGATTTAAAACCGGTCATTGACTATGAGGATTTTGCCAAAATCGATTTGCGAGTGGCAAAAATTTTGGAAGCGGAAGCTGTCCCCAAATCCAACAAGCTTTTAAAACTTAAAATCGATATTGGTGAAGAAAGAACAATTGTTGCCGGTATCGGCAAAGATTACAATCCGGCGGATCTGGTTGGTAAAAAGGTAGTAATTGTAGCTAACCTGAAACCAGCCAAACTAATGGGAGTGGAATCGCGCGGCATGATTTTAGCTACCGATACAGATCAGGGGTTGACGATCCTATCTTTCGACCGGGAAGCAAAAACAGGGGCAAAGATTCGATAGATACCTTCTTTGCGGAAGGCAGCCACCGAACAGCAAACTTACTTATTTAGAGTATTCAAGTATTTTAAAACAGTGTCTCTTTCTTCCGGATTTATTTTAGCTCCCTTTTTGATCATCCGGTCGAGTGTTATTCCCCACTGGGCAAGATTTTTATTCGCGCTATAAACTCTTTTTATACTGTGACACTTGGAACAAGCATCGTCCACCAAATCCTTAGCAGGAGATTGAGCAAAAGCGAATCCGGCAGAAAAAACCGCTAAAACGACAATACTAATTAAAACCGACGAGAACCTTTTCATAAATACCTCTCTAATCTTTTAAAAGTTTTTCGATTGCACCAGCTTCAAAACCATCAACTACCTGGCCTTTGATGTAAAAAAGAGGCGTTGCTTTTATTCCGGTTTGCGAAGCAAGTCGCAGGTGGGTCTTTACAGTTTCATCGACTTTTTTATCGGTACAAATATTCAGCGGAGCGTTATTATCAAGTTTTCCCGCCATAACATCTTCATAAGTTTTCAATTTATCCTTGGCACAGAAAATATGTCTGATCTTTCTGTCCGAGTCCTGAGACAGAGGGAAGAAGAAAACGTAAAGGGTTACATCTTTACGTTTAGAAAAAAAATTGTACGCCTGACGGCAATGATAGCAATTTGGATCCATAAATTCCACAACAGTGGTTTTCCCATTACCGATTTTAAAGGCATCTTCTAAGGGTAAGGTAGCCATTTTCTTGGCAATCTTGCTTATATTGCTTTCACGCGTCAGATTTATTCCGCCTTTGGCAATTATGCTGCCATAAAGGATGACCTCTGCTTCCGGCATATAATAGTAAATCTGATTGCCGGTATAAACTTCGTACACTCCTTTAATTTTAGTAGGAGTGATGCTCTCAAAATTATTCTGCGGGAAACTTTTCTTAAACATTTCTTCGGGAGAGGAATTTTGAGCAGACAGACACGCTGGAAAAAAGAAAAAAACTGATAAAAGTATAATCGCTAATTTCTTCACGTTTATGCTCCTCCAAATGTAATAAATGTTGGCATTAAATATTGTTGCACCATTACTCACATATCAACAATAAAAAAAATTAGCAATACTATACCTGAATAGATCAGCTTCGCAAAGAGAATGAAAAAATGGTTGATATATGTTCTCAAATATGCTAACCAACAGCCATGAGTTATTCCATTGCCTACTTCCATTCGCGGGTTAAAGCTGAGATCGAAATTATAAATTCTTCATGCGTTTGTCAAGAAAACACCGGACACGCCAGAGAAGGAACTGAAGATAGCCAGAAAAAGGATGAAGGAGGTACAGAATGGTTGAATTAAAATACGAACCTGTTTCCCACGACCATAAGGCATTTCTCAAGAATGCCCAAAAACGGAAAGGATTCATCAAGGCATACAATGACCTGGAAGAAGAATATACTCTTGTCCGCGAGATGTTGACAGCACGTTCAAAGTCCGGTTTCACTCAAGAGGCGGTTGCGGAGTTGATGGGAACGACAAAAAGCGCTGTTTCCCGCCTGGAATCTGCCGGAAAGCATGCACCATCAATAACAACCCTGAAAAAATATGCCCAAGCTGTTGGCTGCCATCTGGAAATCAAGTTCATACCTAAATCCGGTTCAACAAATCATACAACCAGCGATGTAAAAAAGCAGCGTGCCGGTTAGCCCACGATCAGCAGGTTTCTAATTACACGACGTGACGAGCTTTATTTCATCTACAAATGAGCAATTTTGGTGGATGAAATATTTTGAGGATTTGTGTTTGAAATGTCTGTCCAACACGAAGCTCACCGGGAGCCGGATATATCGGTGATCCGGTGGAGCAAATGGTTATCTGCTGTCTATCGCACTTCGTGTCTTCTTGTAGCAATAGCATAGCTCTTTTTAAAGTCTTCACTCTTGAAGGCTGTAATAGCCTCAAGAATTACAGTTTCCTTCTCTTTGTCTATTGTCCCCATGGTTTGATCAATTAGTGCCTGTATTGCCCGTCCAGCCTTGATCGCCGCTTCACTATTGTCCGGGGTTGTGATCAGCACGCCAAGATTATCTTTCTCTTTCCAGAGGGGTATTATGGCGAGGTTGTTTTTTTGGAAGAGGCCGGGGAGCGAATTGTCAATGAAGATGTTCCGGTTATTGACTTCCAGCTTGTATGGTGCATTGGAAAAATCGCGTGAGACGCCGGCATTCATAACCTTCACTGTGCCATACCCCTCAGCAGCCTCAGGATGAACTTTCAGAACAAGGATTCCCGAATCCGGGAGCGTCTTGTCAAATCCAATCGGTTGCCTGTTTTCCACGAGATAGTACGTCCCATCAGCTAACGGTATCTTGACCACGAGGAGTTCACCTCCCTTTGATAGAGGCGAAAGTAAGGCAAACGAGGTTTCTCCTGGTTTTACAATCTGAACCTGATGCTTCCCAATCCAACCGAGTCTTATCTTGGTGAAAGATGAAATCCCTGGCGGGGGTTCTCCTTTTTTGACAAAGTGTTGAGACATGATATCCCAGGGGCCCATGTAGGTTGCATGATGTTCGAAGGAGGGAAGTCCGGCAGAAGCGTCAGACTGACGCTCATAATCGTATAGACAGGGCGCGAGTCGCTTGCCGTCATGTATCCCCGCGAGGGCATGGAAGTAGTCATGGGCAAACATGCCAAGGTTTGCATTCTCTGCTCCGACAAAAACGCCACCCTTAAACTCTTTACCGCCTGCTGATCTCAGTGTTTCATACCGGGGAACATATCTCTTGGTAACACCTGAAAGCATACCGGGGTTAGCACAATAGCAAAGCATCCCGTACCCCTTGCCGGGCATGGTGTTTACAGCCGGTATTATCAATATGTGGTCGTAAACGGAAAAATCAGTCTCTTTCTCGATGGCTGTCATGGTGTCTTCAATAAGCTTGCGTATTCTTGTTTTATCCACACGGAAATTATAAGGGCTGATCTTGTAGTCAGCAAGCGAATCAGGAAGCATAACATATCCTCTGAAATCGGCTTTTACAGAAGCGAGCCCATACGATTGCTCTTTCACATACGAGCCGAGTCCCGCCACAACTCTTTTCTGTACCGTCTCGATCGGTGTTGTCGGTGTTGCATCAGGAAATCGGACAACAACCATCAGGACGCTCTTTTTACCGATGGCCTGTGTCGACTGCGGCCCCAAGCCGCTTTCCTCCGCGGTGCCTTTCGCCAAAACCCCACTATTTACGACAAGAAAGAAGGCAAGGATAAGTGGCGTAATTCTCATGACCTTCATCATACCTCTTCTCACAATTCCGCACCCCCCTCTTTCAGTATTCTTAACCCACATAGCATCCTAAACCAACCCTGTGCAGCATCTACATTTTTTGCCGAAACATGCGGCTGTCTCCGCATCATCAGCCGTCTTACGTCTGGAAGTCCTTGTTTTAGATATTGATAAAACTACATAGCAAAAACACAATACACAGGATTAAGATACTTCGAAAATAATTCATTCATTTACTCCTTTCTCTACCTAAATTTGTGAGTGTCAACACTCCGTTTCTATGTCCATGCGGGACATTATCAAGAAATCGAAAATGCTCATGCGAGAAACCAAATCACGAAAGTTGTCATTGGTCACCCCTATAATAAACCGGGACAGATTTTATTTGGAAAACTAGGAAAACTCCGCTCATTTTCCTTTAATCTCCTGCGGGTTAATTCCCCGTAGCTTGCTGCGGGGTAGTTCATTTTAGGGAGTGTTGTTAATGCTCGGTAATTAGGTAACTCTTTTAGTATAATAAGTAAAGATAGAAAAATCCAAAGGAGAGCCATAGGCACCACTTGGGAAAGTGGGAGCTTTGCTTGAATAGACGATTGTTCGTTAGAAATGTCCATATCTATCCATTATAAAATTTCTCAGCCTTCAATTAATATACCCAATGGGTATTTTTTGATATTTTGTGCAATCCTAATTTATTTAATAGAAAATAAAAAGAGAAAATTACATTACAAAATTAAGCGCAATCGAATTATTGCCATTGGGTATTTTTGTGGTAATAAGGACTAAAAGCCTGGTGGTAATATATGGGACTTTTGTCCAAGAGTCGGGTGGCGCAGGGGAAT
>PLNU01000156.1 GCA_003142835.1 Syntrophaceae bacterium
CTGGATTACCTTGCTGAATCTTTTATGGCCGGTGATCCGCTCAATGGTGGCGGTTTTGTCATTCTTAACGGCATTGGCTTTGACGATGAGGACGGTTCGATTTGTGAATACGATTCGCCATACCCAGGTTCGAATATATTTTCTCTTGCTTCCGGTGGCGCGATTTATGTTCGTGATCCGCATAAGAAACTGGTTGATGAGCAGTTAAACGGTGGAGAGTTTGCTGAAATTACCGATGCGGACTGGCAGCTGATAGAGCCTTACCTGGAAGAGAATGAAAAACTTTTCGGTATTACTATAGAAAGACTTCTCACGGTTGAAGGCAATAAAAGGACTCCGCAGGCCGTCTACAGAAAGATCAAACCTCTAAAAGCGGCAGCTGTCAAAAAAGACGATGATGGTTTAGAGGAGTCAATCGAATATTGAAGGTGCTTTGATGATCAACATATCCAGCGTCAGTACAGGCATTAAAGGATTGGATAAAACTCTTAATTACCTGCAAATGGGTGATAATGTTGTTTTTCAGGTTGAAAATATTGAAGACTACAAAACATTTGTAAATCCTTATGTAAACACAGCTTTAGAAAAAGGACGGCGCATTGTTTATATGCGTTTTGCTAAACACCCGCCGATTTTAGAGCCAACCGGGAAAGTTGCTATTTACAAACTTAACGCCGATATCGGTTTTGAATCTTTTTCTACGCAGGTTCATTATATCATCCGGCAGGAAGGACGCGATGTTTTTTATGTATTTGATTGTCTATCAGATCTGCTTTTAGCCTGGGCGACTGACCTGATGATTGGCAACTTTTTTGTGATTACTTGTCCCTATCTTTTTGAGTTAAACACGGTCGCATATTTTTCTATCCTTCGGAACCGGCATTCTTTTAAAACCATTGCCCGCATTAGAGAAACTACCCAAGTACTGCTGGATGTTTATAACTATCAGGGTAAACTTTGTGTCCACCCTATTAAAGCATGGCAGCGCTATTCACCGACGATGTTTCTTCCGCACATTATGGAAAACGACGAATTTGTTCCCATTATGAATAGCGCCGATGCCTCGAATTTATTTTCCTATCTTCATCAGGCGAGTGCCACCGGTGCCGAAAGAAATCTGGACTATTGGGATCGCATATTCATGCAGGCAAAGGATATGCTGGAAAATCCAAAGGACATAAAGGACATAAAAGAAAAGCAGAAAATGGTAGAGCAGCTTTCCCGTGTGTTGATCGGAAGGGAGAAAAGAATGCTGGCTCTGATAAAAGAATATTTTACGCTGGAAGATCTTATCGAAATTAAAGAGCGGCTCATTGGAACAGGTTTCATCGGCGGTAAATCTGCAGGTATGTTGTTGGCGCGCAATATTTTGCGAAAAGACTCTTCTGTAAACTGGTCAGAGCATCTGGAATTGCACGACTCGTTTTATATCGGCTCTGATGTTTTTTATTCTTATATGGTTCAAAACGGCTGGTGGAGAGCCCTCATGTCCCATAAAACCAAAGAAAGCTATTTTGAGAGTGCCCGGGAATTGAAAAACAAAATGTTGAAGGGAGTTTTTCCGGAAGAAGTCCGGGAACGGTTTCAATTAATGCTGGAATATTACGGGCAATCACCGATTATTGTGCGCTCCAGTAGTCTTCTGGAAGATGCTTTCGGTAATGCTTTTGCCGGAAAATATGAGAGTTATTTTTGCGCCAATCAAGGGACACCGGAAGAACGTTATGAGAAATTTGAGGATGCAGTGAGGAAAATTTTTGCCAGCACAATGAATATAGATGCTCTAACTTATCGTCTGCAGCGTGGCTTGGATCAACAAGACGAACAGATGGCTCTGCTGGTGCAGCGGGTTTCCGGTTCTTACCGTAAACATTATTTCTTTCCCGAATTGGCCGGTGTCGGTTTGTCTTATAACACCTTTGTCTGGCAAAAAGGCATGGACCCCAAGGCGGGAATGCTAAGGCTTGTTTTTGGACTGGGGACAAGGGCTGTAAACCGCATGGAAAATGATTATCCCCGCATTGTTGCTTTGGATCAGCCATTGGTTAAACCCTATGCTAAACCGGAAGATGCAGGGCGTTTTTCCCAGCATAGTGTTGATGTCTTAAATTTGGAGGAAAATCGTTTTCAATCCTTATCGGTGGCAGAGGTGCTTAGTGATGATTTAGAAACACGCTTAGACCTCATTGGCGTGCGCGATATTGAGGCCAGTGAGCGGATGAAAGCTTTAGGCAAACGCACGGAAGTGTGGATACTTACCTTCGATGAGCTGCTTTCCTCAACGGCATTTCCGGATATTATGTCAAAGATGCTCAAACGATTGGAAGAGATATATGATTATCCGGTGGATATTGAATTTACCGCTAACTTTAACGCGGAGGGAAATATTCAAATCAATCTTCTTCAGTGCCGGCCGTTTCAGACGAAAGGCCACTATAGCCGTGTGGAAATTCCTGATAAGATTAATGAGAGTAAAATATTGCTGCGACAGGAAGGTAACTTCATGGGAGGCAGCGTTTACGAGAATATTTCACGAATCATTTATATTGACCCTCAGGGCTACTCAAAACTCCCGCTTTCCGAAAAATACAATATTGCCCGATTGGTGGGTAAAATCAACAAGACTATTAATAATCGGGATGAAATGCCGACGATCCTTTTCGGACCAGGCCGCTGGGGAACAACGACACCGGCCATGGGTGTACCAGTTACTTTTTCCGAAATAAATAATATCGCCGCGATTGCGGAAATAGCATACAAGGAAGGAAGTTTGATACCCGATCTATCTTTCGGCACCCATTTTTTTCAGGATATGGTGGAGATGAATATTTTTTATATGGCTATTTATCCGGAACAGGAAAAAGTTATCTTCAACACGGCTTGGATGCAATCAATGTCCAATATCATGGAAGAGCTTGTGCCGGAGGATCGCCAGTATGCTGATGTTGTTCACGTCTATGATGTTAGAGAAAAAAATTTAAAATTACTTTCCGATATTGTGGCGCAGGAAATGGTCTGCTTCTTCGATTAAAAATCTACTCAGCTTCATTGATGTTTTTATTGTTTTTGCGGAAAAGCTTTGGATTGATTCCCAGTTTGGTAATTTTATATTGAATTATACGCTTTGTTGTCCCCAAAACTTTTGCGGTCTTTGTTTGATTTCCTCCGGTAGCTTCCAGAGTATCAATAATTAATGATCTTTCCTGCGCCTCTACAATAGAAGATAGTTTGCTGTGTTCCTTCTTTTCCACTTTAGTTTCTCTTACATGTAAAGACGGCGGCAAATGTAAACACTCAATTGTATCACCATTGGATAAGAGAACGGCTCGCTCAATACAGTTTTCCAGCTCGCGCACATTACCCGGCCATTTGTGAGATAGAAATACTTCTATTGCCGCGGTAGAAATTTTTTTAACATTTTTCCCCATTTCCTTGCTGTATTTCAAAATAAAATGATCCGCCAAAAGTATAATATCACTGCCTCTTTCACGCAGCGACGGTAAATATATAGGAAAAACATTTACGCGGTAAAACAAATCAGCACGAAAACGTTCCGTCAGAATGTCTTGTTCTAAATTTCTGTTGGTCGCCGCGATAATGCGGACATTGACATTAATAACTCGCGAAGAGCCCAGCGGCTGAAATCTTTTTTCCTGCAAAACGCGCAAAAGCTTTACCTGAGCGGCAGCGGAAAGCTCGCCTATTTCGTCCAGAAAAATAGTGCCTCCGTTAGCTTCTTCAAATCTACCGCGGCGCTGCTGCAGCGCCCCTGTAAAAGCCCCTCTTTCATGACCAAAAAGCTCACTTTCAATTAGCGTATCCGGGATAGCCGCGCAATTAACCTGCACCATTGGTCCATTGTTCCTGGGAGAGTTCATGTGGATTGCCCGGGCGATTAGTTCCTTGCCGGTTCCTGTTTCACCGGTGATTAAGACTGTCGTCTTGGAATCGGCTACTTGGGCTACTAAACCGAATACTTCCTGCATTGGTTTAGAATGGCCTATAATATCTACCGAGGGCGCTCGCGTACTGCCGACAATTTTTTTCAGCCGTCTGTTTTCCTCTTCTAAAGCTCTGATGTGCACAGCTTTGGCCATAAGCTCAGCTACGGCGGAGAGCATGGCCAGTTCCTTATCCAGATCTTCCACTTCGAGAGCTACTTTATCGGCGGACAAAACGCCCACAACATGATCATCATAAATAATGGGAACACAAAGAAAGGCCAGCTCCGACCTGTTTAAGTGACGTCTTGCCCCCGTACGGTCTAAAAAATGGGTGGCATGTCCCAAATTGGCCACAGCCATCGGGCGCCCTGTCTGGGCGACTTCACCAGTAATACCTTCTCCGGGTTTGTATGTTACATCCATTCCTTCAATATTAATATCATGGGCTATATCCAGCCAGACCTCATTTTTTTCGCGGTCAAAGAGAGATATCATGCCCCGCTGCATTCCCAGACGTGAACTCATTTCTTGCAGGAATTGCTCCAGTTCATCACGCAAATCTGTAGGTTGAGCTAAAATTTTAGCTATTGCGTGCAATGTGGCCAGTTCTTCATAACTATGAATACTCAAATTGCGCTCTTTCTCAGAAAAAGATTTTTTTGTAGTCTTGCTCATAGACGATTCGACTAACCATAAAAGTATTTTGTAACAAAATTGTACTAATAGCAATTATTTTTTAGCTTTTGAGAATAAAGCTGCAAGGAGTGAACCAATTATGACAAATTCTTCAAAAGTGGCCATAAAGGTGAAAATATTTTCACAAGATCATTAATATTATGAAAATATTATCTATTTATCTTTAATTGCATCCAAACGAATATGCGCCCGCTGTGTGGAATAACAAAGATGTATAATTCCAATTCTAAATCAAAGCGCTATCTTTGTTGGCTGCGTCGTAGGCTTCCTCAACGTATGCACAATACGCCTCATTGCATCCTTCTTGCCGCCTCGATATCATCTTCGATTTAGAAGTGGTATAATAACATTTAGATTCTTGGTGGGTGAAATTTATTTACCGGCAGCGTGAAGTAGCCACCAACCGATTATGAAATCAGGGAATATGTAAAACGGATAGTCGATTACAACCCTTTATTTCGGTAACGATGCGGTTAACCTGCCTGGCCGGGGATTGAACCTTTAAATAAGGCAGTTCCGCCCCCACCCAGAACACATAATTTCTCGCTACGACGCAGACGCGGACAGGTCAGCGTTTAACTGCTGGTTATGCCATTTTTTATTGGCCTTGAGCCAGAACGGACTTCCGAAAATCTAATGGTTGGGATACATTTTTAAACGGTTCGTGTGTTCCGCCAGTGCCAACAATAGTAATGATACCATATCCAAATATTCGACCAATAATGCTTTGATTGACTTCTATATTCTCAATCTTGGATAAGTTCATTTCAATAGTTCGTCGTGATATTATTCCAGTTTTAATAATCACTCTTTTATTAGTCACTGCCATTTCGGTTGTCTTTTTTTGAAGAATGGCGGCGATAAGCCACGGAATTCCAATTAATACAAATGAAAATATTACAGGCCAGATAAATATTATCCAATGTAACTCTGCACGATAAACAACTTGCTCACCTTGAATAAGATTGTTCTCAACGTACGACATAGAAACCTCCCTTTACGCTTCAGCGGGCGCGTCTTTTTGCGTCCACTGAAGCGCCTTTTTGGCCAATTTAAACTGTTTTGTATGTTGCTTCCACGATTTCTTTACCATACTTTCTTTCAAGACGCCGTACTATAAAATGACCACGTGCCATATCCTGAAAATGATCAATAAATAATGTGTTTATGAGAACCCCTCCCGCTGCTCCAATTGCAGGAATTGCTTGTGCTGCTGCTTTCTCCGATACTTGAATACTAAAGCGCTCTGCAATTTGAGTTATCAGTCGAACAAGAGCAGGGGCGCCTTCTTCAGCCAGACCTTTTTCTGCCATATATTCAGCAGCTTTTGTTACAGATCGTGCTAAAGCTGCACGAATTGTAAAATATCCAGATTTAGAAGCATCATCACTCTTGCTCGGTCCACCTAAAGCAAACACCTCAATACATGCTATTTTGGATGCAATCTTACTGATAGTTTCACCTTCGCTTCTCGCAATATCAGCTATAGATCGCAACATGATTGTTGTTGATATTGGTAGCTCCACTGCCAATGCTGGTAGCCCAAAGAAACCTCCTATGCCGCCTGTTGTTGCTACAACTATTTTATGCCATAAATTAGATGCTTCTTCACCAGGCGCATCTTTCATTGTGAAAACTGCGGCATGAACTGCCTTGGATAAAGCCGCTTGGGTCACTTCACCGACTTTCACATTCCAATTGTCAGGCAAGAGTTCAAATCCTTTTTCAATTGGAGTAGCAAGTAAGTTGGTGATTTTTGCTGCAATACCCGGGTTCTCCAGTAGCATCTTTGCTTTTTTTAAATCATTCAAATCTTTTTGCTGAAAAGTCATGATTATCTACCTTAATTGGCTAACAATGAATTCAGCCGGAACTACAAGTGAGCGACTGAAATGTCCCGATGGACAATGGTTGATGCTTTTCAGGGTGCGCGCCATTAATAGTTGACACATAGCCTGGACCAAACACACCTTAGCCGTTTGTTGTTGACAACTTTTCTTAATATTGAAATTATTAGTTGTCAACAAGTTGTAAACTATGGTTGCGCTCGCTTAATCATGATCATAATGTTTTCATTGGCGTCTTTAATGACAAATTTAACGTCTTTGTGCTGTGCCTGCCAGATTCGGAATACCTCGTCTGCAAAGGCTTGCCCGATAGTCTTAACGTCTTTGAAATCAAGCTCAATGGTCTTGAATTTCTCCAGACCCGTCAGAATTCTTCGGGCCTGCGATCTTGACACATAATCGACATCCTGATGATAAAGCTTCACTTTCACCTCGGTTTTGCTGAATTGGAAAGACTCATCGGTGTACTTATCGAAAAGATCAACCAGTTTCTTTTTTGATCTTAAGCCCAGGACGAAATCAACCCTTGTTCCCCTTACGGGTTTTACATCTTTTACATAAATGTCCTGCCTTGCATTGTCAAAAACGAGCTTCTTCTCAAAGCTCTTGATGGTCAGAAGATCAGCGATCTTTGACGTAAAGAATATACCCTCGCCGCTGTGCGCCGCAGGCTCCGTAGTCTCCTTTCCTTTGAGCAGGTCCTGTATGGCTTCAATAGTTGTGCCAAGTCGCTTTTTTTTCATAATGTTGTTAAATATACCAATACCCCGATCTGCCACCATGAATCGAATGTCTGTCGCGGTTCTCATGACGACCACGTCTATCTTTTCCGATGTGGAATGTTCAATCGCGTTGTTGAGCATTTCGGTAAAAGCATAGTCGAGGGTCGAGGAAACGTTGCCGGCAATGCCCTGGAAGATAGCGCTTTTTTCTTTGATCTCGTGTAACACCTTGTCCTCGGCCAAGTCTTTGTTGGTCATAATCCTGCGAACACTTAAAGGTTTGGCATTGCCTGCGCCTTTTTTCGAGGGATGAATATAATGCGCCTGGTTTGCTTTGCCCATCAGAACAATCACGCCCTCGTCTGCAAGGTTTTTCAGAAACCTCTGCGCATAGGCCCGTGAAAGCCCCGTAAGGCCGACGATATCAGCGGTCTTTACCTGTCCCTGTTTCTTTATTGTGTTGAGTATGAGTGTTCTCATCTCCATATATCCTTTCGTTAGCGGTTGTTGACAACTTTATTATAAACTAATTTTACAAGTTGTCAACAAGTTGTAAACTATGGTTGTGCCCGCTTAATCATGAGCATGAATTAAATGTCCCTATTATTTGTGCGGATGTAATCCCGGGAAATCACCAAATGTCTGAATGGCGATAACGGTACCGTAATGGGATCGATCCCTGCCTAAAAGCCTCGCAGCAGAGATACTCCAAGAGGTTCACCCCCAACCAGCTGGCCAGGATCCAATAGAAATTTCCAAGGAGGAGGCTGGCCAGAAAGATGCGCCAGTCGCGTGTACCCATGCCATTGTAAGCGCCACGGCGCATGTAGGCCATGGTGATGAAGGGGTCGTACCAAAACGTCAGAAAGAGAAACGCCACAGGCTCGCTGCGGCGCAGGAACCACGAAGTCATGCGGCCGGCCGAGTGTCCTCCCTCATAGTTCTTCAGCCCCTTGATTGCCTCGATCCCCAACCAGTCCTTTTTGGACCAGTCGTAAAACCAGATAGTCAAAAGGCAATAAATAAAGGAAAGAAAGGTCATAATGAGACCGCCCCACCAGATACCGAACAAGTAGATGACGCCCGGATAGAGGATATAGTTGAAGGGCCAATCCATGATTTTGTTGACGGTGAGCCCTACTGCAAGAATGGCAGCACGGTTCTTCCAAGGAGCAGGTTCGGTCATTGTCCGTCACTATCCTTCATCAATTGATTGGCACTTTCCTAACATGACTGATGCAGGAGCAGGATGCCCTTGCCATAGTCCTATCCTTTCTCCCATGGCGGCGGTAGATTGCGGTAAGTCCGGCCACTGGGAGGATTCGCAGGCACGCCCTTTCTTCGACGATCGATCTTCTCTTGTAAATACCATTGAAACCAACCGTAATATCGTTCCTGTAATTCGGTAATTTCCCAGTCGTCCTCCGTGATCGTCTCCCGACAACTCACACGACCGCAGCGACACGGCATAGAAAAGAAACTGTTGCTCTCCGGATTGGGGCACATGACCATAGCATAATCGTAGGTGATCTCCTCACCTGGATCAATAGTCCGCATAGCCATCATGAAGATCTGTCCCTTGAATCCCGCATTGGGCTCGCATGAATGGTTGACGAAGTGCTGGGGCATCCGTTCCAGATCCTTTTCGTCACGCGGTCCAATGAAAAAGTAGTCGGAAATTTCAATGGCCTTGTCAGCCACAACGCCACGCAAGTCGTTGTCCTCTTCAAGGGTCAAGATATAGCCGCCCATAACGAAAAGCATTTCATCGGCCTCAATCCCTTCACAGGCAAACACGCCCCTACCGCCCAGCGGACTCTCTCGTACCTCCAGTTTCGGATTCATCCAGGAATAACGCATTTAATTACCTCACTCTGTTCACTTCCGCTGCTTTGCTTGTGCAGAAGCTTCTCATTCCACAAATTATTATATTCCTTCAACAAAGCATCAACTGCTGCTGGATTGTCATCGATGGACATTCAGATATCCTATTCTTTCGAGTTCCCGACGGTCTCTCTCAATGAATTTCAAGCCGATATCATGTCGATAAAACATCCTCGGCAGGGTGATCTTTCCGATGAGCTCATAGGCTTTGCGACGCGCATTCTCGGCCCTCTCCGCAAGAGCGGTTACGTGTAGGACGTAACCCGTATCGGCTGCAACGCAATATTCATCACGACCGAATCCGTCTTTTCTTACGGAAACATCCTCAAAATGGATATGACGGAAGGCGTCGTCATCCATGGAATGATCAAAATGAACCGTCAGCCCACGGGGGGATAAACCTCTTTCGCTTCCTGAAATGGGATAAGGAAAGGGCGGGCATGCAATGAGCACGACAACGCCGAATCCATGTTTCCAGGCCAGAGAATAGTCTTTTCCATCCGCGACCGCTTTTAGAAACGCGCCCCAGGGTGATTCATGGATTTCCATGCGGAGTTGAATGGCGGGATAACCGAACCGGGCCGTTATTTCCAGAGGATAGGCCCCGGTTTCATTGACGATGCAATTGACGTCGATGTCGCCTCGATAGCCGATTTCCCGGAGGTAAGGCTTCAACTTCGCAAGGGTCTCGGTAAATAACCGGTTGTTCTCGTCGGCATCGTACCACATCAAAGTGCCCATTTCGTAGGTCTTGGGACCGATGTCGCCGGGAAACAGACAGTTTGTGTTCGATATTGACTTCGATCGGCCCTACCCAGTCGTCGCCGTTGAAATAGTGGGCGCAGCCGATTTCAATGCCGTCGATATGCCTCTGCAGCAAAACATGACCGCTTTGCTTCCGGTTATGTCGGTGGTAATGTTCCAACACGTTAATAACGTCCCGGCCATCCGACAATCGACCGACATAGCAGAACATCCGATCCGCATGCCCGTTCTTCTTGATTACCCAGCGGGTTGGATGCGACCGGACGAAACGGATTGCATCGCTGAAGTCTTCAAAGAGATGAATGGGCAAGGTGCACAGACCGTAACACGCCATAATCTCCTGGCAGTGGGGCCTGTCCATTTCCAGACGGTCCCCGGCCTCGCATCCCCCGAAGACGGAGAAACCTTTTGTACGAAGATCTTCCTGGAGTCCGCCGAAACCAATGTCGTCACAGACGATCAGACCATCACGACCAACCCATTTCAAACCTCTGTCCAGAGATTGGACCCGCGCTGCCAAACCTTTCAGCACATCACCGGCCGACTGGGGGGTGTGACAACATGAACCTTTAGCTCATGGCCTTCTTGAATCAGGCGACGGCAGAGACTGACACCGGAAAGATCTTTGCTAAGGAAGAGAATGCGCACAAATAACCTTTGTTTTGATTATTTTAATAAGACTTTACTTCTTATGAGAGAGAACGTAATAAAAATAGTCTTGTATGTCAAACCAATCTTGACCGCAAAATATTGGGTAGGGCACAGATGATCGCCCTTCTCGATCAGATGCTTGAATTGCACAAACAACTGCCGGAAGCTAAAACCGGTCATGAACAAACATTGATCCAGCGTCAGATTGACGCGACCGACCGGGAGATTGACAAACTGGTTTATGAGCTATATGGACTGACCCCGGAGGAAATCGCCATCGTAGAAGGGGCACGATGATAGCAGCTAATTTAATTCAGCTCTCCAACTGCCGCATCTAGGTTCAAAGTTGCACTGACGAAGGAGATCTGTAGGGCGCTTTCCCCGAATGCGCAGCTTCCATTGTTTAACATTTATCAGAATCATGATGCTTTTCTTAGTCGTTCCGCCACGAATACTTTAATGATAGACTGCCGGGGTACCCCAAGACGTTTTGCCTCTTTGTCCAACTGCTGAATCATCCATAGCGGGAAATCAACATTCACTCTTTTCTGCTCTTGATCCGGCCTGTATGTTTTGGAAACATCAAGATATTTTGTAATATCTTCACCTTCATCAAATTTTTTGTCGAATTCCTTAGCCTTCATATATATCAATCTCCTCTTTTCTAGACCGTCGGACCGAAATTATCCTCACGCTTTCGCCTCGGTACGTTATAATGCCTGACCAATGTTTATCTTTAATCTTTCCGACGACCAGAAATCTTGCCTCATCAATCGCTTTGGCCGGAATTATAATGTAATCGGGATCATCCCACATTGCTTGCGCTTCGAAAAAATCGATCCCATGCTTCTTTCTATTATTCTCGCTTTTTTTGGAATCAAACTCAAATTTCATGGTATATATATTATACCTTTCACATACCAATAGCAAATATTGTTTTCCGGGCCGTTCGGGGAACGGCCCCTGCGGTGTGCTATTATCTTCGTCTTTATTAGACGTGTGCACTACTTCCTGTTTTTTCATCATGATTAAAACGACGGAGATGGCGCCTTCGGTCATGCCGGGGTAAAGATCGTAATGTTGACCCGATAGTCTTCAGGCTTTTTTCAAAACATCAATATTTAGGGCTCTGCTTGATAATTTATGCTTCTTATCAGTTCACTGGCAATGTTGGAGCTATTAAGCCGCATAATACTCTCTTCCGCGCGGCCAAAGCTCAAAAGGTTAACACTTCCATACCAAACTATTTTCTGGTCAATAACCGCAAATTTCTGATGGATATTGGATTTGCAAACCAAATTTACACCGGCCGCTTTCAGCAAGCCCAATACCTCTTCTAGCGCCGGTTTGTCTTTAAAATCGTTTGCCGGTCTTGTTATAATCGTAACCTCGACCTTCTGATCTAATGCGACACTCATCAATTCCAGCATTTGCATTGCTCGCCTTTTTGTAACAAATGGGCTTACAATCACGATCTCCCGTGCGGCATTAACCAAGTCATTTTTATAAACCTGAAGAAAATTATTGTTATCAAATATAATGTCCACGGATTCATCAGCAAAACTTTCCGCCTTTGCCTTGTATCCAATTGACGCATATCCAGCGAGCCGTTTATTGTACATTTTCTCCAGCATTCTGACATGAATGTCGGCATAATCATAAATCTGTACTTCGCTCTTATTCTCAAATAGCCTGTGCAACCTGCCAGCGTACTGTTGCAGTGTCCCTTTCCATGATATAGGCATTGCCAGAAAAAGAGTATCCAGCCTGGCTTCGTCAAACCCCTCGCCAATATATTTTCCCGTGGCAATGAGTGTTAACTGTTTGCCTGCTGGTATTTCGGATATCCTGGTCAATGCATCTCTTGTTTCTTTTGCTCCCATTCCGCCGGTAAGAGCGATTACATCAGGTATGTTTGTGCTTAACTTTTTGGCCAGTCCTGCGACATGGGCGATTCTTTCGGTGAGGACAAGGGAATTTCTACCTTTTTGAAAAGCACTGATCACATCATCGGAAATTAACTGATTGCGGAATTCATTAACAACGATTTCTGAATACAGCTCTTGAATTGAGATTTCCTTTTCATCCTTTTCAAACGGCATTCGAAAACTGGTAAATCTCGGAATAACATAATGTTCAAAAGGCCTTTTTTCTGCTTGCTTCTTGGCATCCACCATGTATCTGATCGGCCCGCAATGCATAAATATAATCGGATGATGACCGTCTCGCCTTGCGGGAGTGGCAGTCAATCCATACACATATTTCGCTTGAACGTTCTTGAGTATCTGTTCAAAGCTGAATGCNNGGAACATGATGGCATTCATCAACAATCACCATGCCGTAATTTTTTATCCATTCCTTTGCTTCGCTGCCTCTGCTCAAGGACTGCATAATGGCAATATCAATAATGCTGCCGGGGTTATTTTGGCCTGCACCTATCTGCCCAATCAAACTCTGTTGCTTTTTTCGCCCGCGCTTTTTCTCCAAAACCGGCAATTCTTCATTAATTTTCAGGAATTCTGTCAATTTTGCCGCCCATTGCCAAAGCAGTTGCTGTCTATGCACCAATATCAGTGTGTTTACTTTTCGTTCAGCAATCAGTTTTGCGGCAATGACTGTTTTCCCAAAGGCAGTGGTTGCCGCAAGCACGCCACCTTCATACTTCAACATCTCTTCTGCAGCCAACTGCTGTTCTTCTCGCAGTGTCCCGATAAACTCCACTTTGATGTGTCTGCCCGGGTTGGTATTATCAGACCATGTTGCTTCAACTCCTGCCTCGGAAAGCACATTTATGACATCAATTTCACAGCCTCTGGGCAAGCAGATGTAATTCGGAGTTTCATCTGCGCACGAAATAATCCTGGGTTTGTTATATGTCGGCATCCGCATCGCTTGAGCTTTGTAAAACTCCGGGTTTTTAAATGCGGCTAACCGTTTCAGAACGTTTAATGCCTTCTGTGAAATACCTGATTTTTCAATATAAATCATGTTTGCTTTTACAATCTTAACTTCTTTAGGGAAATCAGTTTTTGCCCATTTTAGCCGGTCTTTTTCCCATGGTTTGACGAGTTCTTCATCGGCCTCCTTAAGGGCGCCCAGCTCGTTCCCATTGCATAATCTTGGTATCAGTGCGGCTATTTCATCTTCGGATGATTTTCTGATTTTCGCCAGAAACTCCCACTGATCCGCATAGGGACTGAATTTTTCATCAATAAAAATACTGTTGACGCGTTCCCGGGCTTTTTTCTGCAACGGAAGAGCAATCAAATTGCCAAAGCCGCCTTTTGGCATTGTGTTCTGACTTGGAAAGAATCGGTCATAGGATTTAAATGTTATTTCATGCCTTCTGCCCATGGAATACGTAAGCAAAGCAGACCCGAACTTTCTGGCCAAATGCGCAGGAATTCGATTTTCAAAGAAAAACCAGGCATGCGCTCCGCTACCGGAGCGAGATCGTTCGATTGCAACAGGAACATTGAAGACAAAACAAACTTCTCTTAGTGTGGAAATATCTTTGTGCCAGCCGTCATCATCAAAATCAATTGCCAGAAAGTGGCACACATCATCCTGGCACATTGGATATATACCGGCAACAATACTGCCTCTTAAATGTGCCTCAATGGCTTTTTCATCCAAAACATCGTAAGACTTATGCTGACAGTTGAAACATTTAACCGCTGGCTTCCGGCACAGACCGGATTGCCATTCATTCAGGCAAACAGGCGCATAGCCAGACCGGCCATCATTGCTCTGCCATCTTTTAGCATACACATCATCGCGACCTTTAAACAGCGACATAAACAAGCTGATCTTCTCTGCGGGATTGGTAAATATAGAACAAGGGGTTGCAACCCCTTGTTCTATTCTATTCTGGTAGTGAATTTCACATGGAGATTCTTGAGCAACTAATTCTAAAGGGAAATTGCTCGCATTGCCTTGGTCTTGATCAGATTTACTTTTTCCATTCAGTCCGAACCTTGCTTTCAGCGCTTCATTCTCTTCTTTCAGGGTTTTGTTTTCAGCGAGTAACTTATGATATTTTTCAAACAATTCTTTATTATCCATAACCATGCCTCTTATTGCCTTTCAATAAGGAAACTCTGATGTTTCTCACCTATTCCATTCCCTATTGATGTGCAATAAAAATCATATCTAATTACAGAACATGGACGAGCCTTGAGGCTATTTATTATCCATCATTCAGTTCGACATATAGGCTGAATTATGGATAATACGGTCAGTATACTGACGGAAGTTCTGAAATTAAATGGGGAAAGGCAAAACCACGGCCACCAAAAGAATGGCTATCAGCTTATCCGGAAGCTTCCTTTGAGTTGATCAACAGAGAAAATTATCTGAAGTTTATCAGTTGATCGCCAGTATTGATCAATTGCGGCTGAATCCAAATAACCTAACGTACAGGATAGAGAGTACGAAGGAGCAGAAGCACGTTCTGTAATTTTTCAACGGATAATGTTTTAAGAATTTGCGTAATGCGGCTTGCCAATTCTTTTTGATCTGATATTTCTTGTTCGAACCGAAGAATTTCCGGAAGCTCAACGTCCAAAGTCTTTGCAATCAGGCTTGGAGAGCGATGACGGAAAACTCTTTCTCTCGTACCTTTCGGAAAATTCAAAGATTACTCAAATGGTAAAAAGGGACACTACTTCCTCTTTGACTTTTGAATACCTTTACCGTAAAGAACCGGTCACTAAAGAAATTGATAAATATTCCCCCAGAGGTGAAGCTGCAATGGGGATTTTTGAAAGATTGCAGGCGCTCAAGGCGAATTTACCGGAGATTATTCGTGAGGATATTAAAACACAAAAAATTCGCAGAAAATATCATGTCCTGAACATAGGATCGGGGCCGGGGCACGATATCATAGAAACTTTGCAGCAGAATCCCGATCTCGCAGCAAAAGTTCAAGTAACCTGCCTCGATCCGGACGGGGAAACATTGGCAATCGGCAAAAAGAGGGTAGAAGAGCTTGGGCTTATAGACAGTTTCACTTTTATTCAGGAAGCTCTAAAAAGTGAAAAAGCTGAAAAAGGCTGATATGATCATGATGATCGGGTTGCTTTATCCGAAACCGACCAGAGTCTGTAAAAAGATTCTCAAGAACGTGACAGTATTTTCTCGACATAACGGGATCATCGTTTTCAGTACTGTACAAAATGATATGGTTTACGGTGATCCGCTTACTGATTTTATTATGAGAGCAGATGGCTGGAACATGTGTTACAAAACCGATTCCGAACCGGACGAGATCGCGCTGGAAAGCGGTTGGGATCCATATTTAGATTTTTTGATTCTTACGGATATAACTGTATGACCGTGGCCAGAATTCAGAATAATCTAGAAAATTGGAAAAAAAGAATTTTGTTCCCAATCTATAAAATTTATAAAGGTAGGTAAAATTTTCTCTTAGTTTGAAAAGTAGAACTAGGATCCCCATTACACCCATTAAAGGAAACACTTAAAAAAAGTGATTAATACATGAAAATAACGCGTTCTATAAAGGATGTCTTGGAATACAATGGCTATAAATTTTGAAAATACAAAACATCGGTAGCTACTGCTTTTTCTTTAGCCTGTGGCCAATTAATCTGTAAATTTTTTCTTTATCTCTTTTTCCAATTCCCCCCACTTCGATAATTTCTATTTCATCACCAAGCAAACGATAAACAATTCGTATTCTTTTGTTATCGACATACACTTTATAAAAGCCTGTTAAATTAATATTGAATTTATTTCCCAAATGCTCTCCGACAAAAGGATTTTCTGATAATTCATCGAGCTTTTCGTCAACTTTCTTTTTGACGCTTCCGTCGAGAGATTTATAATCTTCAGCGGCTGCAGGTATAAATTCAATTTGATAATTCATGATTTTTTCAAATCAGGCCATTTAATGTTTTTTGCCCGCTTATAATTTTTCATTCTTTTCTTTATGACATCATGAATTTCATACTGTTCAATGAGATCGGCTAAGTTCATCAGGTATTCATATTCAGCGGGCGCCAAGATTACGGCTTCCATCTCATTATTCTTCAGTATATACATGGGACTGTTATCGTCAGCTAAGTCTCTTACCCGCTTGGTTAACTCTTTCTGCAGTTTTGTAATAGGGATCATCCTGTTGGTATCTACTAACATAACTTTAGAACCTCTCTGTATTATTAGTATAATTATATGAGAAATTATATCTGGTGTCAATGCGATTATTTTATCGTGAAGTCATTTCCATTTTTTTCATCATAATCAGGACGGCGGAGATGGCGCCTTCGGTCATGCCGGGGATTCTTTCCATCTGGCCGAGAGTCTGCGGCGCAATCTTAGTGAGCTTGGCTTTCAATTCGTTCGAAAGGCCGGGTACGGAGTGATAATCAAAATTCTGCGGGATTTTCTTTTTTTCCTGATCTTTTAATTTTTTCACAGAATCAAATTGCCGCTTGATATAGCCTTCATATTTCGTTTCAATTTCAATTTGCTTTTTGACAAAGGAATCCTTTTGGTCCTGCCAGCCGGGAAATCCGGCTAAATCATCATAAGAAATTTCATATCTTTTCAAAAGGCCGTACAGAGTAGTGGAATTATTAAGTGGCGGAGATTGGAGTTTTGCCAAATGTTCGTTTATTTCCGGTGAAGGCTTGATCGGCGCTGCTTTGAGCCTCTCGATGCCCTGCCTGATCTGACGCATTTTATCCTGCAGGGACAAATAATGCTCGCTGCCAATAAGCCCCAGCTCAACGCCTTTCCCCATCAGACGGATAGTGGCATTGTCCTCACGCAGAATAAGCCGGTATTCCGCGCGGGATGTGAACATTCGATAGGGTTCATCAACACCGCGAGTAACCAGGTCATCAATTAAAACTGCCATGTACGCTTCGGAGCGATCCAAAATAAATGGCGGCGCTTTTTGCAGAGAGCGCACAGCATTAATCCCTGCCCACAGGCCTTGCGCTGCCGCTTCTTCATAACCGGAAGTTCCATTGATTTGACCGGCAAGATACAGGCCTTTAATCAATTTTGTTTCCAGTGTCGGTTTAAGCTGTGTCGGCTGGACAAAATCGTATTCAATAGCATAAGCCGGGCGCATAATTTCGGCCTGCTCCAAGCCGGGTACACTGCGCACTATTTTGTATTGTAATTCCAGAGGCAGGCTATTGCCTAAACCCTTGGCATAAATTTCTTGAGTATCAAGTCCTTCATGCTCAAGCACAACAGGATGGCTTTCCCGCTGTTGGAATCTCATAACTTTATCTTCCAGAGATGGGCAATAACGGGCGCCGATTCCTTTAATTACACCAGAATAAAGCGGAGAAGATTGAATATTATTCCTTATTAGACGATGCGTTTCAGGAGATGTCGCGGTAAAGTAAGAAGGAAGGCGCTCCATCCGCAATTGTTTAGTAGTGAAGGAAAATGGCTGTGGTTCGGGATCGCTATCCTGCCGCTCCAGGCTTGAAAAATCAATTGAAGAAGCCCGCAGGCGAGGCGGTGTTCCTGTCTTCATTCTGCCAATTTCAAAACCTAATTGCTTCAGACAGGCGGCAAGTTCCAATGATGCCAGCTCACCGGCACGACCGGAAGCTGTTTGAGAAGTACCGATGTGCACGAGGCCGTTTAAAAAAGTTCCGGTAGTAATGATGACTTTTTTCGCGCTATAGAAATGGCCGGTTTGATCAAGGACTCCTTTTATTTCATTGCCTTCAATAACCAGACTCTCAACCATGGCTTGTCTTATATGCAGATTTGCCTGATTCTCTACTGTTGCCTTCATGGTTAAGCGGTATAATTGCTTGTCGCACTGAACGCGGGAAGAATGAACGGCGGGGCCTTTAGATGCATTGAGCATCCGGAAATGTACAGCGGTTTTATCCGCGATTTTCCCCATTTCGCCGCCGAGAGCATCGATTTCCTTGACTAATTGCCCTTTAGCCAGCCCGCCAATTGCCGGATTACAGGACATCAATGCTATTGAATCCAAACTGATATTAAACAAAATTGTACGGCAACCCATGCGTGCTCCCGCCAGAGCTGCTTCGCAGCCGGCATGACCACCGCCGATTACCAGAATGTCATAATGATCAGACAATGTTTTTCACCTCTTGTTTAGCTCAAACCAATGCTTGCGCTTGACTTCAATTAATAGTATTCGGGCAAAAATACAACAAAAAAAAGAGGCGGCATTGGCTAAACCGGATTTTTGGAAAAACAACAAAAGATACTATGATCTGAAAAGTTATTGGCGAAATATGTTCGGCTGCAATGTCCATAAATTATCCATTGACGCCGGATTTACTTGCCCCAACCGTGACGGACATATTGCCGTGGGGGGTTGTATTTATTGCGATGGACGCGGCTCAAAATTGCGCCAAAAAGGAGAACTGCCATCTGTTGCCAGCCAGATTGCCAGCGGAAAAAAGTATTACTCCGCGCAGGCTTCTAAATTTATCGCTTACTTCCAGACATTTACCAATACATACGCTCCGGTGGCCAAATTGCAGGCGCTCTATGATGAAGCGCTGGGTCAGGAGGATGTCATTGGACTTTCCATCGGAACAAGACCGGATTGTCTCGGGCCGGATGTTATCGAGTTATTAGGCGGATACGCAAAAAAATATCACATCTGGGTGGAGCTAGGCTTGCAGTCGGTAAACGACAAGACCTTGCAGCTCATTAACCGGGGGCATAATTTTCAGCAATTCTTAGACGCGGTAAAGGCCCTGGCCGGAGGCAGCCTGAACATTTGTGTTCACATTATTATCGGTTTGCCGGGAGAAAGCGACGAAGATGTATTAAAGACAGCCAGAACTCTTGCTGCTTTGCCTATCCATGGTATCAAAATTCATTCTTTGTTGGCTTTGGAAGGAACTCCTCTGGGAGAAATGTATAAAAACAATGCAATACAGATCATTACTAAAGAAAATTATGTTTCTTTAGTGGCTGACGTTCTGGAGATATTGCCGCCAAATATGGTGATTCAGCGCCTGACTGCCGATGGCTATCGCGATATCTTCCTTGCGCCTGACTGGGCAATGAATAAATTAGATGTGTTAAACGCGATTAACAAAGAATTGGAGAGGCGGGACTCATATCAGGGCAAGTACTATTAGCGGTAGAGAACGGTCGCGACCGTTCCCTACAGAGTTAGGCTTTTTACTCGACTATTAAAATAGCTTTAAATTAAGCATAAAAATTGCTAAATGCCAGAGTAGGAGAAAAAAGAAAACGATGAATGAATTATGATAGCAATTATTGATTATAAAGCAGGAAACCTGACAAGTGTCGCCAGAGCGCTGCAAAATATCGGCGAATCTTTTCTGATAACGGATGATATAAAAAAGCTGGAAGCGGCAAGTCACGTCATTTTCCCTGGTGTTGGAGCCGCGGGTGATGCCATGGTTAACCTCAGACAAAAGAAACTCGATACTTGGCTGAAAGATTGGATCGGCGTTGGCAAACCGCTGATGGGAATATGTCTGGGCACGCAAATCATTCTCGATTACAGCGAGGAGAATAAGACAGATTGCGTTGGACTTGTTCCTGGTTCGACAAAACGTTTTCCGGATCAATTAGCTTCTTCAGGCCAGGTATTAAAGATTCCGCACATGGGCTGGAACAGCGTTGAATTTAAGCGAAGTCATCCGGTGTTTAGTGACATTTCGCCGGAGGCGGAATATTATTTTGTGCATTCTTATTATCCCGCTCCGTCCGATGAATCTGATGTTTTAGGGGTAACAGATTACGGAATAAAATTTTGCTCGGTGCTGGCAGTAAAGAATCTGGTGGCCATGCAATTCCATCCGGAAAAAAGCGGCAGGCCGGGGTTGCAGATTCTGCGGAATTTCTGCCGCTGGAGGGGCGATGATCTCTAAAAGAATCATTCCTTGCCTGGATGTGCGCGACGGTAAGCTCACCAAAGGCATCAAATTTAAAGGCAACGTGGACATTGGCGATCCGGTGGAAGTCGCGCGGGAATATTATGAGCAGGGAGCGGACGAAATTGTCTTTTATGATATTACAGCCTCGTCTGAAGGACGTGATATTATGATTGACGTAGTTAAGCGTGTCGCGCAAACGATATTTATTCCTTTTTCTGTGGGCGGTGGCATCCGCAATCTGGAAGATATGCGTCGAGTGATTCTGGCTGGTGCGGAAAAAGTAAGCGTAAATTCAGCTGCTGTTAATGAGCCTGAAATAATAGCTCAGGGGTCCAAGGCTTTCGGTAGCCAGTGTATTGTTCTGGGTATGGATGTTAAAAAAGTGGGTATATCTGAAAAGATACCCTCCGGTTACGAAATAGTCATCCATGGTGGCCGAAAATATACAGGAATAGATGCTCTTTGGTGGGCCAGAAAAGCGGAAAGTCTTGGAGCCGGCGAAATTTGTTTAAACTCGATTGATGCTGATGGCACTCAGGAAGGCTATGAATTGAATTTAACCGCGCTGATATCCGATAGTGTTCGCATTCCGGTCATAGCCTCCGGCGGAGCAGGAGAGCCCAGGCATCTCGCCGAAGTATTGACGAAAGGCAGAGCTGACGCGGCGCTGATCGCATCAATGGTTCATTACCGGACTTATTCTATTGAGGAAATCAAGAAATATCTGTCTGAACAAAGTATTAAAACAAGGATGCTATGGTAATTTAATCAATATTTAACTAGGCAACACACTTGTGAAGTATTATAATAACCGTATTAAGTTAGGAGGCGAATTAAAGTGGATGCAAAAAGGTATGAATTAAATGTCCAACTAGCGCAAATGTTAAAAGGCGGCGTCATTATGGATGTAACAAATGACGAGCAGGCAAAGATGGCAGAAGAAGCCGGAGCGGTGGCAGTTATGGCACTGGAGCGAGTGCCTGCCGATATTCGCAAGCAGGGCGGAGTGGCCAGAATGTCAGATCCGGCAATGATTGCTAAAATCAAGAAAGCAGTATCAATACCGGTAATGGCAAAAGCCAGAATCGGTCATTTTGTGGAAGCGCAGCTTCTGGAAGCATTGCGGATAGATTATATAGATGAAAGTGAAGTGCTGACACCGGCTGATGAAGAATGCCATATCGATAAAACAAAATTTAAAATTCCTTTTGTTTGTGGCGCGCGCAATCTTGGAGAGGCGGTAAGAAGGATAGCCGAAGGCGCGGCAATGATCCGTACAAAAGGTGAAGCGGGAACGGGTAATGTTGTAGAGGCTGTTCGTCATATAAGAACTATGAACAGGGAGATTCGTCAATTAGCTCAAATGCCGATGGAAGAGGTTACCAGTTTTGCGAAAAACAATGGTATTCCATATGAACTGGCGCTTAAAATTAAAGAATTGGGAAGACTACCTGTTGTTAATTTTGCGGCTGGCGGCATTGCCACACCAGCAGACGCGGCTTTAATGATGCAACTGGGATGCGATGGTGTTTTCGTCGGATCGGGCATTTTTAAATCCTCTAATCCTCAATTGAGGGCGCGGGCAATAGTGAAGGCCACAGCTTATTTCAATGATCCGCAGAAAGTACTGGAAGCATCGATGGGACTGGGAGAAGCAATGCCCGGTATCGAAATAGCGCAAATTCCACCGGAGCAAATATTAGCCGGCCGTGGCTGGTAAGAAAATAATTTCGGCTGTGCAGAGTATGAAAGATAAAAAATCAGTAATTGGCGTTCTGGACTTGCAAGGCGGAGTGCATGAACATTTGGATCATTTAGACCGGCTGGGAATTTCATATAGACGAGTTAAAGAAAAAGAAGATTTTGAAGATTTGGCCGGCCTGATAATTCCGGGAGGTGAAAGTTCCTGCCTTTGCCGATTGCTGAATATTTTTGAAATAAAGGAAGTATTACTAGCCAACTATAACCGGGGCTTGAAAATATGGGGCACATGCGCGGGAACAATTTTGCTAGCCAAAAGTGTTGTCGGAGAGGAAAATTGTCTTGGTTTAATCGATATTGAAGTCGAGCGCAACAGCTTCGGGAGTCAACTGGATAGTTTTATCAGCGAAGCCCTTATTAAGGAGGTTGATCCGGAACCGATACCTCTGACATTTATTCGGGCGCCAAAAATCATTAAAGTGGGTAAGAAAATTAATGTTTTGCTGAAAATTGACGATTATATAGCAGCGGCGGAAAGTGAAAACATTTTAGTAACAGTTTTTCACCCGGAATTAACCGGAAGTCTGGCCTTTCATCGATATTTTGCAATAAAATGCGGTATAAAATTTGAAGTTAAAAAAAATGGTTATACCGATCCGGCTTGGGAAAATTACAGCTGGACGAGAATGGCCCGAATTGCTTGAAACAAAAAATAGTAACATCTAATATCTGTGAAGCAATAAATGTCTTTAATTCAAATCATCGAGAATAACGTTTTCGCTATTGGCTGTTACTGGGGGAATCTTAATTCTTCCATAAGCGGCAATGGAATAATATCATCCATGAATACAGGCATTGATGTTGCCGATCTCAACTGGACATGGAATGAGAAGCCTTTAGCGGATAATGACGTAAGGATAATAAATCAAATAAAAAATAATTATAAAGAATTAAAACTGCCCTTCTGGTGGTGGGTTTATCCTTGCGGTCAGTCCAGAACAACAAAAGAGATATTGAAAAACGAGGGCTTTAATTATTTAAAATCAATTCCCTGTCTGGCAGTAGATGTGAGTACAATGCCGCTTGCGATACAAAAAAGCGAGGATATTGAGATATCATCTGTTAAAGACGAAAGTGAACTAAAAATATGGGAGGATATATCTTTTGCGGGATTTGAAATGCCGCAGGAAACAAAAAAACAATACAATAAATTTGTAGCATCATTTGATCTCAGTGAAAGATCTCCGCAAAAATTATTTCTTGCCTATTGGAAGGGTCAGCCGGTCGCTACCGCTCTTTTATTTTTGCAGAGCGATACTGCTGGAGTTTATTTTGTCACGACTCTTGCTGCGAACAGAAACAAAGGAATTGCACTGGCCTTAATTTTGGGCTCAATGATATATGCGAAAACATCAGGTTATAAATATTGTGTTTTACAATCTTCAAAAGACGGATTAGCAGTATACCTGCAGGCTGGTTTTAAAGAATACTGCCGTGCGGATGTCTATTACCTTCCAGGTTAATTTCGAAATCAAAAAAATATTGAATTCAGAGAACAAAGCAGGCTGCAGCGAGAGCGCGAAAGGATCATCAAGTATGCGCGGTTGCGCGTCGAACAACTGATGCACAGCCCGCATGTACGCGGCGCCCAGCGCCGTTCGGCTGGCTTTTCGATCGGACATTATGAATGATTCCTTTAGGTAGGGTGCCGTATAGCACCCCACCAAAAATACTCTATGTACAGAAATTAGAAACTCAGGGATTCAAATTTCTTCTTTTCATTTCCAGGCGGATTTCGATTCGGCGCGCCCTTAAATCTTCGGCTGTGTAGCCAGTGCCGCCAGTGCCAACGCCTACACCGGCACCACCGCCATGGCCAAATCCGCCCACGCCAAAGCCAACCGACGGTCCGGAAGATTTTTCCTGTTTCTCGATTTCATCATTTACCTGATAGAAATATTCCAGCAGCCGCTCATTGGTCATTTTCTTATAATCTTCCACCAGCAATTCTTTCGACTTATCGGCGCATCCCGCAAAGAAAAAAATTGTGCCAATGATCAGAAGCAATAAAGCAATATTTTGTTTTGTTTTCATCGTCCATTCCCCATTTAATATTATTTGTTTATTTTAATCGCCTCGCGTAGCAAGTCTTTCGTCAAACAAAATCCAACTCAACGTTAACGCGCGAGATAAGAAACTATTTTTTCAATAATTCCAGACGCTCTTTTATGCTTTCAGCTTTAACTGTTTCATGATGGTCAAGATAATATTGTTGCAGTCTGATTAAATAAGCAAAAAGAGGTTTCCCCCAACCATTGTCTGCCGAGGTATTGATGGCGATCTGCAGGATATTATCATCGTAAGGCAAATATTTTACCCAAACACCACAGGCAACTAAACGAGAAAGAGGATCATCAATGCTGCTAATTTCTTTGACTGCTGTTGCCAAATCTTTATCCTGTGCAGGTTTCAAAAGTTTGCCGTAATGAGCAGGCAGTAAATAGTAATCAGCGGCATGAAAATTTCCTTTAATAAAATTATAATAGGAAAAGTTTTTTGCGTTGGGTTGCAGTTTGTTAATCCGGAGAAAATCAGTATCGTCAAAATCTTCGATGATCGAAACATACAGAGCGTATTTGGTTAAATACGCAGTGCCCAAAAGATTAAGATCGTTACTTCTGGCGATAGCCTTTTTGGCTTTGACAAAATGAGGCTCCGATGTACCTTCTTTATCTGTTAAAAAATAATATTTATAACTTTCCAGTTGTCTGGAAGATGTATCCTTCCATTCAGGAATTTGTTGTGATCCACAGGCGCAAATTAGAAAAAGTATTACAATGACCGGTAATTTCCTCATGGTGCTTTGAACTCCGGATCTTTCTTCGACGAAATAAGATCATCGAGTTTATTCACGACGTCGTCAATGGCATTGACGGTATCATCAATATCGGAGCGCAAAGTGCGGAAATCTTTCATGCCCTCCGAAGCATCCTGGCTGATTTTATTTATATTATCTACTGTGGTATTAAGTTTTTCCAGCTTGCCTATAATATCTTTAAGAATATTATTGATTTGCGGAAGAGTTCCATCTTTACTAAAAAGTTGAGCATCAGTTTTATCAGCAATCTTATCTACTTTTTTAAGAATGTTATCGAGGTTATCTGTAACTTTTGTAACGCTGTTCAAGATACGGTTAAAATCGCCTTTAGGATTGGCCAAGTTTTTAGAAAGAGTTTCCAGATTATCAGCAATTAGAGTTATTTTTTCAATCAATGGAGGAACTTTTGTGATTACATCATTAATATCATTAACGATTTCTACTTCAGGAATTTTATCTTCAGGAAGTTGCGGGCTATATAAATTATTCGTTATTACTATAATGCGGGAAGCACCGATCAAGGGACGGTAGAGAATAAAAGTGCTGTCTTTTTTAACCCACTTGACATGGCGCTCAGGAATCTTTATGCGAATAAGGACAATGCCTTTATCGTTAAGTTCCAGCGCGTGAACCTTGCCAATGTTAAAGCCGGAAAAGACAACCGGCATACCTTCGGTAAAACCGTCGCCGGATTTGGAAGAGAGGGTGAATGTAAAAACTTTTTCGAAGAATCCTTTTTCGTAGGCGAGATAAAGCAAAGACAATAAAATTACAATTGCCGTAAGAACAATAAATAGACCTACTTTAAATTCACGGCTTAATGACATAAGTCACCGTATCTTTCTGACATCCATTTATAATCATATATATGACAGTTTATATAAAAATCTTCAATTTTTTTTAATGTATCTAGGAAAAAATTAATTTTATTAAGATGCGGTATAATCTTGAAAGGCCGGTCGATAATTACGATGGCGTCGCGCACCATCACGGCGCGCAGTAGCATAACGCAAAATCGTTCCTCATTATTCAAGGAGGGGTTTCTTTTATACGCAATATGTTCTAAACCAAGACGCTGCAATGCTGTAATGGCAATGTCATGTGCCTGGGCCATAGGCATATTTTCATGATATTGTTTAATCAAAGATATGTTCATCCAGACCTCTTGGTTAGAAATGAGCGGTATATCAACGGAAACGGGCGCCGCGTGAACGCTATGAGATACTAGAAAATCCCGCAAACCATCATTAAGAGCATTTTCACTATCAAAAAAACTTAGAATAACTTTGTTATTAATGACAGCACCTCAATGATCATAATTGCAGTAAAAACATTTACCATGCCACCGGAAACGGCAATGGGAATGCTGGTAAGCTCATGTGACGCGCGTAATCCAAAACGAATCGGAATTAAAGTAATAAAAAAACCGAAGACGGCGCACTTCACCAATGCGATAACTATATCAGAAAAATTAGCGGAGTTTAATAAAATATTTATATACGCATCTATACTTATCCCAAAAATAATCTTGGAAAATAATATGCCGCTGAACATCAGGACAACAGAAAAAAGACTGCTCAACAGTACCAAAGACACAACACCATTAATTACACGCGGTACCAGTAAGTAATCAATAACATCAATACGGAATGTTTCTAAGGTTTTTATTTCACTGTTTACCTTCATCACAGCAATTTCAGTATTAATGGCGGAACCGGAGCGAAGAGTTATCAATAAAACAGTAAAAAAAGGAGAAAGCTCGGTAACGATTAAGCCCATCAGAACGTTGCCGAAAAACCCGGTTAGACCTAATCCCTTCAGCAACTGAAAAACAATTCCGATCAGCAAAGAGCCAAAAATTATCGAGACGGCTATAAAGACGGGCAGAATTTGTACAGATGTAAAATAGATTTGATTGACAAGAACTGAGCGCATAGCACTACTATATGTTTTACGTCGGAACATACGGAGCAAAACTATACCGGCAAAGAAAAATATATCGGTAAAAGACTTTGATAGATTAGTTTCAAAATGCCCTATTTTTTCTAAAAAAGACATAAGTCCAATTTCAAAAGATGAGGTAAGTAATCTTAGCACAACATCATTAAGACTTCAAACTTCCTGATGCTAATATAGTCATTGACAAACATACTGTGATCATTATATTCAAAAAAATTAGCGTAAAAAGAAAAATGGCAATTTAGCCGTATTCGTTTATTAATGCAGGGGGGTATATGAAAAGTCAAAATCGTAAAACATTCTTTATGTTCTTGATGGCGTTTCTAGTAGCGTCTTTTATTGTTTCACTTGTGGAAGTTCTGAGATCTTCTTTTACACCAACCGGAGCACCGGAAATTCAGATGGCATCGGCTGTGTCTCCTTTTGACTCTGTAAAGACGCCACCTTCTTTTGCCGATCTGGCGGAACACGTAAAACCGGCAGTAGTCAATATCAGCACCACAAAAACATTCAAAAACCGCAAAGGGTTTGGTATGCCCTTTGGAAGATCGCCCTTCGGGGATGATTTCTTTGACAGGTTTTTCGGTGATATTCCTCAGCGGGAATTCAAACAGCGCAGCCTTGGTTCAGGATTTATCATTAGTAATGATGGATACATTTTTACTAATAATCATGTGGTGGAGCAGGCAGACAAAATATTAGTCAAAGTATCCGATGGTAAGGAGTATGAAGCAAAGATAATTGGAACAGATGCAAAAACGGATATTGCCTTGATAAAAATTAAACCCAGCAATAGCTTGCCGGTTGTGGAAATCGGAGACTCTGATAAGGTGAGAGTTGGAGAGTGGGTCATTGCTATTGGTAATCCATTCGGTTTAGAGCAGACTCTCACGGCTGGTATAATCAGCGCGAAAGGGCGTGTCATAGGAGCGGGTCCATATGATAATTTTATTCAGACAGACGCGTCCATTAATCCCGGTAACAGCGGCGGCCCATTATTTAGTATGGATGGAAAAGTCATCGGCATAAATACGGCAATTGTTGCGCAGGGTCAGGGTATCGGTTTTGCCATACCAATTAATATGGCCAAAAGCATTTTGGCTGATCTCAAGACAAAAGGAAAAGTTACCCGTGGTTGGTTGGGTATTTCCGTACAGGATATAACAGAAGATATAGCGAAAAATTTAAATCATAAAGATAAGAGCGGGGCTTTAGTATCTGATGTTTTTAAAGGAGATCCGGCAGACAGGGCAGGCATTAAAGTAGGCGATATCATCAAAGAGATTAACGGCAAAGCCATAAAGGACACGCACGAATTGCTTCTGACGGCCGCAGCATTACATGTTGGTGAAAAGATGACGGTTAAAGCATTGCGCGATGGCAAAGAAATGTTGTTCGAAGTAGTTGTGGTGGAGCGCAAGGATAAATCTGAAGTAGTGTCGACAAATAGAGGAAAAGGATATTTTGGTCTTGCTGTTCAGGAGATAAATCCGGAAGTGGCACGGCAATTTGGTATTGGGAAAAATGATGGTGTGATAGTAACTGATGTGGCTGGGGGAAGTCCGGCGGATGATGTGGGAATACAGCCGCAGGATATTATTGCTCAGGTAAACAAGGTAAAAATTTCGTCAATAAAAGATTATAACANNTGAGAATAGAATAGTGTAGTAAGAAATCTTATTTACAAGAGGCAGGCCACCAAAGCCTGCCTCTTGTATTTTCTGGATAATTGAGGCGATCATTTATTATTTGAATTGAAAGGGCGAGCTGTATCTACTTGGCGAGTATATGCTAGCTGATTAAATATTAAGCTGAATAATAAGCAAAAGAGCTCTTATTCCAATCCTAAATCAAAGCACCATCTTTGTTAGCAACGCAGCCCGGCGAATGAGACTGTGTCGCAATTCGAAAACCGGGCGAAAACAATGATTTTCGGGAGTGATTTACCCCTCAAATTTAAAAATAATTGGCTATAGGCCATTTTTTCCGGCACCATCAAAGAAAATAATTGCGACACAGTCTCGAATGCCTGGGGCGTTGTCGGCTTCCAAAATGTATGTACAATATGCCTCGTCCCCTCCTCCTTGCTGCCTCGATATAATCTTTGATTTAGAATGGTATAATAAGTAAAGGAGGTCTTATCGCCAAGATTGACCATGTGGGTACAAACGTTTCACGTGAAACATTGTCTTTGGACTGAATGGCAGGTAGTCGGCTATAAATATTTCAGCACAGCCGGATTTATTCTAAGTCCCGTCATGATCCTCAGAACCAGTGCCTGGTAAAAACCACTCCTTTGCCGTTTGTGTCAGGACTGCGTGATCTTTTAAATTGTCGAATTCTTCAGCCATTGTGAATAATTATACATCTTGGCCAGAGCTTTAACTGCTCTTTCCGGCGTTGGGAAAATTACTCCTTTATATTTACGGCCGTCAATTTCCGTCACTGTTCGAGATGTTTCATCAGTGAGCAAGTAAACACCTATGACAGGCTTATTATATTTCTCCATAATTTGGACTGTTTTATTGATAAGCTCCTGCTCATAAACTCTCAGTAATTCTAAACTGTCATCCACATACTTTTGGTCATAAGCCTTATTAACCGCTATAGTCGATTCCAGTACGGACTTGATCATAACCTTTCTGCCGATAATACCCATATGGATGATCGCATCGCATTCATCCCATTGCAGCAGCTCATTCACGATAGCCACATGAATTCCCGTATTCATCTCAGCCACCAAATCCACGGGATTGGCATGACTCCAGAACGGGGGTAACCAATCATTTATTTTGTTGATGATTTGTTCTGATAATGGTTGAACCACAAGACCGTTTTCCATACATAAATCTGAGGCCACAACACCCCATCCACCGCCCAACGTTAAAAGGGCAACTCTTTTACCCTGAGGCAAGGGAAGAGAAGAAAAAGCTGCGGAGAGGTCTAATAAATCCATGGGGTGCTCCACTTGGATAACCCCCGCCTGCTTGCACGCGGCCTCAAAAATCTTGATGTTGGAAGCCATGGCTCCGGTATGGCTTGCCGCTGCATGAGCTCCGGCTTGTGTTCGCCCCCCCCTCAAGACAATAATTGGCTTTTTTCTACCTACACGTTTTGCCCCTTCAAAAAATCTCCGGCCATTTTTAAT